>CANQND010000083.1 GCA_947625115.1 uncultured Clostridia bacterium | reverse complement strand
GATAGATATACTACCACTGAATAATATTTTACCCATTTTACGCACAGATGTCAAGATATAAATATATATTTTATAAATTAAAATAAACACCATATTATACATAGCTTTCCAAAAGCTGTTTGTACGCCAAACGTCCGCAACAATGTAAGTCAAAACAAATTCATCGTAGAAATTGAAAATTCTATCCTGTTATACTCGAAATCGGACATAACCATTACGAAAAATAACATTATGTAGAATACTATTTCAATAATAGTATTATATATAAACCATAAATTATTAAAAAACGAAGTAAACGCAACATAAAGAAACAATCACAAACACACCGCTGTCAGTGAACGTACTATAATAGGCGAAAATCAACAACCACACAAAAAAATTTCTATTAAGCGACAGAACTATATGGTTCAATTCGGAAAAATATTTTTACACCGCCACCGTAATCCATAATTTTGTCACGGAAGAATAAATTAAAATGACTACACCACAAGCAAACCCTTATAAATACGATATTATATAAGTTATCTCATTGTTTTATATTACGAGATAACAGCGAAAAAATGTTTTGTCAGAAAGTACGTAAAAAGCTAATCACCGATTAAATCTGTGTATACGAGCGAATATAGGATATATTTACATATACTATTATTAGACGGAAAAATTTATTTGAAAACATAAATTAAGGAAAGCAAGGAGTTTAATAGAACGATTGGGTCGAATAATACCGGCGGACATAGATATTTATAATAATTATACCTTTATAGCGATAAATGCTTTGCCCAAAAGTACAAGCTAGGTACACTAAAGCCCAACCAATTGAATATGTATTTATAAGCGAGTATAGGATATTTACATATACTGCACTATTGTTGAGCTGAAAAATTTGTCAAATAATATAAACTAAGACAAGGAAAAAGTTTAACCGACAGATTGGGAAAGAGGCGAGGAATTGGTTACGGATATACCTCTTCCACCGCCTCGCGGCGGTCCCCCGTCCCCCTCGTCGCCGCACGGCTTTGGTTAGCACCAAGTGCGCAAACGCACTCGGTACCGCTAACAGTCGGCGGCTCCTCTTCCCACGCAAGTATTAGCGTACTTGCGCGGGGACCCGTTTTGCACGATGAGAATGGTTATTTATTGCAGTTGACTACTTGTTTTGATAGTCGAAACTCATCAGTCACTTTCAGTGACGACTGCGTTGGGGCGTTAGAAATGCCCCAACTTGCCCGCGCTCACGACAAAGTGTACACGGTATGTAGGAAGATAATGTTTATAGGGATACTCAATGTTTTAGCACATTTTGCCCGTAGGAAGCAAGTCAAAAACCGTTGCAACAGCTTTCTCTTGACGACGCAAGAGAAAGTGGCGTCCGCAGGACGACGAATGAGTTTCGACTTTTGAAGTAAGCAATAAACTGCACTAAACAACCGTCCCAGAACGGCGGAAGAAGAATATATGTAACAAGCTCTGTTAAATAAGTTACATCTACGAAATTAACTTTATATCACAATTGTCACTGAAATAAAAAAGCCCTTAGTGTTACAAAAGGAATTTTTGCAATATTTGACTTGCTTTTCAGGTCGAAACTCATCAGTCACTTTCAGTGACGACTGCGTTGGGGCGTTAGAAATGCCCCAACTTGCCCGCGCTCACGACAAAGTGTACACGGTATGTAGGAAGATAATGTTTATAGGGATACTCAATGTTTTAGCACATTTTGCCCGTAGGAAGCAAGTCAAAAACCGTTGCAACAGCTTTCTCTTGACGACGCAAGAGAAAGTGGCGTCCGCAGGACGACGAATGAGTTTCGACTTTTGAAGTAAGCAATAAACTGCACTAAACAACCGTCCCAGAACGGCGGAAGAAGAATATATGTAACAAGCTCTGTTAAATAAGTTACATCTACGAAATTAACTTTATATCACAATTGTCACTGAAATAAAAAAGCCCTTAGTGTTACAAAAGGAATTTTTGCAATATTTGACTTGCTTTTCAGGTCGAAACTCATCAGTCACTTTCAGTGACGACTGCGTTGGGGCGTTAGAAATGCCCCAACTTGCCCGCGCTCACGACAAAGTGTCCACAGGACACATTTGCTTTTTCGTGGCGCACTCTTTTTTCCCAAAGAGAAGCCTTTTAGGTAATTTCTTGTCGAGCGAAACACAGAATTATGCAAAACAATCAAAAGCCCAACTAGCTGTTTAGATCCGTGTACAAGCATATATGCAAGCAGATATAGGATATATTTATTGAGTTGTATTACGCGATAACCGCAAAAATACTTGTAGGAAAGTACAGCAATCAAAAAATTCATCACCAATTGAATAAGTATTAACAAGCGGATATGGAATATATATGCTGCACTACTGTTGAACTGAAACATTTGTCAGGACATAAACAAAGGCAAAAAAAAGTCCAACCATATGATTGGACTTTTATCAATGCGTTTTGCAAAACGCCGAAAATGCAAATAGCTTTATTCCGCTGTTTCGTCAGTTTCGGCAACTGGGTTGAGCTTCGCCTTGATTTTGTCGGAAAGCAATTCCATAACGTCGGGGTGCTGTTCCAAATAGAGTTTGGCGTT
>CANQND010000082.1 GCA_947625115.1 uncultured Clostridia bacterium | reverse complement strand
CAACGCATTTTGGCAGGGGAGACGCGATTCGAACACGCAACCGGCGGTTTTGGAGACCGCTGCTCTACCGTTGAGCCACTCCCCTAAAAAATTTTGTCGCAAAACATTTGCAACTTTGGGTACTTTAATATTATAATGTAAAGGAAGTTTTATGTCAATTGAAACGGCAAAAATAGTTTTGAAATTATGAAGAAAGTTACTATCTACACAGACGGTGCTTGTTCGGGAAACCCCGGAATAGGCGGTTGGGCGGCGGTACTCGTTTACAACGGCGTAAAGAAAGAAATTAGCGGCTACGATAAAAGCACCACAAACAACCGAATGGAGCTATTTGCGGTCATTCAGGGGTTGAGAGGCTTAAATCAAAGTTGCAACGTGGATATTTGTACCGATTCGCAGTACATCGCCGACGCTTTCAACAAAGGCTGGCTGACATCTTGGCAAGCGGCAGGCTGGAAAACCGCCGCTAAAAACGAAGTTAAAAACCAAGACCTTTGGAAAGCACTGCTCTACGAGGTGAACAAGCACAACGTACGCTTTGTAAAGGTAAAGGGACACGCCGACGTGGAACTGAACGAACGTTGCGACCAATTGGCGCGCGGCGAAGTGGACAGATACAAAAAGATTATCGACGGGACAACGGATTCCGACCACGATACGGCAAAAAAGTAGGTTTACTGTCGGCTTTCGCAACTGAAAACGACAAATACATCTCAAACAGAACAGGCGCGGAATGTGTTCCGCGCCCTTTATATTTTGCCCGCAATTTTTATGTCGAAAAGCATATGTTTGTAAATTTTCGACAAAGGGCAACACAAAAGCTCCCAAGCGGGAGCTTTGTTTGCTTGAAAAACAATTTTTTTGCAAATATTAGGAAACTGCTATTTTGCGTAGTCGATACTGCGCGTTTCGCGAATAACGTTTACTTTGATTTGCCCCGGGTACTCCAACTCGCTTTCTATGCGGCGAGCGATGTCGTTGGCAAGCAAAACCGTGGATTCGTCGTTGACCTCTTCGGGTTTTACGATAATGCGAATTTCGCGCCCCGCTTGTACCGCATAAGATTTTTGTACGCCTTTGAAAGAGTTGGCGATTTCTTCGAGTTTTTCCAAACGTTTTACGTAGTTTTCGAGAGATTCGCGACGCGCTCCCGGACGCGCACCGCTCACTGCGTCGGCGGCGGCAACGATAACGGCTTCCACCGTCATAGGCTCAACGTCACCGTGGTGAGAGGCAATGCAGTTGACAACTTCTTTGCTCTCTTTGTACTTTTTGGCGAGATCCGCACCTATTTGCATATGGGTGCCTTCCACTTCCTGATCGACCGCCTTGCCGATGTCGTGCAATAACGCGCCGCGTTTGGCGAGAGCGACGTCAAGACCCAATTCCGACGCCATTATGCCTGCAATGTAACTTACCTCTATCGAGTGGCGCAACACGTTTTGTCCGTAACTCGTGCGGAATTTGAGGCGACCCAACAACTTGATAAGTTCGGGGTGCAAGCCGAACACGCCCGTATCGAAAGACGCGGCCTCGCCCTCGTCCTTGATGGTGATTTCCATATCGCGTTTGACTTTTTCCACCATTTCCTCGATACGCGCGGGGTGAATACGACCGTCGGAAATAAGTTTTTCGATTGTGATACGCGCAATCTGACGGCGAACGGGATCGAAACCCGAAAGGATAACCACTTCGGGGGTGTCGTCGATAATGAGTTCCACGCCTGTGGCGTTTTCCAACGCGCGAATGTTGCGTCCCTCACGTCCTATCAAACGACCTTTCATTTCATCGTTGGGCAGGGGGACCGTCGTTACGGTCATTTCGCTGACTTGATCGCTTGCGCAACGCTGAATCGCCGTTGCGATGATCTCGCGCGCCTTTGTTTCGCCGCTTTGTTTTGCTTCGGTTTCGATTTTTCTTACCAAACTTGCGGCGTCTTTGCGTGCGTCGGAAACCATTCCGTCAATCAAAATTTGCTTCGCTTCGTCCTTGGTGAGTCCCGCAACGCGTTCCAATTCCTGCTGAATACGCTCTTCGGACTTATCGAGTTCCTGCTCGCGTTTGTTCAGTTCGCCCTGTTGAGCGATGAGCTGTTTGTGTTGAACGTCGATTTGATCGAGCTTTTTGAGCAACATTTCCTCTTTTTTATCAAGAGCTTCCTCTTTTTGATTAAGACGATTCTCTTGCTTGGAAATTTCGCTGTTACGTTCTTTTATTTGGCGTTCTGCTTCGTTTTTTTGTCTTTGAACTTCTTCTCTTGCCTCTTTTTGGGCATCATTTTTCAACGATTTAGCTTCGTCGCGGGCATATTCCAAAATAGCGTCCGCCTGCGCTTGTGCTGAACCGATTTTACGGTTTCTGGATTTTCTATATACCAAGATTCCGACAGCCACGCCTATTCCCGCAAAAACTACGGCTACGACGGGCAGCAAAATCCAAACATAGAAAGGAATTGATGCGGCAAGGAAGAATGAGTGCAATAAGTGCATAAAACTTCCTCCTATTATGTCATAATGATAGATATACTACCACTGAATAATATTTTACCCATTTTACGCACAGATGTCAAGATATAAATATATATTTTATAAA
>CANQND010000081.1 GCA_947625115.1 uncultured Clostridia bacterium | reverse complement strand
AAAAGTATTGACATATTCAAATATTGCATATATAATGTATGCAGTAATTGCATAATTGCAATTTCGGCTCGGCACTGGGTCGCAATACCTCGAAGATCTGCTCTCGATGAGTGTCCCATCGGGGGTTCCCGTTCAGACGTTCACCGGGATCGTAACCCGGAATATATATTAAGTCCGCCCGAGAAAGAGGAAGTTGGCGGCAAAAGGAGTAAATTATGGCAGGATTAAGAGCTCAGGTAGAGGCAAAGTTCATTGGTCGCACCGTTGAGGCGAGCAAAAACACCAAGAAGTATTGCTATACTTTTGTCCAAGGTGACAAACTTGTATCGGATACGTCCGGCAAGCAGCGAGGAATGTATTTAGATCCTCAGGTCCTCACCTTTTGGACAACGGATGACATTCGTACCATAGGGTATGAGGAAAACGTCAAACTGGATGTCGAGGTGGTCGGTGACAGCGTTGTCGTCAAGAATATAGTCAAATAGCATTGCTGCGACCGCAGGTGCAGTTCGATAGGTTTCTGCGGAGCTTCTAAGGGATTGTGCTGAACAGTCCCTTTCCATTCATCGCTGTGCTATTGGGCGGTGCAATAAATTTTCTCAGGAGGTGATATTTCAATGGCAAACAAGTGGAGTAAAGTCGGCCCTGTAAAGGGTCGCGGTGGCAAACAAATTGGCACAAAGGTGCGCAATAACTCAACCAATAAGGTACACGTACTTCTCAATCCGCACGGAAAGTACGGCAAAGCAACCGTTGAGTTGCAGCAGGGCGTACGTATGACCAACGACGGCGAGATCAAGCGTAATCAGAGCGGCGAACCGCTTACTCTTACAAAGGAGCAGCGTGCATATCGCGCCGGTTACCGCAGTGCGGTAATCGATCAGACAAAGGCGTATAAGGCAAAACATCAAGGAGGGAAACAATGAGCAACTATAATTTCGCAGCACACGCTGCAAGCGATCGTCGCAAATGGGCGGCGGTAACAATTGCGATTCTATTTATTATCGCGGTGATCGTCATCGGCGTATTGACGGACTGGTTCACCAATTGGAATAAATACTGCCTGTTCGGTCACGACTACGGTGAGGACGGAATTTGCACGCGTTGCGGCAAAGAGAAATTGGACGAGGTGGAAAAAGCATCGTCTGACAACAATAAGACCGACGAGGGCGGCGATGATCGCAAAGACGCTGCTGTGAACGGCGGAGGTATGGCGAGCGTTTTGCCCGGGAACGGTATTCGACTGATGGCTGCCAAAATGTCACCGATTGACGGCGTTCCCACGTCGGTGGTTGAGAACACGTGGACTTTGACGGCAACAGTAAACGAGGAAGCGGATAACAAGCTCGTCGATTGGACCGTTGTTTGGGTAAATCCCTCTTCGGAATGGGCAAACGGAAAGACCGTAACAGACTATCTGACGATCACGCCAGAGTCGGACGGAGCGTTGTCGGCAACGGCAAAAGTACTGCAAGCGTTTGGTGAACAAATTAAAGTCGTATGCACCGCGCGTGACACTACGCTCGGTACAAAAAGCGCGGAATGCCTGTTCGATTACGTCCAAAAAATAACCGGTATAACTTTCAATATGCCGCAAGTTTCAAGCGAAACCACAAGCTTTTCCTATGAGTTCGAAACGTCGGATTACACCGTGGCGTCAATTCAAAAGTTGGAACTCAGCGACGGACGTTTGAGATTAACTAGGTATTTTCATAATTCGTTGTCAATTAAACTTTCTGCTCTTGATGAAAGTCAACCTTTAATTGCAAATCCTGTGATTGAAATTCGCAACAACAATGAAATCTATTTAACGGCTAGCCAAATGCTTAGCCATGGATCGATTTTTGGCTATGGTTTTTCTGGCTTGTTCTGTGCATTGGAATCCCCCAAGGCATCTGCTTCTGCAACAAAAATATACTCTTGTTTTTGTCAAGCAGTTCAAGAAGTCTCGGGTCCGCATGCAACCTTTGACGTTAAGTTGACGGCAACTTACAGCGGACAAACTTACACTTCAAGTACCAAGACAATCGACGTTACATTTGACGGCGACGCATTGTTTTTGCCCGTCAGTGAGTTGACTTTGGATCGAGACCACATTCTCGCATAGGGGGCAATTATGGATAAGCAAGAAAAAATTATAACTATCGTGACGGTGGCGTTGCTTGTCCTCGCTGCCGTCATTGTAGTGCTTGTGTGGGGCGCGTACAGCAATTGGTTCAAAACCGATTTCGAGTACTTGTACCTTACATCGAATGGTGAACGTTTGCAACAATATGAAAAATATCGCTTAGGCGATGTGCAGTTCGACGTTCACCAATTCGGCGGCAAAAGCGGTTTTTCCGTTCGTGTAGTTGCTCTTGCGGAAGAAGATTTCACTTACACCGTTGACGGCAAGTACTACAATTTTGTTGATGAACTCGCAGGCAAGGACGTGACCGAGGCTTTTGGTGTTGTTTTGGGCAAAAAAAGTTTTGTATTACACTGTCGTAGCGATATCCTCGACATATTGCAATCCATCTATCCGAATAGTGTTGTCGCGCTTATTAGTGAAATCAATCAACCGATATACTTTAGGCTTGTAGTCACAGACAAGGCAGCGAAACATAGCTTTGAACTGACATTTCGCTGCAAAATGTCTGTGACTGACATCGAGATAGATCCTGATCACGTATTTACAAGCGGAGGACTGTTATGCGTAAGTTAGCAATTGTTTTATTGGCAGTATTGTTTGTTGTTGCATTAGGCGGCGGATATTCCGCTGCCTTTGCCGACGATATTAACACGAACTTTGC
>CANQND010000080.1 GCA_947625115.1 uncultured Clostridia bacterium | reverse complement strand
AGGTCTAAAACGGCTCAAAACTACAATAAATCGTAACAACTGTTTGAGAATGGTGTAATTTCGAATAGGTCTAAAACGAAGATGAAAGACACAATGGTTGTTCCCAAGTTTGAGAATGGTGTAATTTCGAATAGGTCTAAAACAATGGTTGTACGCTGTTTTCGGACAACGTAGTTTGAGAATGGTGTAATTTCGAATAGGTCTAAAACCGTATAAATCAAGCCCTGCCGCTGCACTGTGTTTGAGAATGGTGTAATTTCGAATAGGTCTAAAACCGATTTGTTCACGGTATGGAAAAAGTTTACGTTTGAGAATGGTGTAATTTCGAATAGGTCTAAAACCTTGCCTTAATACGAAAATCATCGCCAGGGGTTTGAGAATGGTGTAATTTCGAATAGGTCTAAAACGGCGAACGCTTGCAAATTGTAGCTTCCCATGTTTGAGAATGGTGTAATTTCGAATAGGTCTAAAACCCTGTATTTCAGGCTCTGGCACGACATCTTGTTTGAGAATGGTGTAATTTCGAATAGGTCTAAAACAAAAACGAGTAAAAAAGGCACAGAAAGGGGTTTGAGAATGGTGTAATTTCGAATAGGTCTAAAACCTCAATTCCCAGCTTTGCGCAGTAGTCGTAGGTTTGAGAATGGTGTAATTTCGAATAGGTCTAAAACTCTTCTTGTAGAGTTTTCGCAAAAATTTTTGTTTGAGAATGGTGTAATTTCGAATAGGTCTAAAACCGAAGTCGCCTTATTAATTATGCAGGTACTGTTTGAGAATGGTGTAATTTCGAATAGGTCTAAAACTCCACCCTGCTGGATAGCAAGTGCTGGGTTGTTTGAGAATGGTGTAATTTCGAATAGGTCTAAAACCATATATTGAATAAATAAGGTGGACGAATGGTTTGAGAATGGTGTAATTTCGAATAGGTCTAAAACAAAGCAAAGCGCAAGTCATTAACAGTTGTCGTTTGAGAATGGTGTAATTTCGAATAGGTCTAAAACACTATGAGAGCGGGTATGTGTCCCGTTTGGGTTTGAGAATGGTGTAATTTCGAATAGGTCTAAAACGTATTTGTTACGTGTTTTGCTCAACAGAGGGTTTGAGAATGGTGTAATTTCGAATAGGTCTAAAACTTTGAGATAAACACCTATATGGAGTTTGAGTTTGAGAATGGTGTAATTTCGAATAGGTCTAAAACCTATATTTTTGCCAGAAGACACTTGTAGATGTTTGAGAATGGTGTAATTTCGAATAGGTCTAAAACGAGGTGCGCAAGGAAACGGCAAAAGACATTGTTTGAGAATGGTGTAATTTCGAATAGGTCTAAAACTTTTACGCCGAAGCAACTCGCTTACGGGCGGTTTGAGAATGGTGTAATTTCGAATAGGTCTAAAACCTTTACTAATCAGCGTATGGTTGCAGGAACGTTTGAGAATGGTGTAATTTCGAATAGGTCTAAAACTCGTAGCTGTCGGAAAACCGTTTCAACCGCATCGGAAAATTTGCCACAGATAATTGGTGGCTTTTCGTCATACTCGGAGTGTTGGTTCTGTTCGGAGTTCTCAGTTATTTCTTCCCTGTACTGCGAGTAGTTTTCAAGTGGCTTTGGATAGGGCTTAAATGGCTGCTAAAAATTTTGTGGTGGATAGTTTCCGCCCCTGCGCGTCTGATTGTGCTGATTGCTAACAGCATAAAGAACCGAGCGGAGAGAAGATCCGGCACAAAGACATAAAAAAAACACCCCAGACATTTGTCCAAGGTGTTGCGGAGCCTCACAGCACGGTTCTCAAAGGAACTCCATTTCAGCACTTTAGCTACTCCGCTCGGCTGAACCCCGACGGTCTCAGCTTTGGGTTTTGTTCCCCACCAGCGCAATAGCAGTTTAACACATTTTTGGAGGGTTGTCAATGACAAACAATCCGAATCGAAACAGAAAAAGGTTTGAGAATGGCGTAAGGATTATGGTTGGATTACAGTAACGTTCAAGCCCGCAATCTCCACCGTAGATGATTTGGGTAAACCCTTTGACGTTGCGGAAAGTTCATTGCAAACAACTGAGCAACTACGCTTCGACCAAAATGTGACGGAAACAATATTTTTTATTGGATCTCAAAACTCAAAACAGACAAGGGATCAGGCGAGTAAAAAACACACTGACTGTGAAAAACAGTCGGTGAATAACTAACATAGCCCTCAAACGGCCAAGACGGACCTTACGGTCAAATGTCGTATAAGTTATTTTCAATTAAATGTCAACGTTTTTTGAAAGGTGTACGGTCTACCACGATATTGAAAATAGTGTAATTTCAAACAGGACTAAAACGTAACACGCTGAAAGCTATGACGTAACGTGTTTTGTGTGGTTACAAAACATTTTTCTTTTTGTAAAGCCATCTATATCGGTGGATAGTTTTCTCGCCAGAAAGAGTGTTTTTTTTGCGCGGGGCGAGTTTTGCGCTACGGCAAACGCGTTTTAATAAAGATTTTTGTTGACAGGCTAGGACTGTGTTTTTTGTTTCGTTTTTATTTTTTTTATTATTTTTTTTCTACAACAACAAACAATTTTCTACAACTTAGCGTAACAAATCATTTGACAAATCCACACGGGGGGGGGGTATACTTGTATATTATTTTCTTTAATAGAAAAGGAAAGTAAAATAAGGAGGGTAATATGAAAAAGTCAATCATTTCCGTACTTGCGGTTGTGCTTGTTTTGACGCTCGTTGTAGGCGTCGCGGTTGCTTGCGAACAGCCCGCTACCTACACGGTAACTTTCAAAAACGGCGAAACCACCGTCAGCACGGTAGAAGT
>CANQND010000079.1 GCA_947625115.1 uncultured Clostridia bacterium | reverse complement strand
ACAGTACAGGACTCAGTACGAGAAGAGCGAAATAAAAAGCAACTAATTATTTGTCTAACTTTTGGGGGTCACCCCACCGTTACGGGGTCGGCGGTTACTTTTACGCCCTTTGCCGTTTTTTCAAACTTGCCCATTGTTCGGCAAAGGCAAAGATCGGCGGACTGACCGTGATAATGAACTTTGCAGGACTTCACCGTACCCGCGCCCGCGTAGTGAGTGAAATATCCCGCGCGGTAGTTTGCCTGTATTATGTAGGGATAGGATACGTCGTAGACGTTTTTCGTGCCTATGCCGCATTCCTGCGGTATGCGGGCGACATAGGGGCGAAGATCTATCATTGCGCCGCCTTGATTGAAGTCTAAACAGCACCTGAGCGCAGGCGAGGCGTACCAGAAATATTCCTTATCGCTGCCGTAGAGAATGTCTTTCCAAAGGGCGCATTCCGCACGCTTGTAATTCGGGTGCATTTCGCGGTAGTAGTCGGCGAGTTCGCTCATCGTCATATCGACGCATTTGCCCTCTTGTTTGAGTTTGCCGTAGTACTTCATAACGTCCTTGTAGGACTTGGCAAGACGTTCGTAGGGCGACTCCCACCTGCCCGCTTTGTTGAGCCAACCGGGACCGACAAACATCATATTGTAGCAAAAACCGTCGTTGTACTTGGCAAGATGACGGTATTGGTCTATCAGATTGTACAGGTACGGGTACTCCGTCCCCTTTTCGTCCTCGTAGTAAATCATTCCGCGCAACACGTTTTGCGGGTGAGTGCCGAAATTGGAACCGTTGCCGTCAAAACACGCCAAAAGATCGCGCGAAAGGTGCGGAATGGCAACTATGCCGCTGTCGTCCTCCTCGCTTGACGCGGGACAATGCGAATTTACCTTGGAGGGTATCCACGGGTTCCAAGGTCCGCCGTCCATAAACGTGTACCAACTGTTGTTGCAGGTGTGGTACGCCTTGGGTCCCTCTTCCCAACAGGTTGCAACGGCGCATTTAACGCTCGGGTACTTTTCCTTTATGTAATTTATGGAAAACGCGTCCAAAAAATAGCTTCCCGTAGATTCGGGGTAAAAACCGAACTTTTTGTAAAACAGCGAAAAACAATCGTCGATTATCGCCTTTTTCCTCTCCTCGTCGAACATCCAGATACAAAAGTCCTCGGTTTGGTACTTTTCTCTGAATTGTTTGCACGGAAGTCCCAACAGCGACAAACCGATTTCGTCGCCGTACTTTGCGTGGTGTTCCTTTGCTATTGCCACTATTTTGTCCGAAAATAAAGACGCGTATGTGATTTGAATGGTAGTTTTAAGCCCGTATTCGTGCGCGGATTCCTGTTGAAAAAGAAAAATATCAAGAGATTCGTCCCTGACGTCGCGTTTTCCGCCCAAAGCCCTTTCGGCGTACTCGGGCGAAAGCTCGGGACGGTGAATTATGTTCAAAGCCAACTTGCTCAACGCTTGTTCCTCCTTGTTTGCAAGAATTTCGGGAAAAGCTCGCTTTCCTATGCGAATGGCGCAATTTCCCCCATACTTTTTCAGCTTCATTATATCATATTGACTTTGCCGATTTCTACCACAAACCATTTCAAAACCACGTTGTTTGTTCGACAATTTCAGGGTTTTTTTGCAAAAACAGGTAAAATTTAACGACCGTCACCACCGTGACGGTCGCTAAAATCAACTATGTTTTAATAGGTTTGGAATTTATACTTTATATAGTGTTTTTTTACGGTACCCTTTTTCACCAAAGGGCTTTCAAAAGACGTTTCGTTGACGGCGTTGGGGAAAAACTGCGGTTCCAACGCGAAACCCTCGCGCGGACGAAGTTGCCGCGTTCCGTCAAAACCTTTGAGGAAGTTTCCCGAATAAAAATGCAGACCCGACATATCGGTAAAGATCTCCACCCGTACTCCGCCCGATTTGCTGAAAGCCGCCGCCGCGTACTCCTCGTCGCCGCGATTGTTGAGTACGAAATTGTGATCGTAACCGCAGGTGGAACGCAACTGCTCCGCAGAAATATCCTCGCCGATTTTTTTCGGCGAACGAAAATCCAACGGCGTACCCGCAACTTTTTCTATTTCTCCCGTGGGGATCTGCTGTTCGTCCATCGGGGTGTAACTTTCGGCGTTGATCTGCAAGTAGGTTTTCTCTTCCGTAGCTTCCTCTCCCAAGCGAAAGTAAGTGTGCAACGTGGGCGACCAAAAGGAGTCTTTGTCGCAACGGGCGGAAAAATCGACGACAAGCGACGACCCGTTCAAAGAATAACTCACAGTTGTTTCCAACCTCCCCGGAAAACCCTGATCGCCGTCGGGACTGCTCATCGCCAAAACAAGGGAAGTGCCGCTGTGCGAGGCGACGGTGTAAAAACGCCTGTCAAACCCCTCTTCGCCGCCGTGCAAGGTATTCTCTCCCTCATTTTTAGTCAGGTGGTACGTAACGCCGTTCAAAGTGAACTTTCCGCCCGCAATGCGGTTGGCAACGCGCCCGATTACCGCGCCGCTGTATGTGCCGCTTGCTATACGCTCCGCCTGCGAGGCAAAGCCGAGTGTCAGTTCTCTGTCGGCAAAACGTATCGACCGTATGCTTGCGCCGAGGTTGGAAATTTCCACCGACAAAAACTCGTTGCGGATAATGTAAATTTGTTCCGATTGAATATTTTTTTGCATTTCACCACTCATTATAAGATATTTTCCGCAATTACGCAATCGCTTGCGGAAAGTCCGCAAGCGACTGCATTGAAGAGAAAAATATGTAACCGCAAGGGAACTTTACGAACGATACCCCTTTGGATTTTTTGTTTGCCAATTCCACAGCGAAGCGCACATATCCTCTATGCCGAGCTTGGCTTC
>CANQND010000078.1 GCA_947625115.1 uncultured Clostridia bacterium | reverse complement strand
ACAGATGTAACAAAAACGTCGAAGCGGCTGACCACACCGCCCCCGACGCCGAGGGTAAATGTTCTGTTTGCGGAAAGCAGTTGGTAGCGGTTAAACCCGCAGATAAGGGTAGCCTTGACGATCCTTACACGGTTGCGCAAGCCGTTGCCGATTGCAAACAACTTGCCAGCGGCGAATATTCTGAGGGTTACTACTATGTAAAAGGTATTGTTACAAGCAAACCTGCATACAGTTCTTCAAGTACAACTACTGCGTACTCGTTCTCTATTAAAGACGCGTTGACGGGCGAAGATACTTTGGACGCTTACTACGTGTATCTTGACGGACAAGAAGTTCCCTGCGTAAACGACACCGTTGTCATTTACGGAAAACTCGAATTTTACTCGACGAGTTATACAACTTCTTACGAAGTTACCGCAGGCAAGGAGGACGACCCTCATGCAAGCGTTAAAAAGGTTACTCGCGGCGAATCCACGATCACCGTTGACGAAGTAGAGGGCGCAACCGTTACCATTGACGAAAGCAAAACAAGCGGTTTGAACGGCACAACGTTTACATTCAGCGTATCCGTTGACGCGGGTTACACTCTCAACAGCGTAAAGGTCAACGGCGAAGAAGTAACTGCGGAACAGGGCAAATACACGGGTACCATTGCGGGCAACACGGTGGTAAGAGCCTATGTCACAAGCGACAGCGCAGTTCCCACAGATCTCTCGCTTACAAAAAGTACTTTGTTTGCAAGTGTATCGGGAAACAGCTATGCCGCCCATGACGGAGATCACGAAGTAGGCGATTACAGCGTCAACACGTCCAACGTGATGGGACAAAATAACAGCAACAATACTTATGGTCGCGACGCTTTGCAATTCAAAGCAAATGGCGGCGAATTAAAAGTAAGCGGCAAATTTGCGAAACTTGTTATTAAGATCATTACGACGTACGAATATTCCAGAACAAATAAGTTTACGGTTACCGTAGGCGGCGTAACGCAGGAAATCTCCACTAACAGCACAGATGATACAGGCGAAACAAGCGGATCATATTCTGTCCTGATTCACACAATGGAGTACACTCTCAATATGACGGAAGTACAAGAAATTTCCATTAAAAACGCAAATAGCCAAGGCGCATTGTACGCTCTTTCCATTGAGTTTACCGTTGAGTAATTTGTAATTGAAACATCTCCAACAAAACACCAAACGCGCAGTCGCTGACTGCGCGTTTGCTTTGAAAACGTAACGCAATGCAAAAAGACGTCGGTTGCCCGACGTCTTTTGTTGTTTTGTCACTTGTTAAGCGGCAACAACTTTGAAGTTGATAGTAATACTTTGTATATACATCGCACCTGTGCTTGAAGTGTGATCTATGCGGAAGTAATGCGCGCCTGCAACGTTGCAGTCAATTGTCTTTGTTTCGTCGGCAAGTTCAAAAGTGTCCGCATATTCTTCTGGTGCCTCGGTAAGTTGTTCTGTGCCGAAAGCAATGCTCAAAACGCCTTTGCTTGTTTTACCGCTTGTTGCAACAAGCGTTATACTTTCGATTTCAAGTTTGAAAGCTGTTGTATTGAAGATATTTGTGTGCAAATTAGGAGTATTTTTTGTATCGTAACGCATTTGCAAACCATCTCCATAGCAGGCGATTTCCAAGTAACTAAGGGTTACCTTGTCATTGCCGGAGATAACAAGCTCTTTCGTAATATCTGTTGTTTGATAACCAATATCTCCCGAGCTGCTTGACCAACCAAGCAAGTTTTCGGCAGTGATAACAAGTTTATCTGCAACGGCGGCTTCGTCTACAAATTCGGCAGAAACAACGTTGGGACCTGCCGTCACTTTGAATTTGTAACTTCCGTCTGTACCTGCGGCGATAGCCGTGCCGTTGTGTTCGATTTTATCAACTTTGTAGCCCGCGCTCGGAGAGGGAGTAACAGTTACTTCTTCGCCGTAAACGAGGTCGGTCGATTTGGAAAGAGAGATTGTGCCGTTGGTAATTCCCGTATCGACGGTAGCCGTGTACTTGATGTTAGCGGAAACATCTTCTCTCGAAATGAAGTAGGAATAGTAGTTTTTGTACTGTGTGCTGTAAGCCAAACCGAGCTTGATTTTGTCGCCCGCGGTGAAGCTGGTTTTGAGGCTTTGGAATTGCTTGGGGTTGGTGAATGTGTAAACGCCGCCTGCATAGCTGAAAGCCGACACAGTGGGAGCCATTCCGTAAATAACCAAACTTGCGCCTGTTGTTTGATCTACAAGCAGTCCGTTGCCGTATTGGTCGCTATCGTTACCTGTGGGTACCCAAACGCCAACAACTTCGTAAATAACCGTGCTTTGTTCCGTAGGAGGAGTTGCCGAAAGTTCCGCAACGGTTTTGTCCGTTACGTGAGCGGGTTCCTGCTCTTCAAGAACCTTTCCGCAAACCGAGCATTTACCCTCGGCGTCGGGTTCAGAGTGATTGGCAACCTCTAATTTGGTGTTGCACCTGTCACAGAATTTGTAGTGTTGGGTGTCATCGGAAAGCCAATCGCCCGTGTTGTGATCGAGCTTTTGTGTCGGTATCGGGGCTTGGATCTCGTTTTGGCAGGCTTCGTCGGAAAAGAGCTTGTTGCAGACGGCGCACTTGTAGTAGTCCTGAGTTCCTCCCTCGGTGCAAGTGGCAGCCGTACCTCTTACAAGGCTAGCTGTGTGTCCGTCTTTGCAGGGATCGTTTTCGCAGGCAACGGCGCAAGCCATTGTAGCTACCAAGACGAAAACCACAAACAACGCCACAAAGGTTTTTGTTATTTTCTTCATTGTGTTTTCTCCTTATAAAAATATTTTCTTCTAAAAAAAGCACTGCCCCGCACCCTGCAAAAGGGCGAAAGACAGTGATTTAGAATACAACGTCAGTACCGCAAAGCGTCTGCTCTGCGTGCTTACAATAATTGCGTATTA
>CANQND010000077.1 GCA_947625115.1 uncultured Clostridia bacterium | reverse complement strand
GGGAGAGGAACAGCTGACTGACAGCGGCACCGACCGCAATTTGTGCGGTTGGTGCTGTCTAAGGATAGCTGTGACGAGTTCCGCGCGTGTAGCGCGAACCACTTAGTCCGACTGCGGCGGCGCGTAAGCGCATTGGTTCAGGGTGTACTCTATATAAAAGATAACCGACCTCCGCCGAAGAAGTCGGTTTTCTAAATGTTGTAAATTTCACCGTCGCTTGCGCTTGCGTTAGCGTAGCAGCAAGCAAGCGACCGCCGCACGTGTGGTCGGAAACGCAAGCGGCATACTATCCTCGGCGGGATTTGCCGTAGGGCGATTTGAAACGAGGCGTGTTGAGAATTTCGCCCAACACGATAAGACGCGCCGCGTCGGAGTAGTCGCGTGAGCCGTCGGCAGGGTCGTAGGCAACATCGTGAGAGATAAAGCGCACGCCGTCCAAATCGGCGCAACCCTCGTCGTTTACGTCGCCCAACGAGCCGACAATCTCTTCGTAGTGTTCCTCTTCGCCCTTGTGCGAATGGGCGCGAGCGTCGGCAACGTGCGCTTGGTGACGCGCGGATTCGCTCTGCCGAGCTTGTTGCGGCTTAGGCGGAGTGCGGTAAACCGTTGACCCGCTTGCGCCGTTGGAGTTCGATTTGGAATTTACCGACTTTTTGGCGCGAACGGCAAATGCGATGATCACCGCTATCACCGCCGCCATAACCAAAATGGGTATAAGCATAGGAGCTAAAAAGATTTCGCTATCCATTTTGCGCCCCCATATTACTTTTTGGAGCTTTTTGTATCACTGCCGTCGCCGTTGCCGCTGATAGCGTTACGCATAGCCGTATCGGCTTGAATGTTTTGCATTTGGTAGTAGTCCATTATTCCAAGACGTCCGTTGCGGAAAGCCTCCGCCATAGCTTTGGGAACTTCCGCCTCTGCCTCGACGACCTTTGCGCGCATTTCCTGCGTGTGAGCTTTCATTTCCTGCTCGGTGGCGATTGCCATTGCGCGGCGTTCCTCGGCGTTGGCTTGCGCTATGCGCTTGTCCGCTTCCGCCTGATCCATTTGCAGTTGCGCGCCGATGTTCCTGCCTACGTCCACGTCGGCGATGTCTATCGACAAGATTTCGTAAGCGGTGCCTGCGTCAAGTCCCTTTTTGAGGACGGTTTTGCTTATCATATCGGGGTTTTCCAACACTTCTTTGTGCGTTTCGGAAGAACCGACGGTGGTAACGATACCCTCGCCTACGCGGGCAATGATGGTTTCCTCGCCTGCGCCGCCGATAAGTCTGCTGATATTTGCGCGAACCGTTACGCGAGCTTTTACGCGCAATTCGATACCGTTTTTCGCAATGGCGGAAATAACGGGCGTTTCGATGACCTTGGGATTGACGGAAACTTTAACCGCGTTGAGTACGTCGCGCCCCGCAAGGTCTATCGCCTTTGCCGACTGCAACGACAAATCTATGTTTGCGCTGTGCGCCGAAATGAGCGCGTTTACCACATTGCTGATGTTGCCGCCCGCCATAACGTGGCTTTCCAACTCCGCAATATCGATTTCCAAGCCCGCTTTGCGCGCGCGAATGTACACGTCCACAAGCATACGGTACTTGATACGGCGCATTTTCATTCCCACCAGACGTCCCATAGATACGTGGGCGTTGCTTACCGCCGCGATAAACCAAGTGGGTATCGGCAAAAATATAAGCACAATGACAGCCAACACTGCCACAACAATCAACACTATCGCCCAAGTGGGGAACCCGCCCTCACCGAGCAACGAAAACAAAGTATCCATACTAACCTCCTTATTTTTCCACTACAACAACGCGTTGTCCCTCTACTTGCACCACGGTAACGGTTGCGCCTTGCGATATGTACCCGTCGCGCGCCACCACGTCAATTGTTTCGCCGTCGAAACAAGCCCTGCCAACAGGGTGAAGAGCGGTTTCGGCGCGTCCCTCCGCGCCCACCAATGCCGAGTAGTCCTTGGTGCCTTGCGTCGCGCCCGCGGGCAAAGAACTGTCCGTGTGGAAAAGCGCGGTTTTGGACAGTCGGCTCTTGGTGATGAGCTTGCTGAACACCCAAAACATAAGTATAAACAACGCCAGCGCGATAAGCACCATATACAACAGCATAAGCAAATCGCCGCCGAAAATCATTCGCAAAACAATGCCCGCAACAACCAACACAACGCCGCTTATGCCGAACCCGCCGAACCCGGGCAGGCACATTTCTATCACGCAAAGCACCAACCCTATGATAAACAGCGCGGCGGTCCAGCCGTTCATATCGGTAAACAACCGAGCAAAACTGCTATCCGCAAATTCTTCCAACAACAAATTTGTAAGTAGATACATTTCCTTTCCCCGTTAATCTCTGTACGGTTGAAGCAAACCGATCGAACCGTCCTTGCGACGGTAAACCGCCTCAACGTTGTCCGTTTGACTGTTGACAAACAGATAAAAATCGTGGTCTACCAATTCCAAATTTTCCGCCGCTTCTATCGCGGACATACGTTCCACTGCGAAACGCTTGGTTTTGGCAATGGTAAGCGGAGTCACGTCCACGTCCGAAACAAACTCGTACTCTCCCGGAGCGGCGGGTATGCGGTAGGACTGACTGAGCTTTTCGCGGTGCTTGACAAGCTGACGTTCCAACTTGGGCAGGGCTTGGTCGATGTTGTAGTACATTGTGTCGCCCACAACTTCCGAACGAATGTGATTGCCGCGGAAATTGATGGAGATTTCCATCTTGCACTGTCTGCCCATATCCGTAAGCACAATTTTGCAAGGCGTGTTGCCGTCGGGGAAGTACTTGTCCAAACGTTTTGTTTTGTTTGTCAAGATCTGTTCCAGCCTGTCGGTAACGCGATAGTTTTTCGCTACGATTTCGAGTTTCATATATGTACCTCCGATGTTTCATTGGGAAAGCCGCACAAAAACAAACTTTCCTATGTATATTATATCACAAATTACGGCGATTTCAATATGTACGCCGCCGAAATATCATAGATTTTTTGCAA
>CANQND010000076.1 GCA_947625115.1 uncultured Clostridia bacterium | reverse complement strand
CTGTGGACACTTTGCCGTGAGCGCGGGCAAGTTGGAAAGACAACAAATAATCAACCGTCCCCGTAGTGAAAAATGGGTCCCCGCGCAAGTACGCCCATACTTGCGTGGGAAGAGGAGCCGCCGACTGTTAGCGGTACCGAGCGCGCTTGCGCGCTTGGTGCTAACCAAAGCCGCGCGGCGACGAGGGAAAGGGGGACCGCCGTAGGCGTGTTTCCCAAAGACCGTCCCCGTCGTGAGCAACGCGAAACTACGGGGAAGGGGGACCACGCAGTGGTGGAAGAGGGATATATACAACCGACTATTTTCCACCGTTCCTCTCCCCGACCACCCACCCCTGTCCGCAGGAAGTATGTCAGCAACCGTGTATAAGGCTTCTCTTGGGGACGCAAGAGAAGCTGTCACTGAAAGTGACTGATGAGTTTCGACCTGAAAAGTGAGGCATTTATTGCAAAAATTCCCTTTGTCCCCATATGCGCATATGCGCATTTTTGCAAGTAAGCTCCGCTTGTGCGCGGGACGAGCTTTCGGGGTAAAATTTTTGCGCATATCGGTATTGACATTTGTCAAAGGATATATTATAATAAACTCCCATTTTATCGAAAGTACAAGGAGTTACCGAAATGACGGACTACAAAGCATTGGTAAAAGCCGCCTACGAGGCGCAAAAAAATTCTTATTGTCCCTATTCTCATTGGGCGGTAGGCGCGGCATTGCTTACAAAGAGCGGCAAAGTCTACCTTGGTTGCAATATCGAAAACAACACATTTTCTCCCACCGTGTGCGCCGAGCGCGTTGCGTTTTTTAAGGCTGTCAGCGAGGGCGTGAGGGATTTTTCCGCCATTGCCATTGTGGGCAACGCAGAGGGTGCAAAAATCGGCGACGGCGACGTTTGTCCGCCTTGCGGCGTGTGCCGTCAGGTTATGACGGAGTTTTGCCCTGCCGATTTCGAGATCGTCCTCGGGCGCGGCGACGACGACTACGAGGTGTACACCCTCGCCGAACTTATGCCGAAAGTGAGTTTGCCGCTGAAATAGGTATTGTGTTCCGACCACTTGTGCGGCGGTCGCTTGCTTGCTACTACGTAACGCAAGCGCAAGCGACGGTGAGATTTACAACATTTATAAAACCGACTTCCTCGGCGGAGGTCGGTTATCTTTTTATGTAGCGTACACCCTGAACCGTTGCGCTAACGCGCCGCCGCAGTCGGACTAAGGGGTTCGCGCTACACGCGCGGAATTGTTTAGACTTTCGGCGGGGAGTGTACCGCCCCGCCAGCCCCCGCAAGGACGCAAAGATTCGGTACACGCCCGAACTTTGCGGAACATAGTTTCAACCGTTCCATTTCCCGCGAACAGGGGTGGGTGGTCGGGGACCTTGTAACACAAGGAGCGAGGGTGTTCGACCAAAAATAATCTGCAACGAGGGCGGCGAGGGAATATAACTTGCTTTGGTAGTCGAAACTCATCAGTCACCTATCGGTGACGACTGCGTTGGGGCGTTAGAAAAGCCCCAACTTGCCCGCGCTCACGGCAAAGTGTCCACAGGACACATTTGCTTTTCGTGGCGCGCTCTTGCGTCGTCAAGAGAAGCCTTTAAGCGATTTCCGACGCGCCGACCGAAGCGAAGCCTTTTTTGGGCGAATGTCCCGAGCGACATACCGCCGCACGAGTGGTCGGAACCCGAGCGACTAAATCACCCATTCTCCGTCTTTGAACAGCGCGACGACTTTGCCGTCGAAAGTTATTCCGTCTATATCTATATCCTTGGTTCCCACCATAAAGTCTACGTGTTGCAGGCTTTGGTTCATTCCGTGTGCGGCAAGCTGTTGAGCCGTCATTTCGTTGCCGCCTTTGACGGTGGTGGGGTAGCTTGCGCCGAACGCCAAGTGACAGCTTGCGTTTTCGTCAAACAGCGTGTTGTAAAACAGTATTCCGCTCTCCGCAATGGGCGAGTGTTTGCCTATCAAGGCTATTTCTCCCAACGAAAGTACGCCCTCGTCGGTAGTCAATATGTTGCGCAATGCGTCGTAGCCCACTTTGGCTTTGTAGTCGGTAACGCGCCCGTCTTTGAAAGTAATTTCAAAGTCGTCTATCACGTTGCCGTTGTTTACCAGCGGCAGAGCGTTTACCACTTTACCATCTATTTTGCGGTTATGGGGTGCGGTAAAAATTTCTTCCGTGGGCATATTTGCGGTAAAAGGTATGCCGTCCTGACCCATTTCTTCTGCGGCGAGCCACACGTGATCCGTTGCCAGACCCACGCGCAAATCGGTGCCGCGGCTGTTGCGCAGACGAATGTATTCAAAGTTGTGTTCGTTCAAAAAGCGAGCGCGGCGGTGCAACGTGTCGATGTGTTTGCGCCAAGCCTCCGTAGGGTTGGGCGTATCCAAACGCATTATGTGCGCGATAGCTTCCCACATTTTGTCTACGGCTTGTTCCGCGTCGAGTTGCGGAAACACCTGTTTTGCCCACGCCTTGGTGGGTATGGAAACTATCGTCCAACGTAGCAGGTTGCTCATTGTGGCGTTTCTGAATTCTTTATTTGCGTGCATATTTGCCAAACTTGACGCTTTCATTTTGTCGGGGTCGCACCCTTTCATTATGTTGGGGTCCCCTGCGGAAATGGAAATGAGGCACACTTTGTGTTGAATGTAGTAGTTGTTTTGCGCAATGAGGTAGTCGGGGACTTCCGTCAACGCCTCTTTGCTTGCGCCCAACATATCTATGCGACCGAGTACTTCGTCGCGCCATTGCATAAGTACGCGTTTCGCGCCGAATTTGTACGCCGTTTGCGCGATAACGTGAGCGAAATCGGCGCACTGCACGTCGCAACGGATCACTACTTCCTGTCCCCGTTGCATATTTGCGCCTACGCGGACGGCAAGTTCCGCAAAGTTTTCGAGTTGTTGTTGAGTTAGCATAGTATCTCCTTTGACCCGTTCGCGCTTTCGACTTGGCAAGAGCGTTGTGCAAAACGTTTCGGGTCGTTTGATTTGCTACAATTATACAGCAATTTTCAGAGCAAAGTCAACCGTACGCCATTGTCAAATTGCAAGTATTGTAGTAAAATATATTTGGTTTTACTGCCGAAAACCGCGCGCGGCAA
>CANQND010000075.1 GCA_947625115.1 uncultured Clostridia bacterium | reverse complement strand
AACACGGTAAACAACTTTATCGCGCTGTGCAACGGCGGTTTTTACGACGGACTTATTTTTCACCGCGTTATCAAAGGATTTATGATTCAGGGAGGCTGTCCGCAAGGCACGGGAACGGGCGGTCCCGGGTACTGCATAGCGGGCGAGTTTGCGCAAAACGGTTTTACCGACAACACTCTCAAACACCAACGCGGCGTAATATCTATGGCAAGAGCTATGAGTCCCGACAGCGCGGGCAGTCAATTTTTCATAATGCACCAAGACGCGCCCCATCTGGACGGAGCTTATGCCGCTTTCGGAAGAGTTACCGACGGAATGGACGTGGTGGACGAGATCGCCGACGAATACACCGATTTTCGCGACCGTCCCTACAACGACGTGCGTATTGCCTCGATACGCGTTGACGTACACGGCGTAGATTATCCCGCGCCCGAAAAATGCCATTCAGGCGCGCGTAGGTAAACGGCGGAAAACAAATGAACAGAGAAGAACTTATCCGCTTGGTGGACGGGCTTGTAGACCAAGAGGAAGAACTAAAAGGAACTTTCAAGTTTCACTGCTATTACTACGACCCCTCGCTCGTAATGGACGAGGTTGTCCGCCGCGACAATATAGCCAAGTACGAGCAGTACAAAAACAACGATTTCGCCGAAATGTACCAACGTTGGTACTCCAAGTGCCTTTCCGTGATAAAGATCGTTCTGCCAAGCAGGGCGGAAGAATTCGAGCGGTTGTACACTACAAAAGCCTCCCGAGCGGAGTTGACGGTTACCAACTATACCATTTTCGACGCGCTGACGAGAAGAAGCAAAAAATCCAATCACGCGGGACCCTCTAAGGCTTTTCCGTTGCTTGTCACGCAGATAAACATAATGAAAAGCGTTCGCGACCTGTTGGAGAGCAGGCTCAACGAAATAGGCGGGTTGTTGGAGTTCGATATTTTTGAAAAGGAGATCGACGCCGCGCGCCACTTGTTGCAAAAGGGATATTTGCGCTCGGCGGGAGCTATCTGCGGCGTTATTCTCGAAAAACACCTGTCCAATATGGCGAAAGCCGCAGGCATAACTTGCAAGGCGAAAAACCCCACGATAAACGATCTCAACTCCGAATTGTATCAAAACAACGTTTTGGACTCCGCAAAATACAAGTTTATTTTGTATCTGGCGGATATCCGCAACAAATGCGACCACAGCAAGGACGAAGAACCCTCCAAAAAGGAAGTTTCCGATTTGATAGACGGAACAAAAAGCGTCGTTGCAACCTATTGAAAATCTCGTCGAAAGGACTTTGCGCGACAGGTTTTACCGAGTTTGTGTTTCCTTTCGGCGAGGACGTTTTCCGTCGGCGGCATACGCAAAACGGAGCCGACAAAATTTCGCGAATTTGGGCATAATTTTTTATTTTCGGTATTGTTTTTTCCTTTTATTTATTGTATAATATATTCCCTGCCCTGCGGCGCGCGGAAACTTGTTTGCCGACTTTCGGCAATCGGGCTGATTTGCGAAATCTGCGTGACTGCCGCGCGGCAAAGACGGTTTTGCAACAATATCCGTCAAAATATCATTTGAAATTACTACAACACAAGGAGTATTCGATATGTTCAAAGTAACGATCAACGGCAACGTACACGAACTCAACGAAAAAACGCCCATATACGCGCTGCTCGACGACGGCGACAAAAAGTATATGGCGGCAAAAGTCAACAACAGATTGCGCGAGTTGACCTACGAACTCGGCTTCGATTGCGAAGTGGTGCCTGTGGGCTTGACGGACAGCGACGGCGTAAAAGTGTACGAAACCTCATTCCGCTATTTGCTTGCAATGGCGTTTCACAATTTGTATCCCGACTATCAAATCAAGATAAGCTACGCCGTTTCGCGCGCGTTGCTTGTTTCGCTTGTCGAACCCAAGATGTCGATGGACCGCCGTATGGTAAACGACGTCATCGCCGAGTTGGATCGCTTGGTTGCGGCGGATATTCCCTTTGAGCGCACCGTTATGAACAAGGAAGAAGCCTACGACTACTTTGTGGCGCAAGGTCAGCGCGACAAGGCGGACGCATTGCAGTACCGTCCCGAAAAAACCTGCCATTTTTACCGTTGCGGCGACTACCTCAACTATATGTACGGTTATATGGTTCCCTCCACGGGGTACATAAAAACCTACAAATTGTTCAGCTACGACGGGCATATGGTTGCGCAATATCCTCGTTACGAGGCGGGCGGCATAATACCCGAATTTAAGGACGAACCCACGTTCAGCAAAGTGTTGAAAAAGGCTCACCGTTGGGCTACCATTTGCAATGCGGAAATAATTTCCAAAATGAACGATCACGTCAACGAATCCACCTACGTCGATTTCATAAATATGAACGAAACGTTGCACAACGATATGTTGCACCAATTGGGCGACCGCATAGAGGAAGACATCGAAAATATCCGCCTCATCTGCATTGCGGGTCCGTCCAGCAGCGGTAAAACGACCTTTTCCAACCGTTTGCGTATCGAATTGATGTCGCGCGGAATAAATCCGTTGCGCATTTCGTTGGATATGTACTACAAGAACAAGGACCAAATTCCCGTGGACGAATTCGGTCAAAAAGATTTTGAGCATATCGACGCGCTGGACGTGGAGTTGTTCAACCAAAATATGTTGGCTCTGATAAACGGCGAAGAAGCGGAGTTGCCCAACTATCAATTTGAACAGGGCCGCGCCGAACACGGCACGATTACGAAAATCGGGCGCGATACCCCCATTATCATCGAGGGCATACACGCTCTCAACGACAGTTTGAGTTACTTGATACCCAAACACCAAAAATTCAAAATTTACATCGCGCCTCAATTCCAAATCAACATAGATTACCACAATCCCATAAGCTACACGGATATCCGCCTGTTGCGCCGCATAGTTCGCGACAAAAAGTATCGCGGTGCCAGCGCGGAACGCACTTTGGATATGTGGCCCTCGGTACGTCGCGGCGAGTTCAAGTGGATCTATCCCTATCAGGAGGGGTGCAACTACGTCTACAACTCTGCCTTGACCTACGAACTGTGCGTGTTGAAGAAGTACGCGTTGCCCGCTTTGCAGGAAGTAAAGCCCGATAGCCCGCACTATATCACCGCCAACCGACTTATCAAGTTTTTGAAATATTTCAAAGAAATGGACGACAAATGGGTCCCCTGCAATTCGCTCCTGCGTGAGTTTATCGGAGGGAGTTGCTTTGCCGAAGTTGACGACTGATTTTGACGGCGTATAAGCTACGCACTGCGGCGTTAGGCTTGCGTTTGCTCTGCGGTCACGTACATCTTAGTACGCTCCCTTGCGCAAGCCGCGCCTGCCTTGCATTGCTTGCTTCTACGCCGTCAAAA
>CANQND010000074.1 GCA_947625115.1 uncultured Clostridia bacterium | reverse complement strand
GAACAAACAAATCCAACGTTTCTTCATACGCGCTACGCCTTGAAACCGTCCACAACGTCGCGTACGACGTCGATGATTTTTTCCACGGTGTTGGCGTTGTCCGCCTCAATCACTTTGACGCCCTTGTCGCTTACCACCAAAAAGCAAACGGGCGTAAGCGTTGCGCCGCCGCCCGAACCTCCCGCAAAGTTGGAGTCCGCGCCATCTTTGCCAAAACCTCTCTTGGCAGATTTGTTGCCGTACTCGCCGCCGCCCGCCATAAAGGCGAAAGTAACTTGCGATACGGGCAGAATGGTCGTTCCGTCCATTGTTACGAGAGGTTGCCCGATAATCGTGTTTACTTCGGCTATTTTACTGAGGTTGGAAACAGCCGTTTCCACTATTTCTCTGATTTGCGTGTTTTCCATTTTTTCACTCCCTGTTTCAACAAACAAAATGACAGTCCGACAACGCTGAGATTTATCAAAGCGCGAATTTGCATACGGCTTTTGCCAAGCGTACCCAACACTTCGGAATACAATTGACAATGAAACAAATTGATTGCCGTAGCCGTTGCTGTTGCCAATATCGCGTTTAGCGCGGGCAAACAAGCGAACGAAGCAAAATTGTTGTACAACGTTACGCAGAGCTTGTCCACCGTGAGGCAACCCAGCAATGCTATTCCGCTCTTTCCGTCAATGGACCTCACGTCCAAGTTCGATTCGACGGTTCCCTCACAGTGCAGAAATCTGCCCCGCAAAGACACGCGTTCGTCGAACACTTTAACAAAGCCCACGCCGATACTTACTTGCGCCGACATATCCGACGCAACGAACGTAACGTTCGCTTTCAAGTAAATCGGAGCGAACACCAAAGTCAAAAAAATCAGCGTTGCCGTTGCGACTATCATTGTGGATAGTGTGATTGAAACGGGCAAAAATTATTCAAATCAGGCATTTTTAATAAAAATTTTAATATTATGTCTGAAATAGTGTTATGTAAAATGTCGATTTCTGAAATAGAAAAGCTGTTTTAGACACAAAAAAGAGTCGGGTTGAAACCCAAACTTCCCCCGACAAATAAGTTTTTAGCGCAGACAATTGTATCCGAATGGATAAGGAAAGTAACACTAAAACGCTAACCTTGACCGACAAACATACAAGCAGTAACGGAGAACGTTAAACATTCGATATAACCGCAGTCCCGTATTTCGCTGTTGGCGAGGCGTCCGCGCAAGGAATGACTTTTTACAGATCCACTTCTACCGTGTTTATCAAATTAGCTCGGTCTATCGCAACTTGCAATTTGCTTATTACCAATCTTAACTTTTCGTAGTCGCGGGCAACTTGCGCAACGTCGTAGTTACATTCGGTGATTTCCATTTTGCCCGCAAAACTGCTCGATTGAATTTTTTGCTGGCGCGAAGCCATTCTCTCCAAAGTTTGCGCCTTGTTTTGATATTGAGCAAGCATAACGAGAGCTTCGCCTATCGTCACGCCGAAACCCTCCACCTCAACCGTGCAGTTGGCGACAGAGAGAATATGTTTGAGGCGGCGTATACGCACGTCCAAGTCGTCCAACTGTTTGCGGGTGGTTTCGTAGTCGTATTCGGGGACGATCACGCTGTCCGTCGTCTGGTAAACGTAGACGGAATTGATCTCCTCTTTGTGCAAAAGCATTGTCTTTTGATTTTCCAATTCTTTGATATACTTTATTACTTCGCTGTGACACATTTTCATAGTTATATCTCCTTTTTATTGTTTTTCAAAGTTTTGCAAATTTATCTTTACCGACAAACGCCGTTTGCCGCGTAAAAATTCAATCGGACGGGCGAGCCGAACACTCGATGAGGATCAACGGCACAAGCATTTCCTGCGTCAATGCGGTGTGGTGTCCCTTGTGATAATGCGGATTTTCCTTAGGTAAAATCATCATTTTGTGCGTGTAGGTACCCGAAGCGATGAAATCTCCGAGCAAATATCCGTACTCGCCCCTGTCGCCGAAATAATTTTGCTTAATCAAGTCCACCGTACGGAACAGCGCAAAATCTTCTCCGTACTTTTCGTGGAAACGTTTCGCAAACCGACGCTTACAGCCTCTTTTCACCTTGAAACAGGGCGAGCGGCTGTCCAGATAGGGCGGACAGACGAGCATTTCGTTGAGTTCCTTTTCTTCTCGCCAATCCACGTAGCCCTCCACGTCTATCTGCCCGTGATCCGCCGAAACAATCAACAACGTATCGTCAAGACTTTCGGAAAGTGCTTTGAGCCGCGCGGATATATCTTCGATAAGCGTTTTCGTTTCCGAGCAGGTAACGCCGAAATCGTGCATTGTGCCGTCAGGCTCTGGGGAGTACGCGTACACAAAGTGTTTTCCGCTTTCGCCGCAAATGCGCGCGACGGCTTCAAACAGTTCTTCAACGCTGTCCGCCACGGTGTTGTCGCCCTGTGTTGGGCAGATATAATGCGGATAGACGGTGTGAATTTTGTAGTCGGCGCGCGTTCCGTGATAAAAATATCCGTCCGTATCGTCGGAAAGCGGACTGTCGAAAACCAATTCTTCGCCCGTCTGCGAATCCTTGTTGAGGTAAATATCCACGTTGCGCCCGATACCGTCAAAATGCAGGCTCCACCCGAGCCAACCGTGTTCCAACGGCAATTTGTTTGTACACAAACAGGTTGTGGCGTTTGTCGTCGTGGACGGAAACGTGGACGTAACGGTATGCACGATGTGTTGACGCAAAAAGTCGTCTTTCGGCAAATTGCGCTCCAACGGGTAAACGCCCATTCCGTCGAAACACACATAAACAATATTGCGGTAACCGACGGCAAGTTTTTGTTTGAGTATCGGCAACACGGCGTTTTTGTTCGGCGCGCCGAGAAATTCCGCAAGCGTTGCGGAAATGTTAAGTATGCTGTTGTTCCAATCGGGTTTGATAAATTTGTTCATATTTTCCCCGTTCCAATATCGATAACCAACACTTTTTTGCACCGACGGCGCAGTCCGTTTCGATAAGTTTGTAGTGCGTGAAACCGCATTTTTCCTGTACTCGCATAGAGCGCGGATTGTCGATGAAATGACCGCAAACAATGAAGTCCAAACCGAGTTTGTCAAACAAATAGCCGACAGACGACTTTACCGCCTCCGTCATCAAGCCGCGCCCCAATAGGGCTTGGAAAGAACGTAGCCTATTTCTCTGCCGAGTTTGTCCCGAAATTCCGTCAATTGCTCTTCGTCGTACTCTTCTATCCCCAACGACCCCACGACTTTTCCGTCCAATTCCAACGCAAACGTTTTCTTTTCCTCGACAAAACGTTGAAGTACGGTTAAAGACTCCTCTTTATCTCGGTGAGGAAGCCAACCGACGGGTTGCCCTACCCCGTCCATCGAGGCGTATTCGTAAAAGTCGTCCAAGTCGTCCAACGTAAAAGGGCGCAAAATCAGCCTATCGGTATGCAATACGACGTTGCTCACGTCGATTTCGGCGTTCAAGCGTTACCCTCCTTTCCGCTACTACGACAATATTATATCAAACTACCAACGTATTTGCAATAGGAAACAATAAAAAAAGTCCCCCAACCACACACGGTGCAATCGAGAGGCTTTGGTGGGAGGAGATGGATTCGAACCATCGAAGTCGTGGACGGCAGATTTACAGTCTGCTCCCTT
>CANQND010000073.1 GCA_947625115.1 uncultured Clostridia bacterium | reverse complement strand
GCGACAACTTGTAACGCGCGCAACAAGCCCTCAACGGTTGCTAAAAACGCGTTGAAGATATATAATATTTCCGTGGAGGTAAATTATGAAAACAAAGAGAATTTGCACAATGCAAGATCTTTCCTGCGTGGGGCAGTGTTCGTTGACGGTTGCGTTGCCCATATTGTCCCGTTACGGGATAGAAACGTGCGTGTTACCCACGGCGATATTGTCCAATCACACGCAATTCAAAAGTTGGAGCTATCTCGATCTGACTTCGGAAATTCCCAATATCTACCGAGAGTGGAGCAACAGCGGAATAAATTTCGACGGTTTTGTGTTGGGGTATCTTGGCAAAAAACAACTTGCCGATTTGGCGGTGGAGCTGTTCGATCGCTTTTCCGCGCCCAACGCGCCCGTGGTGATAGACCCCGTTTTTGCCGATAATGGCGTGTTGTACAGCGGTTTCGACCTCGACTACGTGCGCGAAATGGCAAAACTTGTGGCGTATGCGGACGTAATAGACCCCAACATTACAGAAGCGTGTTTTTTGACGGGTACGCCCTATCAAGAGGACCACGGCAAAGATTTCGCGTTGTTGCTTGCCGAGAGGCTTTCGCGCCTCACCAAGGCAACGGTGGTTATCACGGGGGTGGAGTTTGACGGGCTTATCGGCGAACTTATCTACCGCAACGGCGAAACGGAGTACGTTATGTTGCCCAAATTGCCCGCCGCCTATCACGGCACGGGCGACATCTTCACGTCGGTGATGAGCGCGCACTTTTTTGCGGGGGAAAGCCTTGCCCAAGCCTGTCTGAAAGCGGGCAAATTTGTTGCCGACTGTATGCGCGGCACCGAGCAGGGTCACTTTTACGGCGTAAACTTTGAACGCCTACTTGCCGATTGAACGCGGCGGTTTGTTGTCGTTTACTTTTTGTTTACTTAACGGCGGTACAATTTTAGTTGCGCACGGGCGCGGCAGAGGACGGCAAAATGATTTCGATAAAGGGTTTGAAAAAGAAATACGTTGTTGGCAAAGCCGATTTCTTCGCTTTAGACGGAGTGGATCTGGAAATAGGCGACGGCGAATTTGTTGCGATAACGGGCAAATCGGGCAGCGGCAAATCCACTTTGCTCAACGTTTTGGGTACGTTGGATGTTCCCACAAGCGGTTCGGTGACGGTGGACGGCGCGGATCTGTCCGCGTTGACTCCCAAGCAAGTTGCCGCCTATCGCAACAAAACGGTGGGGTTTGTGTTTCAGTCCTTTTACCTCGAACAGGGCTACTCTGTCTACGACAACGTGGAGTTGCCTTTGTTGCTCGGCGGGCAAACGGGCGACAACTCCTCCAAGGTGAACGCCGCCCTCGAAGCCGTCGGTTTGAGCGGCAAAGCGGCGGAGAAAGCCCTTTCCCTCTCGGGCGGGGAACAACAGCGCGTGGCAATTGCGCGCGCAATAGTAAACGACCCCGACTACATCTTGGCGGACGAACCTTGCGGCAATCTCGATTCCGTCAACAGCAACAATATTATGAATATCCTTTGCCGTTTGCACGAGTCGGGCAAGACGGTGGTAATGGTAACGCACGACGCGGAGGACGCCGCTCGTGCAAGCCGAATTGTCACTATGTCCGACGGCAAAGTTATCACCGATGAAAAAAACTTGTAAACTCATTTTCAAAGAAACCCGTTTTTTGTGGCGGACGTTGTTGACGGTGTTTGTTATTCTGACGCTGTTCAGCACGGCGTTGCTTACCGTGTTGTCCGTTATGGCGGACACGCCGCGCGGGGTCATTCTTGGGCTTAACGCCTCAAAAAGACGTTATCTTGACTCCTACGGCGGCGAGAGTATGGCGTTGCGCGCCGAAAACGCAATTTTATCGCTTGCGGAACGCAACAACGCCGATTTTTGCTACGGAACGCTGAATGGGGTCACAAAAAACGCCATTTTGCGTTACGGCGACAAGGAGTGGCAAAGCGATATAGTAACTCAACTCGGGCAACAACAGGTTTTGGAGTACCGCGTGGAGCGGCACGGCTACTTTGTCCCGCGAGAGTACGCTTTGGCGTTGAGTTCCGTTGCGGAGTTCGAGGGGGACGGCGTGTTGTTGAGCGACGAAGTTGCCGATTTTCTCGGGGCGCAAGCGGGGAGTACCGTTTCGATTGGTGAGCGCGACTACAAGGTGCTTGCCCTTTTCGTCGAAGAGGACGTCTTTCACGACTACACCATAGACGACGTAACGGTGCCTTTTGCCTACTACTACGTCGTTGACTCTGCCGACGGACTCACTTTTGACGAATTTTACCTCACCTATCGCGATATGGAAACGCTGTACGCCGTGTACGACCGAGCAAGCGGCGAATTTGCGTTGAGCAACGTGCTTGCCGATTGCCGCGAAAACATCTCTGTGATAAACACCTACTACTCCTATCTTGCCATTTTGTTGGCGGCGTTGACGTTGTTTTTGTTGTACGTGCTGTTTACGCTGTTCTACCGCACTCGCAAAAGTCAGATATGCCGCTTTAAGCTGTTGGGAGCTACGGATACGACCGTGGCGGGCATTTACTTGGCAATTTCTTTGGCGTTGGTAACGGTAACGGTGATTATCGCCTCTGCGCTGTCGGTACCGCTAAGCAAGATAGTACTCGATTTGTGTACCGACCTGTTCGGCGTGTCGTACGGTTATCATTTCCGCGTGTGGTTGCCCTTTGCCGTTTACGGAACGTTTGCGGCGTTATCCGTTGCTATGTTTGCGTTTTTGCGCCGAAAAATTGCGCGTATGTCCGTTGCCGAGGAGGTGCGCTATGAGTAGACAAGCGCGCCAACCGCTGTTTAGATTGGCAACGGCATCTTTCAAGGCGCACCCGTGGATCTGCGTAAAGATTTGTTTGGTTTTCGCCTGTCTTTCGGTGCTGATTTGCCTGTTTACGGCGTTTACCGCTTCGATAGAAAGCCGCCGTACGGAAATTTTTGCGGAAAACACCTCGTCTAACTATATGTACGCGCCCTCCGACAAAACGGAGTGGTTGGAAGAACGCGGTTGGACTCGCTTTGAAAAGTACTCCGTGGAAAGGTACAACCTCGGCAATCTGATGAAAGAAAACGTTCAGGCGGATATCCCAACGGTTACCACAAACTACATAACTCTGCGGGTAAACGGCAGTACGCACTTTTTCAATAAAAACAAAACGCCCGAATTGCTTTGGCTGTACAAGGGCGACCCGTTCAACGATCTGGACAGGCAGGAAATGCTTTTACGCTTCGGCTCGGAAGAAATTTTTACGGGTAGATTCCCCGCCGACAACACCAACGAGGTGCTTATTTCCGAAAGGCTGTTGGATTGCTACGGACTGACTTCGCAGGACGTGTTGGGCAAATCGGTACGCATACTGTTGGGAGAAAACGGCGAAACGGAGTTCGACGACCTTGCGGTGGTGGGCGTTATTTCCTCTCGCTACTACGAGCTGTCGGGACATCTCGACGGCGGTTGGCAGATAGCTCCGTCGGTGGTGGCGGCGAAAAACAACTCTATCCCCGCCGTCAACGCCAAGATCGATTTGTTCTACGTCTACGCCTTTGACGGGTGGCTGAACGCCTCTTTTGACGATCTTAACTCCGTTACGGAAAACGAATTGACCTACTGCGGAATAGGCAGTTACGGTCAGCGCAGGTTTTTGGATAACATAAAAACCGTCGTTACCGACGTGTACTATATTGTCGGGTC
>CANQND010000072.1 GCA_947625115.1 uncultured Clostridia bacterium | reverse complement strand
AAAAAATTTCGGCAAGGCATTTTGTCGAAGATTGCCGCATAAAATAGTGAAAAAAAGTAAATTTTTCGACAAAAAAACACTATTTAATCAGGTATGCGGGTGGTATAATATAGTTGACAAAGAACCGCGTCTTGGTTATCGGAGGCGGAATGAAACAAACCGTTATTGCCGTTGCCGTCACGCTTGTGTGCGTGTTGCTCATTTGCGGAATGGGCGGTTACGCGCAGGTATATGCCAACGGTCGCGAAGTCCCCATTTACTGCGTGGACAGGTCGGACAACTTTGCGTCGATAAGTTTTGACGCGGCGTGGGGCGCGGACAAAACTCGTCAGATAATGGACGTATGCGACAGCTACGGTGTAAAAGCCACATTCTTTTTGGTGGGGTTTTGGGTAGACAAGTACCCCGAAGTGGTGGCGGAGATACACTCGCGCGGATTTGAGATAGGCACGCACAGCGCAACTCACCCGCAGATGAGCAAGTTGACGGAGGCGCAATGCCGCGAGGAACTGACCGTCAGTTGCAAAAAGATCTTCGAGATAACGGGGCAGCCCGTAGAGCTGTTCCGCCCGCCTTTCGGCGACTACAACAACGTGTTGCTCAACGTAGCCAAAGGTTTGGGGCTGTACACAATTCAGTGGAGCGTGGACAGCTTGGATTGGAAAGGTCTTTCGGCAAAAGAGATCGCCGAGCGCGTACAGCGCGCCCAAAGCGGAGATATAATTTTGTGTCACAACAACAGCGATCACATCGTGGAGGCGTTGCCTGCGGTTTTTGAAGCGTTAAAGTTAAAGGGACTTAAACTTGTGCCGATAGGGCAGTTGATATACAAACAGGGCTACCGTATCGACGGTAGCGGCAAGCAAATAGCCGACGTAACTTCATCTACGACGGTTTAGATAACAAGGTCCGTCAGGACAAAAAAATACAACAGAGGTAACAACTATGAACACAGTTTTTCAAAACAACAGCGTAAGGTTGGCGGGAATGGTGCGGGGCGAACCAACCTTTTCGCACGAGGTGTACGGCGAAAAATTTTACGAAGTGACGCTTGCCGTCAAACGGTTGAGCGGTATGGAAGATCTTCTTCCCATTTCCATATCCGAGCATTTGCTTACCGACGATTTCCGCGACGGAAATATGGTATCCGTTGCGGGGCAGTTCAGAAGCTACAACAAAGAGGTGGATCACAAAAGCAAACTTGTGCTTATCGTCTTTGTAAGAGAGGTTTTGGAGTACGACGAAACGGTCAACCCCAACACTTTGGAGCTTACGGGTTACATATGCAAGCCGCCCGTCTACCGCACAACCCCCTTTAACCGCGAAATATGCGACGTGTTGATCGCCGTCAACCGTCAGTTCAACAAAAGCGACTACATTCCGCTCATCGTGTGGGGGCGCAACGCGCGTTTTGCCGAAGAACTGCCCGTGGGCGAACACATAAACGTGGTGGGGCGAGTTCAGTCGCGCAACTACCAAAAGAAACTGCCCGACGACACCGTTGTGACGCGCACCGCCTACGAAGTGTCCGTGAGCAAAATTTCCGTGGTGGACGACGGCGAATTGGTAAACCTTTCGTCCTGAAAAAAATAACGCCTTTTGCGTCGGTTGGCGCGAAAGGCGTTTTACGTCAGTTGTTTTGTTCGGGCGGAGCAGCCGAATTCTTTTTCTTGCGGACAAACACCACCGTGAGCGTCACCGCCAAAACCGCCGCGACGCACACCGTTACAATGCCGAATATCGCGTTGGTGGTGAGGGCGTTTTTGTTTATCAGACAGCTTGTTTTGACGTAGCCCGTGGCGTTGGTGCCGTTGCCGAGGTCTATCTGTATCAGCGACGTGCCGTTGTCGCAGTTTTCCACAACGGTAACGCGCGCGCCCGAGTGGAGTACTACGGGGTTATAGGAAGAATCCACCGCAAGGTGTTCGTCCGTCAGCTCGTTGGGGTTGTCGTAGATACGCACCGTGCCGAACAGCGAAGTGTTTATCTTGAACTGCCCCACAACGTGTACGTCGCCCTCTAACGTAAGATCGATGTAGTATTGGTCGAAGAGCGTTTCGTTTTTGACAAAGCCGCGCTTGTCGCCGTCGTACTGCACGTAGTCCCATTCCGTCTGCCCCTCAAAGAACTTTTGCAACACGGTTACCTGCACGCGATTAGTGGCGGTTTGCGTAAGGGGGGTTCCATCAGATTTTTCGCGAGGCAGTTCGTGTACAAAAACGGCGTCTAGCGTAACAAACTTGGTTTTGTAGGTAAGCCCGTTCGGTCCCGCCGCAGTATTGACGATATGGTTTGTCAGCTCGTCGCTCTTGCGCACCCAGCCGAAGCCGTAGCCGTCCGCCTCGTCGTACAGCACGTAGCAGAAGTCGGAATTCTCGTCGCCGTCGTAGCCCAGCACAATGTATTCTTTGGCGTCGTTTACCAAGTTGGCAACGCTGTTTTTTCCGCTCGTTTTGAAAATTATGTTGCTGGGATAGCCCATATTGCGCACAAGGGTAAAAGAGGTGTACTTTTGCGGTACGGGGTCGGTTACCTCTTCCGTGCCGATGGTGTTGACGTCTTGGAAGTTTGCGCCTCCGCGCTTGTAAATTTCCACTTTGTGGTTGTCGTTAAGCACGTACAAAACTTCGTTCGCCGCCGTCACGTCCACGATCTTGCCCTTTTCTTCCACGTCGTAGCCGTTGTTATCCGCGCTTTTGGCGGGGATAAGAGCGTTGATAGTGCTGTTGGAAGAACCTATCTCTACAAAGTGAATACTGTTTTCGGTAAACAGACCAACGTTGTCGCCCCACACAAACAACCCTTTCGGGTCGGTAAAGGAAGTTAGCAAATCTCCGTTTTTGTTGAGCGGATCGTTGGGGTCGGTGAGTTTTGTTTGCCCGTCTATGCGTCGGCAGACAAAATTATTGTTCAAACGGCACAAAACGTACACAAATGAGCCTACGGGTACAAAGCCGCGCACGTCTTGAAGCGACGAAAAGGGCATTTTGCCGAAGTAGTCGCTGCTTTGAACGTCGCTTTGGCGCGGGTCTTTGACAAAAATATTGTCGGAAGTGACGTAGTACTCGCCGAGATGGTTTTCGGTATCCACAACGCCGCTTATGAAGTGTTTTACGCCCGAAAGGTTTTCAAAAGTCTGCACGACGGACAGCTTGTCTGACACGGCGTACTCGACAACTTTGTCAGACAGCACGGCGTACAAGCCCTCTTCGCCCTTGGCGGAAAGTTCCGTCACGTTGCCCTCCACGCGCTCATTGTACTGAAACGCGGGCGTATCGCCGCTTACGTCAAAGCAAATTATCATACTTTCGCCGTCCTCGATGTTGTCCGCAACAAACAGTTTGTTTCCCACAACGGCAACGGCGGTGGGGTTCAAAAAGTGCGTAACTCCGTCCGATTGCGTTCCGCTTGCGGCAAATGCGACGACAAAAGTCGGCGCGGCAAGCAGCAGTAAGCAAAGGGCAATAACAAAAAGTTTCTTCATTGTGTACCTCTTGGACCGAATTTTCTTCGGTACGTCGCGCACTTTTTTTCGGAAAACGTCGCGACTGCATATTATCTTAGTTTACAGTATATCAAAAATAATATTTCTTTTCAACCTTTTGCGACGAATAAAGTCAAAATTTTCCCTCCCGTTTTGAGAAGTTTCGCCGTCCGTCCCGAAACAACGCGCCGCTGTTTTGAATTTGAGTACGCGCAAGTTAGTGGTGGTTGTTTTGGGACTGTCGATTTTTCGCGCGTTGGCTCTCCGTTCGTAAATCGAATGATAAAGATAAAATTATTCAATTCAAGTTAGCAGAAGTCATCTTTGAGCTGTCAATCTCGCGCTCGGCGATCTTTTGTTTTGAAAATAAATCAATAAAAATATCTTTTTCTAAATCA
>CANQND010000071.1 GCA_947625115.1 uncultured Clostridia bacterium | reverse complement strand
ACAAGGTTCAACATATTCGGGATTGTCGTAACTTTCCCATTTGGTTACTGTTCTCAAATCTTCTCGTATCAGTTTGCCAACTACAAAGTAGCACGCTCGCATAATTGTCATTTCTTTTGGCACGCCGTATTTTATTACTGTGGTGGTATCGTTTAAGCGATGTCCTACATGCTGATACAGAAAGCATATTGCTTCCATTGCAAGGTCGTATCCGTTTGAAAAGTGGTAGTTTGGATTGTGGTTATTGTAGAATATATCGCTTATCAACCCACGATACAATTGCGTTACCTTGCTGTGGCAAAACATCTTGTCACTGCTTTTGGCAGACATAAGAGCGATCATCTCGCCGAGCCACTTCACATTGTCCGCTGTAATTACTTGTCTTTCATCGATTCTTGTCATTTTCTATTCCTCCGTCAAGATATTTGCCTTTCGGCAAGGACGGGAGGAGCGCAGCTCGGTGCAAGTTGATATCTTGCATATCTCGTTGCAGACGTCAACGGCGAAGAATGAGCCAAGAAAAATTTGCATAACAAAAGTGCCGAACAGCATACTACTGCTCGACACTTTACTAACTACGAATTACAAGCAAATTTTTCTCCCGTTGACGCCTGCGAGAGCCGTGCTACAACCAACTACCGAAAGGCAAATAGGCGGAGGAATGAAAAGAACGCCACAAGATTTCCTCGCAACGTTCGCAAATACTTATCTATTGAGAAATAACAACACCGAACCAATCATTGGCATAAAACAATACGAACCCAACGTTTTCTGTCGGGTTCGTATTATTCTGCTTTGGCGGAAGAGATGGGATTCGAACCCATGTGCCGCCTATCGGCGGCAACCGCATTTCGAGTGCGGGCCGTTACAACCACTTCGATACTCTTCCATATGTTTATTGTGTGTTCGGTGTGCGTTGTGTTGCGTTATCCTCTTTGCTCGCTTCTTGCCGTCGGTACACCGGGAAAGTCGCGGTTTTCATCAAAAGTAATTGGCATTAGTGGCGCGAAACCTCTCGCGCCAACGCTTTGCAAGCGTTGTATTGGTAAGTTATCTCCGCGTTCAGGTCGGTTACCGATTGTGCGCAAAACAACTATTGTCGCCCAAACCTGCCTTATTATTATACCAACACAAGGGCAAAGTGTCAAACTGTTTGCGAAAGATTGAAAAAAAGTATATCAAATTAAAAAACGTACAACATTTTTTTTGCAAAAATAAATTTACAAATTCGTCAAAAGACAATATAATAGAATTAAACAAATTTCCTCCGCAAAGAGAGAACAAAGGAAGAATGACAGAAGAAGAAACAAAACAGTTAATCAATCAATACCTTATCGATCTGAAAAATGGCGATATTTCTAAATTCGAGTCGTTGTTCAAATTGACCGCCGGACATATGTACTTGGTGGCGCATATATATTTGAAAAATGCCGATGACGCTTGGTTTGCAGTATGCGAAGCGTTTCGTCGTCTTGGAAAATATATATCCAACTTCAATCCAAACAAGGACGGTCTTGCTTGGTTGTGCACGATAACGAAAAATCTTGCCCTAACCGATGTTACGCGAGAAAGCAAAGTCGAACATGTGGATATTGACAAAGTAGAGTATCTTATCGGCAAAGATTTTTTTGAAGATATCGAACTTCGGATTGATGTGGAAACCGCAATAAACATGTTGGACGAACCCAACAAAACAATTGCGCAAATGCGTTTCTATTGGGAAAAGACTCAACGGGAAATAGCGCGAGAGCTTCACTTGTCCGAGGCGGCGATCTGTCAACGAATGGCGTATATCAAAAAATTTATTGCAGATTTTTGCAACCAAGATTAAAATTTTTTCATATTGAAGAGTATTTATTATAGGTAGAAAAAGGAGTACAATATGAAAAAGTTTTTGAGTGTTTTTGTAATAGTTTTTGTTGTTGCCGCGCTTCTTGTGTTTGGCGCGTGGTCCCCTGTCGTTTCGGAAGAACAACCCGCCGAAACGAGATATACTGACGCACAAACCATTGCAACGTTAGCAGACGAAAAGATATATTATACGTCGCGCGAAATCTCAGAGCGAAACACGGACGGCGGTGCGCCAAATTACACCAACAGTACGGGTATGCTCAACGGTTGCGGCGCGGTTGCGGGTGCCGAGGTCGTCGGTTTCTACGACAAGTACTATCCCGAACTCATTCCCGATTGGGATTCCACGTACAGTAACGGAAAATACCGTATTCAGGAAAGCACGTATGTAAAACAAGTGTTGGAGCAGATGTACGACCTTATGCACATCAACGTGGGCGGCGACGGTGTTACCGAGGCGGATTTCAAATCGGGCTTACAAACCTACTTCACCAATCACGGTCGCACACTGTCCTATCGCAAAGTAGGTGACAAAAATTCACTTGACTACAACGCGTGCGTAGACGCAATAAATAACAACAAAATTATTGTGTTACTGACTTTGACGGGCAACATTTATGATATAGGCGAACACGATGGTTATAATACTATTATCGAAATCAATGTTACGTCTAATCACATAATGACGGCGAATGGATATCTTCAAATAAAGTACTACAATGAAACGGGTTGGTTTCGTACCGAAACGTTTTTGAGAGTATCATCGGGATTTATAGGTTGCCAAACGGCTTATTATAAATTGAATTCCACAAATCTGGAAAGTGCGTACATTTGTGAGGCGGCATAAGGAGAACTATGACAGAACAGGAAATACACCAAAAAATAGAGGATGACGCGGCGCAGGCGAAAGAAAAGCTGTATAGCGTTATTCACGAGGACGTTGAGCGGTCCATTGCGGAAAGTGCGCAACGTCGCAAAAGGCGCAAACAACTTTGTGTGAGATTGCTACCCGTTTTGGCAGCCGTGATTATTGTTGCGGTGTGCCTATCCATTGTACTGCCCGTTGTGTTGAGTAACGGTGAGGAAATTGTGCGTTTTCAAAGTGGGGATTTGACAGAGCAAGAAGCGCATTACACTGTTGTCGAGTACAACAATCAACACGGCAACAAGGTATTGCTCCCGAGTTGGTGTGAGTCTGCCGATTTTGGTGCTACGATAGAGTTTAGGCTAAAAAACGATCCAAGTGAACTCGTTTGCCTTTCCGAAACCATTGTTGATATTGAAACGGGAAACGCAATAGTCTTTTCGGTTATTCTTCTAAAAAACGTGGAAATGGATAAATTCGATTCATACAAAAACGATGTGGATGTATTCACTGTTCACAATGATGTTGGGGTGCGATACAATCAAGTAAGAAACGGTATTAAAGCAAATTTTGCCTATGGCGACTTTAAATATTATCTTGAATTCAATGACATAGATGACTTGGATTATGTAAAAGAAACAATAGAAAGTATGTTTAATTGAAAATTCGAGGCACATGCCTCGAATTTTCGGTATGGCGATTTGATTTCTAAAAAAAATTCACCGTGTCCACTCTTTTGCCTCTCCCTGCCGAACAAAGCGGCGCGGAGAGGTTTTTGATTGCTGAATCACACACGATTGTCGTGGGGTTCCGTGGGAGGTTTACCGTTGAACAAAGAAACCTCCTGTGGTAAAATTAGATAGAGCCTGGCAGCTTACTAAAATACCACAGGAGGTTTTGTCAAATGAATGACACAGAAAGTTTAGCACATACGACGTGGAATTGCAAGTACCATATTGTATTTGCACCAAATACAGAAAGCAAATTATCTATGGAAAGGTAAAGGCAGATATAGATAAAACATCGAAAAAATTATGCGAATATAAACGGGTAGAGATAATAGAAGTAGCGCCATGTAAAGATCATATACTGTTGTCAATACCGCTCAAATATGGTGTATTGCAAATAGTGGGGCGCTTGAAAGGGAAAAGCAGCTTGTTAATATTCGAGAAGTATGCCAATATGAAATATAAATATGGCAACAGAC
>CANQND010000070.1 GCA_947625115.1 uncultured Clostridia bacterium | reverse complement strand
ATATAAACTCTCCATACACTTGACAGGGTTGACGTAAAAAACTATAATTGTAGAGGACAAAGTTGCGTTATTTTGCGCAACTATCAAAAATTTTTCAAGGAGTACACTTAGATGAACAAAAAAAGCATCAAAGACGTCAACGTAAAAGGTAAAAGATGTTTGGTACGCGTTGATTTCAACGTACCTATGAAAGACGGCGTTATCACCGACGAAAACCGTATCAACGGCGCGTTGCCCACCATCAAGTATTTGTTGGAGCATGGCGCAAAGGTGATACTTTGCTCTCACTTGGGCAAGCCGCACAACATTTTTACTCCCAATTTCAAGCTCAACAAAAAGGAGAAAGCCGCTCTCGAAGCTCTGCCCGAAAGCGAACGTCCCGCGGCTAAGGAAGAAATGATAGCCAAGGCGTTGAAAGGCGACGCCAAGAAATTTACTCTCCGCCCCGTTGCGGAAAGGCTCAACCAATTGTTGGACGGCAAAGTTACCTTTGCAACGGATATTGTGGGCGAGGACGCTCAACGCAAGGTAGCCGCGCTCAAAGAGGGCGAAGCGGTACTGCTTGAAAACACCCGTTTCGACGCGGGCGAAGAGGGTCGCGACGAGGAATTTTGCCGCAAACTCGCTTCTTTTGCGGACATCTACGTAAACGACGCTTTCGGCACGGCTCACCGTTCGCACGCAAGCACCGCAGCCATTGTGGAGTACGGCTTTGTTAAAGTTGCCGTGTGCGGTTTCCTCATCGAAAAGGAACTTTCGGTAATGGCGGACGCGTTGGAACACCCCGTACGTCCCTTTGTTGCCATTCTCGGCGGCGCAAAAGTCAGCGACAAGCTCAACGTTATCAACAATTTGTTGGAAAAATGCGACACGCTCATCATCGGCGGCGGAATGGCGTACACCTTTTTGAAAGCGCAAGGGTATGAAATCGGCAAATCTCTGTTGGACGAAGAAAAGCTCGATTACTGCCGTGAAATGTTGGCAAAAGCCAAAGCGGAGGGCAAGCGTATCGTTCTGCCCGTAGACACGGTAACTATTCCCGAGTTCCCCAACCCAATCGACGCACCCGTACAAACGCAGGTGGTGGATTGCAAGCATATTCCCGCCGATCGCGAGGGCGCGGATATAGGTCCCGAAACGCGCAAACTGTTTGCGCAGATAATCAAAGAAGCCAAGACGGTCATCTGGAACGGACCTATGGGTATATTTGAAAATCCCACTCTTGCACAAGGCACCAATGCCGTTGCGCAAGCTATGGCGGAAAGCGACGCCACAACCATTATCGGCGGCGGCGACAGCGCGGCGGCGGTAACGCAACTCGGCTACGCGGACAAGATGTCCCACGTAAGCACGGGCGGCGGAGCAAGTCTGGAACTGTTCGAGGGCAAAGTGCTTCCGGGCATTGCCTGCCTCAACGAAAGATAATTTGCAGGTGACGTGGAAATGAAAAACAAAATCATCGCGGGCAATTGGAAGATGAACAAAAATCGCGCCGAAACGGAAAGTTTCTTTGCCGAGTTGCTTCCTCTCGTTGCCGATACGCGCAACACAGTCATTTTATGCGTACCCTTTACCGATTTGTGCAAAGCGGTAAAGTCGGCGCAAGGCACCAACATTCACATCGGCGCGCAAAACTGCCATTGGAAAGAGAGCGGCGCGTTCACGGGGGAAATTGCCCCCTCAATGCTTGTGGAAACGGGCGTTGAGTACGTCATCGTGGGGCATAGCGAACGCCGTACTTATTTCGGCGAAACCGACGCAACCGTTCTCGCCCGCACAAAGGCGGCGTTGAACGCGGGACTAAAACCCATCGTCTGCATAGGCGAAACCTTGCAGGAACGCCAAAGCGGCAAAACGGAAGAGGTGTTGAAACGTCAGGTCACCGAGGGTTTTGCGGATATTTCCGCCGAAGAACTCGGCAGGACGGTAGTCGCCTACGAACCCGTTTGGGCGATAGGCACGGGCGTAACAGCCACCGACGAACAGGCTAACGACGCAATCAAGTACGTCAGAAGCGTTTTTGCGGAAAAGTACGGCAAGGCAGTCGCCGACAAATTGTTCATTTTGTACGGCGGCAGTATGAACGACGGCAACGCGGCAAACTTGCTTGCAATGTCCGACGTGGACGGCGGGCTTATCGGCGGGGCAAGCCTTGTTCCGCAAAAATTTGCGGCGATAGTTCACTCTCACCGCTAAAACAAGCGCGTTGTCTTTTCAAGTAAACAAACAGGAGTTTAACTTATGAACAAACGTATCACGGCGTTGATAATTATGGACGGCTACGGCTTGTCCGACCAAGCGCGCGGCAACGCGATAGGCACGGAGTGTTCTCCCTACGTGAGGTACCTTATGCACACCTATCCCACGTCGCGGCTCAATGCAAGCGGTTTGGCGGTGGGTTTGCCCCAAGGACAAATGGGCAACAGCGAAGTGGGTCACCTCAACATCGGCGCGGGCAGAGTTGTCTACCAAGACCTCACCCGTATTTCCAAGTCGATAGAAGACGGCGATTTCTTTGAAAACCCCGCCTTTATCAAAGCTATTGAAGCCGTCAAAGCAAGCGGCGGCAAATTGCACCTTATGGGTTTGTGCAGCGACGGCGGCGTTCACAGCCACCTCACGCACCTGTTTGCGTTGATAGAGCTTGCCAAGCGTAGCGGTTTGGACAACGTGTACGTACACTGCTATATGGACGGGCGCGACACGCCTCCCACAAGCGGCGCGGGCTACGTGGAGCAACTGCAAAACAAAATGGACGAACTCGGTTTCGGCGCGATAGCCACCGTCTGCGGCAGATACTACGCAATGGACCGCGACAACCGTTGGGATCGCGTAGAAAAGGCGTACGATATGTTGCTTGGCAACTGCGAAAACAGGTCGGCAAACGCCGTGGAAGCGTTGAAGCAAAGCTACGAACAGGGCGTCACGGACGAATTTGTTCTGCCTACGGTCATCGTCAAGGCAGACGGCGCACCCGTAGCCACGGTGGAAAACGGCGACAGCGTTATTTTCTTCAATTTCCGTCCCGACCGCGCCCGCGAGCTGACTCGCGCGTTTACTCAAAGCGGTTTTGACGGGTTCAATCTGCACGGACGTCAACGCCGCGTTCATTGGGTATGTATGGCGCAGTACGACGAAAAATTTACGGGAGTGGACGTGGCGTTCGGTCCCGAAACTTACCAAAACACTTTGGGCGAATATCTTGCCAAATTGGGCAAAACGCAACTGCGCATTGCCGAAACGGAAAAGTACGCGCACGTAACCTTTTTCTTCAACGGCGGCGTAGAAGCCCCCAACGAAAACGAAAATCGCATACTTGTAGCCTCTCCCAAAGTGGCTACGTACGATCTGCAACCGCAAATGTCCGCCGAGGAAGTGTGCGACCGCGCCATTGCCGAAATCGAAAAGGACAAGTACGACGTTATGATACTCAACTACGCCAACTGCGATATGGTGGGACACACGGGCGTTATCCCCGCTACGGAAAAAGCGGTGGCTACTGTGGACGAATGTGTTCGCCGCGTGGTGGAAGCGATACTCACTCACGGCGGCAGAGCCTTTGTAACGGCGGATCACGGCAACGCCGAAAAGATGTTGGACGACAACGGACAGCCTTTCACGGCGCATACCACCAACCAAGTTCCCTTTATCTTGGTGGACGAAGAACTGCGCGGCAAAGCCACCCTTGCCGACGGCAACTTGTGCGACATTGCTCCCACTATGTTGTACGTTATGGGCGACCCTATCCCTGCCGAAATGACGGGCAAAGTGTTGCTCGGGCGTGCCGACAAAAAGTAGTGAAGTATGTCGCTCGGGCGTTCTACCAAAAAAGGCTTCGCTTCGGTCGGCGATGAGCGTTGCGTGAGGGCTACGGTTCGCGTATTCGCCGCAAAAAGGCTTCGCTTCGGGTGGCGGTCGCAACACAGTTAAAGGCTTCTCTTGGGGAC
>CANQND010000069.1 GCA_947625115.1 uncultured Clostridia bacterium | reverse complement strand
CAACTACCATTATACCAGAGATTTATATGAACTTCTTTTTTTTCTTCGGGTGTTGCACTTGATAGTATAATTCACCCGGACAAAAAATTCGCCGTTCTTCGGGAACGGCGAAAAATTGTTATTTGTTTTTATCCGAACTGTTGTTTTTGCAATGCGGACAATTGCCGCTACATTCGTCGCAACAGGCGCATTTGCCTTTCTTTTTGCGGACTACGGCGTACACGATTACGCCCAACACAATCGCCGCGCAAACAACTATCAGTATTATTTCGCCGACGCCAAGCGCGGCTGCAATACACGACAACATTTCTACTCCTTTTTGTTACTTCCTTTTGGGAAACTTTATGTTGATTTTGCCTTTGTTGTAGAACACGATAAGACACGTAACGCCGGCAATTACCGCCGCCCAAATGAAACTCGTCCACCACCAAGAACCTATCGTGTACACTATCGCGCCCACAAGGTAGCTTGTTACAAGCCAAAATACCAACGTCCCGTTGAAACGTTTTTTGTTGCCGAGTTCGCTCTTTGCGGTACCGACTGCGGCAAAACAGGGAATGGTCGTCATATTAAAGGCGATAAAGCTGATAAGACCGGGAACGGTGATTTCTGTTGCGGCGATCATTGCGATAACCGCCTGTATGCCGCTTTCGTCCTCCAACAATGCGGGGTCAAATCCCGAAAGAGCGGGAATGTTGGCGGCGATCAAGCACGCGCCTAACGTTGCAAACGTGCTGATAACGTTTTCCTTTGCGATAAGTCCCGCAACGGCGGCAAGCACAAACACCCAACCGTAGGTACCGAGTTGCGAACCGAATCCCAACGGCGTAAACAACGGCTGTACAAATTTGCAAAGTCCCGCGAGAATACTGTCGTTGATTGCCTCGTCTTCGAGGAAAGTCCAATCGAAACCGAAGTGAGTCAAGACCCAAATCACTATCGTAGACGCCAAAATTATGGTGAAAGCCTTTTTGATAAAGTGCTTTGTTTTATCCCACAGGTGCGCCATCAAATTTTTGAATTGCGGCGCGTGATAGGCGGGCAACTCCATAATAAACGGGGGAGTTTCGCCTTTCAACGTTGTCGCACGCATAAGCAAAACGCTTACAATAGCCACAACGATACCGAGAATGTACATCGAGTAGGTTATCAGATCGGCGTTGCCGCTTCCGCCTGCAAAGCGCAAGATTATCGCGCCTGCGACGGCGGTCAAGATGGGCAACTTGGCTCCGCAACTGAAAAACGGTATCACGCGAACGGTTGCCGTACGCTCTTTGTCGTCCGCAAGGGTACGAGTGTTTATCATAGCGGGTACGGAACAGCCGAAGCCCATTATCATCGGCAAAAAGGAACGACCCGACAGACCGAAACGGCGGAACATTCTGTCCAAAATAAAGGCAATACGCGCCATATAACCGCTGTCCTCCAAAATAGAGAAGAACAGGAAAAGTGTCAATATGGGGGGCAAAAAACTGAGAACTGCGCCCAAGCCCTCGATAATACCGTTGTTGATAAGACCGATAGCCCAAGGTTGCATACCGCTGTTTTCGATAAGCCCGCCTATCCAACCGAACAACTCACCCACCATCATATCGTTCCAGATGTTGTTGACGATAACTCCCGGCGAATAAATCGCGCCGTCGTAAATCGTGGCAAGCCACCTTACGCCGTAGTTTATCGGTTCACCGTTTACAATCAGCCCCAAATCTTCCAATGTGGGCAACGGGTTGTGCGCCCATTCCGCAAAGGTACCGATAAACAAAAAGTTTTCGGAAAAAGTCAAGTGGAAAATCAAAAACAGTATCACCAAAAATATGGGAATACCCGCCCAACGGTTGGTGAGTACTTTGTCCGCGCGATCGCTACGGGTGGTTTGGAACTTTTCTTTGCTTTTGCGCGTCAAAACGGGAGCAAAATGCTTGGATATATACTTGTAACGTCCGTCCGCCACCAACGCCTCGAAATCGTTTCCGAACGTTTCGTCGGCAAAGGTCTTTTTGAATTCCTCCACCATCGGCAACGTTTCTTTGTGCATTTCCACTTCTATTTCATCGCCCTCAACCAATTTTATGGCGTGAAACAACGGATTGCCGACGTTTTGTCCTGCAAGCGCGATACGCACGTCGTTTATCAAATGCGCCAACGGAGTGTCTTTCAATACGGTGGACCCGCGACGTTCTTTTTGACTTTCGTTGAACGCCTTGTCCATCAAGTTGTCCAAGCCTTGTTCTTTCAAAGCGGAAATTTTGACCACGGGTACGCCCAAACGCTTTTCCAATTCGTTAGCGTCAATTTTGTCGCCCTGCCGCTCTACTGCGTCCATCATATTGAGCGCGATCACAACGGGAACGTCCATTTCGAGAATTTGCGTCGTCAGATACAAATTGCGCTCCAAGTTGGTTGCGTCCACGATATTGATAACGCAATCGGGCTTTTCGTCCAAAATGTAGTTGCGGGCGATCACCTCTTCGGGAGTGTAGGGACTTAGCGAATAAATACCGGGCAAGTCGATTATCGCAACGGGTTCGGCACATTTTTTGTACACGCCGTCGCGCTTGTCTACCGTTACTCCGGGCCAATTGCCCACGTGCGCCGTGGAACCCGTCAGGCTGTTGAATAACGTCGTTTTGCCGCAGTTAGGGTTGCCTGCCAATGCAAATCTTTTCATTCTGCCTGCCCTCCCACAGAGTCAGTCGCCACTTCCAACGTTACGCATTGCGCTTCCGTTATACGCAACGACAACTCGTAACTGCGTACGGTTATCTCTAAGGGATCGCCTAACGGCGCGCGCTTGCGCAACATTATTTGCGCACCGGGAGTTATTCCCATATCGAAAAGACGACGCTTGATCTTGCCCTCGCCGCCGACGCTCTTTACAACGCCCTGCTCGCCGATGGCAAATTTGTCCAATGTCTTTTGCATAACAAATTTTCTCCTTTATTTACAATTGTATTAAACCGCTTCGGCTGCCCGAAACGGGTTTAACCTTGTTAAACGACAAAAATTTTTGTGGAAAGGTCGTGATCCAATGCCAACTTGCCGTCCAAAACACGGCATACGACGCTTCCGCCGCCCGAACTAAGCACGGTAATGTTGCCGTTTACGGCAATACCGAGGCTTTCAAGATGTTTTTTCGTCTTTTCGTCGGCGGTCACTCGCACTATTCTCAACGGAGTGTTTATCGGTGCAAATACAATCGGCATAAGATCTCCTTCGTAAAATATTCGTTAATTTTTCAAAATGTGAAGTTTATTTCAATTTCGCATTTATCTTAACACCTATTTACGAATGTGTCAACTAAAATATGATAAAAATTTCACATTTTATATTGATTTTTTTTTGCAAGTACTGTATAATATAACAAAAGTTCCCCCAAAAGCCGATTGAACGGCTACTTTCGGCACGAGATAGGGGCGCGACGTCGGAGCATACAAAGATGTATGTGACCGCAGGGCGAACGTAAAGACAACAAAGGAGGTCGATGCTTTTACGGCGTTAGTTCATTTGACGCCATAGAAGCGAGAGATCCGAGGCGACTGCGGCTCGCACAAGGGAGCATACAAAGATGTATGTGACCGCAGGGCGAACGTAAAGACAACAAAGGAGGTCGATGCTTATATGGCGTCAAATGTCAGAGTACCGCAACAAGAACGCAGTATCGAAAAGAAAAACAAAATAATACAAGCGGGTTACGAACTGTTCAGCGAAGTGGGCTACTACGGCACAAACACGGTGGAAATCGCAAAGCGAGCGGGAGTTTCGACGGGAATTGTCTACGGGTACTTTGCGGACAAACGGGACATATTGATTTGCGTGTTGGAAATATATATCGACAGAGTGTACAAACCGTTGGCGCACATCGTGGACAACGCTCCCAAACCTTTGGATCTGCGCAAATTGGCGTTGTCCGTCATCGACAAAACGATAGAATTGCACGAGCAGAACGCCAAGCTGCACAACACGTTGCACTCTCTCGCCACCACCGACGAAGCGGTAAACGCGCAGTTCATAAATTTAGAAAACAAAATTACCGAGCAGATGAGCAAACAACTTGTCAAGTTGGGCATAGACAAGGAAAACATTATCGAAAAAGTACACCTTGCAATGAACATAGTACAAAGTTACGCGCACGAAACTGTTTTCGACAGTCACAGTTACATTCACTACTGCGTTATGAAAGATCTTGTTTGCAATATACTTGTGGAACTATTCAAATAAATCTTTTCTTGGTAGCACAACCGACCCGCTTGGGGTCGGTTTTT
>CANQND010000068.1 GCA_947625115.1 uncultured Clostridia bacterium | reverse complement strand
ACAGATGTAACAAAAACGTCGAAGCGGCTGACCACACCGCCCCCGACGCCGAGGGTAAATGTTCTGTTTGCGGAAAGGTTCTTGAAGAAAAACCCGACCTCAGTATGGCTGCGGGAACCTACACCATTCAGCTTGTTGACGGCGAAAAGAAATGGTACGTAACGGGCGAATTGAACAATCAAGGTCGTTTGCTTGTTTCCACCGACGAAACAAAGGCGGTTATCTTTACCGTTGTTCTCACCGGCGAAGTTTACACGATCAAAATCGGCGATCAGTACCTTGAAGCATATCTCAACAACGGCACATATAAAAACCTCAGACTTGTACCCGCTCCTTCAACCGACGCCATTCAATGGAAATGGTCCAGCGAGTACGGCACATTCGGCGCAACGTACAGCGACGGCGAAACCCGTTACCTCAGCTCCAACTACGAGAACAACTCCACAACGGCATTGTACCAAAACGCATTTTCACTCACGGAAAAAAGCCGTTTGGGCGCAAGTAACCCCGTTAAAGTTCAATACGTAGAGGCAGACCCCAATGCGCACAAACACCAAATAACCTACACTCACGATGAGGGACTTTGGACTCACACGGCAAAATGCACCGATTCTCAATGCCCCGACAGCTACGAAGAACACGTTGCTTGCACACCCGCTAAAAACGTTTGCCCCGATTGCACTCACTCCTACACCCAAGAAGAAATTCTTGCAAAACTTGCAGAGTTGGAGGGCGGCGAAACACTGCCCGGCACTTACGTGCTTACAGGCGTGATAAAGAGCATTGACTATCCTACACAGCACTACAACAATAAACAATGGGAAATCACCGTTACAATCACCGTAGACACAACGGATATTCAATGCTACAATATGTACGGTGACAGCCAAGAACAACTTGACGCCCTCAAAGCAGGCGACACCATCACAGTAACGGGACAATTGCTCCATTTTGTTAAAGACACAACAGATAAGTTGGAGTTTAACACAGGTTGCACATTCAAAGACAGAATCCCCGGTGAGGGCGGAGATGAACCCGAACCCACAGAGGATCCGTTTACCGCATTGGAAGCCCCACAAACGGGTGAGTTTGTTTTCTCCATGATGAAAGGCGAAACAAGATACTATGCGTCCTCTCTCGAATTGGATGGTAGTGATAAGGTAAGCGGCTACATTCAAACGTCAACCGACCCCACAAAGGCAGTTAAGTTTGAAATTGTTTCCACAGAGGGTGGTTATCATATCAAGATGGGCGACAAGTATCTTGAAATCAACCCCTACGAGGGCAAGGACAAAACCTCCTATAAGTTGAAGTTGGTCGACGCTCCCTCTGCTGTTTGGGAGTGGCAAGCTACCGAAAAATTGTTTGCGCAAAAGGCAACCCAAATTGTTGAAACGGAACCCGCTACAAACTATTTCTACATTGGCACATATAGTGATAGCAAATACACAACAATGAGTCCCAGCGATATTAAATTTATCAGAGATGATAATGCTTCCAAGTTGGATGTTTCACAATTCCCTGCTCGTTTCGGCACTGTTGACCTTACCGACGTTGGCGGCGGTGGCGACGGCGGCGACACCGAACCGGAAGTTAATCACGGCTCTGAGGAAACCCCTTTGACCGTTGCGGAATTCTTTGCTCTCTCCGATTTGCCGACAGGCGATTATTCCACATTTGATGTGTGGGTAAAGGGTTATGTAGTAAAATCCGTAGAGGGTCCCAGCAAGGGAGAATACAACCTTTACATTAGTGATGAAAAAGGTAATGCAGGCACAACGCTCCAAATATTTTGGGCAGCTTGTGACGAACAGCCCTTTATCGGTGACTTTATAGTTGCAAACGGTTATATTAAAAAATATAGCAGTACATTTGAACTTTCTAAACGTAACGGAAACGCTAACAATACAAACGTAATCACTATTAAAGAAAGAGCAACCGATACCGTCACCGTTGAAATTATAGAAAACGAAAACGCAACATTGTCCGCTGATAAACAATCAGGAACAAACGGTCAACAAATTGTTATTACAGCTACGCCAAATCAAGGTTACGACTTTGTAAAACTGACTGTTGAGGGTGTTGAGATCACCGCCAAAGACTCCGATGAACATTATCTCGCATATATCGGCGATTACAACGGCGACCAAAAAGTAACAATAGAAATTACAGTTCAGTTACACGTTGACAAAACCTATACCTTGGTTGAAAATGTTTCACAACTTACTGCTGGAACAAAAGTTGTGCTTGCATATGTAAATGGTGCAGACACAGATAAAAAGTCTGTTTGGCTTGCAGGAGAAATGGGCAGTAACAAATATTTCACGGCGTTGAAAGATGCCGCAACACTTGGAGCCGACGGTAAAACTTTAACAAATGTTTCAACACAAGCTGTTGAGTTTACAATAGGCATCTCTGAAACCCACTATACATTCTCAATTGGCGACACACTTATCGGTTTAACCAAATCGACAGATAACAATACTCTTGCGACAACAGGAAATAGCCTTATAACAACATGGGATATCACTATTACCGATGGCGTTGCGGCGATTGTCAGCACAAGTGAAGGTGCATTGGTAAATGACAAACCGGGTCAATGCAAATTGCAGTGCAATACCGCAACAAATCAAGAAAGATTTTCTAACTACAAGACAGGAAGTCAAAAGGATTGCCAACTCTTCATTGTTACAGAGGTTGAGTAAGGTTACAATTCCTTTCGCAGTGTAAGTGAAATATCCAAGCCGCAAGGCTAATCATCGAGGCTCCCTATTGGGGAGCCTCTTTGCTACGAGCTTGCTTCCGTAACGTTCTACGGATATGCCGACTGATTGGCACAGCGGTACTCACAACAACACAACTTCAACGCGCAGTCGCCGACTGCGCGTTGTTTTTGCTATATTTGACATTTTTTGCCACCAAAAAGTGTATCAAATTTACACATTTTCTTGACTTATCGCCTAAAAAGTGCTATTCTTGTTGTCGGGAGAAAATATTATGAAAAGAATTATCGAACAAAATCTGCTTGCGTGGAAAAACAACCCGCAAAAAAAGCCTTTGATGGTTTTCGGCGCAAGGCAAGTGGGCAAAACCTACTCGATACTCAAATTTGGCAAAGAGAACTACGCCGACACGCTGTACTTCGACTTTGAAAACAATGTGCCGTTGCGCTCTGTTTTTCAACAAGATTTGGACGTAAACAGAATACTGACCGCGCTATCGGCGTTGTCGGGCAGAAAAATCGTTGCGGGGCAAACGTTGATATTTTTCGACGAAATACAGGCGGAACCGCGGGCGATCGCTTCCTTGAAGTACTTTTGCGAAAACGCGCCGCAACACCACGTTGTGGCGGCGGGCAGTTTGTTGGGGGTGTCGGTCAGCCGAGAGGGCGTTTCTTTCCCCGTGGGCAAGATAGACAGCCTGACGATGTACCCGATGAACTTTTGCGAGTTTTTGTCCGCCACCGAAAACGAAACGTTGCTTGACCTCATTGTCCAATCGTACGCAACCGACAAACCGCTTGTTGCGGCGTTGCACAACAAGGCGTTGGAACTGTACAAAACCTATCTGTTGGTGGGCGGTATGCCCGAGGTTGTTGCGGAGTACGTAAAAAGCCGCGATTTCGACTTTGTTCGCGCCAGACAAAACCGAATTTTCAACGACTACTCGTCGGATATGTCCAAGTACGCCACCAAAGCTGAGGCGGTCCGCCACGAAGCGATCTACAACAGCATTCCGTCGCAGTTGGCAAAGGAAAACAAAAAATTTCAGTACAAACTTGTAAAAAGCGGCGCGCGTAGCAGACAGTACGAGGACAGTATTTTTTGGCTGTCCAAAGCGGGCGTTGTGCTTAAATGCGAAAAGATCAACGAGGGCAAAACGCCCGTTGAGTTCTACAAGGACGGCTCCTGCTTCAAAATGTATTTGTCCGACGTGGGGTTGCTTTCGGCAAAGATGAACGTGCCGTACGCAACGGTGCTATCCGACATAAATTTCGGCGGCGAGGCAAAGGGCGCGATAACGGAAAACTACGTTGCGCAACAGCTTGCCTCTAACAACGTCAGGCTGTACTATTGGACATCCGAAAACACCGCCGAAGTGGACTTTGTTGTGCAACAGGGCGAATACGCTATCCCCGTGGAGTGCAAGTCTAACGACAACGTGCGCTCGCGTAGCTTAAAACTGTACGTAGATAAATACGCCCCGCCCTGCGCCCTGCGCGTTTCGGGCAAAAATTTCGGCTTTGAAAACGGAATAAAATCCGTCCCACTGTACGCCGCGTTTTGCATAAAGTGAGGAAGCCGACCAAACGCAATGCGATACGGTTGACTAACGCAACCGACCCCTGACGGGGCGCAAGCGTCGCATTGGTCGGGCT
>CANQND010000067.1 GCA_947625115.1 uncultured Clostridia bacterium | reverse complement strand
CTACCATTATACCAGAGATTTATATGAACTTCTTTTTTTTCTTCGGGTGTTGCACTTGATAGTATAATTCACCTGTTAGAAATTCCCTTTGTATTACACAAAGGGTTTTTTATTATGGATAATAGCGATATACAGTTTATTTCGATAGTCGAAACTCAACCACCGCCTGACGGCGGTCCCCCTTCTCTTGCGTCCCCAAGCGAAGGCTTTTATAACTATTTCCGACTTATAACCTACGGACAAAATGTAAAAAGACATTGAATATCTCTATACATAGTTGCCGACCTGCTCCGCACAAAATGGTGTAAACAATTCGGGCGTTTACGCCCGTCCTCAACTTGCGGCAGTGCCGCAAACTTCACAATTGTACTTCACTTTGCGCAAAGCGCAAAACTTCGCTATCCTCAGGGTCGGTCGGGGACATTGTAACCCCGCGGGGCGTTTCAAATAAAAATAATTTCAAATTTTTTTCATTTTTTGCTTCATTTTGCTTTACTTGCGGCGTACAGTGGTGGTAAAATATTTCTAAATTACAATTTTGACGAGGCGGTAAACGCTTCTGAAAAGGGGACGGAAAACGTTTCTGATAAAATTGTGATAAGTTAGCTATTTAGGAGGAATATTATGAAACGAACAAGTAGGCTCATTGTCGCCATAGTTCTTGCGCTTGTGCTGACATTCTCCTTGTTGGTTGTTGTTGCGTGCGGTGAAGAGGGTTACTCTGTCACCGTATCTTCATATAATCAGGAGGGAGGTAGCGTCAGCGTTGCGCCGCCGAGCGAGGGCGAGCTGTACGACAACAACGAAGAAGTAACCGTCACGGTAACTGTTGTGGACGGCTACGAAGTGACAAGCGTCACGGCAAACGACGTTCCTTGCACGCCTACCGCAGACGGTAAGTACACATTTAACATCACTGCGGATACCGTTGTAAAAGTGGAGATTGCCAAAATTCCCGAATATGCTCTGACTATCAACGCACCCAAAACGGGCGGCACAGTCAATGCTTCTCCTGCGGCGGAGGGCGAATACCGTCGCGGCGAAACGATAACCGTAACCGCAACCGCGGCAGAGGGTTACCTGTTGAGTTCGTTCAAAGTGGACGGCGAGGAAAAACTCACCGAATTGGACGAGCAGGGCAGATATGTATTCGATATAGCCAAAGCAACGGTAATAGACGTTCAATTTGTTCGTCTTGTTACCGTCAATGTAAGCGTATCTCCCGCAGGTCACGCGGATCTCACCGTAACTGACCCCACCCACAACGGCAAATTTGCCGTGGGCGAAAGCGTCACTGTCGAGGTTGTTCCCGAGGAGGGTTACGAACTCGGCGACGTCTACGTCAACAGCAACTTGTACGAGGGTTCTACCCAACCGTTGACAATCCCCGTCACGGATAACGGTAGCGGCGAAATGAACGTAGAGGTCACTCTGCGCCAGCTCAGCCAAGTGGTTTTGGATTCGGTAAGCGGCTCCGTTGAGTTGAAAGGCACCTACACGCTCACACAAGGCTCAATTGACTTACACGTCATATACGACAAACAGGCGGAAGCCGTTTTGTTGGAAAGATCACAACACGGCTTTGTTACCTATGCCCACCTTGGCAAAAACGTAAGCGGTACGGAAAACATCGTTACGCACAACTCTACGGGCGAGGTGACGCTTACTCCCACGTCAACTGCCTTTGCGGACGTTTTCAACCCATTCGTTAACCTTATCGGCGACGACATCGCCGCAGGCGAAACGGAACACACTTGGACGGTAACCAACGAGGCTGACCGCGCGGCAATATTGTTCGCGCTCACCCGTTTACAGGGTACTCCCACGTCGGTAACGCTCACCGAAGAGGACTTGCAAGTAGTTTCGATAACCATTGTTACGGAAAACGGCACATTTGCGTTTGACGTGGAAAACAGAGGTACTGCAACCGTTCCCGCAGATTATCTTGCAAATTACCAAGCGAACACAACGCTTGCGGCAGCTCTCGTCAATATGGCAAGCGCAACAAACTACACAGTAACTGCCACAATTAACGCGACTGACCCCTACAACATTTACTTTGATTCTGTAAGTCAAACCATTTACTCCGATGAAAAAGGCGAAGAAAGCGGATTGTTCAAACGTGTAGACAACAGTTTGTGGTCATTTACCTATTTCGACGAACAATTTGTTACGGGCGAAGAGGCTTTTCCTGCCGCACGTATTCAAAGTCTTGGCGGTTTCGGCTATTTAGGCGCGTCTTTCAACGTTGCTTCCGGCTACACCAAGTGGGTAGCTGATTTGGGCAACGGCGTTTACGAAATACGTTCTATCGACTGTGTGAAAGACAGTTCTGATACGACCATTCCTGCTCAAATAGCGAGCTGTTTCGCTGTTAAAACCGATGGTTGCTTCCAACTTTTGGCTCAGACAGCAGGCAGTTTGCGTATCACTCTCAACGAAGCGGGCGACGGCATTGCCAAGATAGAAGCGTATTGCTTGATTTCAAGTAGCATTAACCAAATCACATTGGAGTTCAAGAACGTCGGCTCCACAGTTTTGCCCATTGTGATCCCTGCTGAAAAGGTAGCGGCAGACATTACGGACAAATATCTCGGAACCTTTGCCACTAACGAGGGCGAACACGTCTTGGATATCAACATCGGTAGCGTCTATCTTGACGACGAAGTTTCTTCTTCCGTAACTTGCTCCGACGACGAGCTTAAATTTACGGTAAAAGGAGTGGAGTACACTCTCACTCTTACCGACGGTCAAGGCAAATTGAACGGCGGAGATATAACGGACGTAGATGTTTACGCTTGCGATTGGGTGGAATTGATAGGAGAATATCAAGGCTTTACCACGTTTGAAGAGGACGAAAGTACCTATATAGGTAAATTCACGCTGAAAATAACCGCTTCCGACATAGAAATTGACGGTTACGGCATTGACACACCCATTTCCAACGTTAAAATTACCAACGCGGGCTTGTATGAATATCAAGGCACCTACTATGCGTATGAAATAGATTTTACATTCAACGAACAAGACTATGTTTTGATAACAAGATTGTACACGTCCGCAGAAGCCGTGAACCTCAATTGCATTGATTTCTATACTGCCGACTCCAAAACAGAGATTTGCACGTTCTACAACGACATCAGCGGCGGAACGGTAGATTGGAGTCCTCTTGTGGGAACATACGTGTATAGCTCCACTTCGAAAGTTGTCAGGTTTGAAGTAACACCCGATGCGGTTTATATAAACTACAACGACTACGGTTGGGAACAAGTTATCGTATACAACTATTCCACCACAGACGAATGTATCTACTTTGTATGGGACGGAGCGGAAAACTATTTCTGCTATGAACCGACACATTACCACGCTTATATGATTCTCCAACCCGACGGTGAGGATCTGTGGATAATTGCACAATTCTCCGAACGTATCGAAGACGCTATTGATTTCAATTATCGCGGAACGTGGGCAACACCCATTGGCGATTGCATAGTTGAAATAACCGAAACCAACATCACGTTGAGCGGGTCTGCTTTTGACAGCACGTATCAAGCTACAAGCATTCAAAAGACGGAAAGCGGCTACACCTTTGACATAACTATCAGCAATGTTGTATACAGTTGCAGTATCGAGTTGACGGACGAGGGCAGAGTGCTTAGTTTGAAAGGAAGTCAACTCTTCGGTCAAGACGCATTGAGCTTGTCGCCGTGCGACTATGTTGAATTTCTCGGCATTTGGTTGTCGGGTACAGATTTCGGTTACGTTACAGGTGAGTATCAGTTTATCATTCTTGCCAACGGAACAGCGGCTGTTTACACCAACGGCATACTCGATCAAGGTACTGTGAAGTTGCTTGGATATCTTCCCAACGGCGATCCTGTCATTCAGATTACTACACAATCTGGCAAACAATACCAAGTACAAATTGCAATAGACGGCATTGAACTTGCCGCATTCGATTTGAGTACAAGACAGCTTACCGCTTGCTTATGGCTCGATCAATCTTATGAGTTGAGCAAGGCGGGTTTCGCCAAAGCTTTTGCGAACAAGTCCTATCAAGGTACTATCGACGAAACGGAGTACAAAGTGGAAATTGCCGAGGACGGAACCGTAACCTTGACAGAGGGAGAGGCTCCCGTAGAGGCGACCGAAGAAATTGAGTACTACGTTGACTTTGACTACTTCCTTGAAGTTACAAGAGTGATTGTGCAGATTACAACCGAAAGCAAAACGTATCAAATTCAATTGATACCGAGTTGCAATTACATTGATTTGTATGTAAGCGAAGAGGCGGCGGAGTCGCACGGCGTTTTGTACAAGGACGGCACACAGCCCGACTATTCCGAGTATAACGGAACGTACACGCTTACCTTGACTATCGACGAAAAAACTTCGCGGGTATACACGCTGGTTATCGGCGAAACCATTACGTTGCAAATCGATTCGGGCGATGCTAAACAAGCAACCATTGTAAGTTTTGACCCGACTATCGGTTTTGAAATAGTGGTGGACGGCACTCATTACTTCGTTTTGATAGATACGGAAAGCGGATCGCTTTATTTGTCCGACACGGAAACATTCTATTCGAAGTTGACAAAAAGCCCGACAGCTTGACGTCGTAACCCGTCGGCAACAAACAATTTCAACAGGGGCGCAGATTTTGCGCCCCTGTTTATTTTCCCC
>CANQND010000066.1 GCA_947625115.1 uncultured Clostridia bacterium | reverse complement strand
GTTTGTGTTTGTAGAAAAAATGTTTTACATTCTCTTTTGGTTTCGGCAAAACGCGGTAAAAAAATCTCCCTGCGACAGTACTGCCGCAGGGAGAGGGAGTAGCTAACTTAATTATATGTTGGAGAAATTACCTACACCCCAACATTTGACATAGAGCCTTATATGTTGGAGAAATTACCTACACCCCAACATTTGACATAGAGCCGAAATTACTTACACCCCAACATTTGACATAGAGCCATATTTATTTCGCGCGGCGACGTCGCCTGCGAGTAAAAGGGCTATCTCGTTATCTTTTCCCAAACGGACTTCGCTCCGCCGCCGATACCGAGCTGTTCCTTGATTGTATCGCAGATAACGTCGAAACCTTTCATAGTGCCGAGATTGGTAGGCACCACGTCGCAACCGTAAATAAGCAACGGGGTGTATTCGCGCGTGTGGTCGGTATGCTCTTTGTGAGTCGGGTCGCAACCGTGATCGCCCGTTATGTACAAAACGTCGTCGTGGTTAAGCACCTTTACCAATTCTGCAACCTTTGCGTCAATTTCTTCCAACGCTTCGGCGTAACCGAACACATCTCTCCTGTGACCGTACTTCATATCCGTATCCACAAGATTTACAAACACCAAGCCGTCAAATTTTTCCTTGGCGATCTCTATCGTTTGGTTCAACCCGTCAAGATTGCTGACCGTGTGCGTACTGCGAGTTATACCCTGTCCGTTGAATATGTATTCGATCTTACCTACCGCAACACTTTCCATTCCCGCGTCTTTGACGAAATCGAGAATGGTTTTTGCGGGAGGACTTATGGAAAAGTCTTTGCGATCGGCTGTGCGCGTGTAGGGATATTCTCCCGTAAAGGGACGGGCGATAACTCTGCCCACGGCATATTTGCCCGTACAAAGTTTGCGCGCCTTTTCGCACATATCGTACAGCTGTTCAATAGAATATTTATCCGTGTGCGTAGCTATTTGCAAAACACTGTCGGCGGAAGTGTACACTATCGGATAGCCCGTGCTGAGATGTTCCTTGCCGTAATCTTTGATAACTTCGGTGCCGCTGTACGGTTTGTTGCAAAGCACCTTTGTGCCGAGTTCCTTTTCCAACTTGGCGATGAAACTTTGCGGAAAACCGTTAGGGAACGTGGGCATAGGTTCCTTTGTGATAACACCTGCCATTTCCCAATGTCCGACGGTTGTATCTTTGCCCTTGGATAGCTCTTCCAAACGCCCGTACGCGCCTATCGGTTGACGATCGTCGTTGTACGTTCCGTCGATATTGTACAGACCCATATCCGACAAAACAGGCAAATTCAGGTCGTATGCGGCGCGAACGTTCTTTAACGTATTGGCACCGTAGTCGTTAAACTTTTTGCAATCGGGCATAGCTCCGATACCGAAGCCGTCAATTACAAGAATAAATGCACGCATAGTTTTTACTCCTTCTTTGCTTTTATTATACCAAAAAATTTTTTTTTAATCAATCAAATAACGGCTGTTAAAAATCGTAATATCACAAAAAAGCACAGAATTTTGGCGATAAAACCCACCGCCAAAACAAATAACGCGTCTTGCGAGTCGCACAAAGCCTCTTTGAACGTTCTGTTGCAAGAGGGAACGCAACAGGTGAGGAAACAGCTCAAAAAGTACGACGCTATCTCAACAAAAGACACCAAAACCGCAAACAGCACTCCCCACACCGACCAACAAAGAATTGCCGCGGCGGTATTTGCCGCGCAGTAAAAACAGGCGACAAACAGCACAACGCAGGATAGGTACTTTGTTTTGGGCAACAGACCGCACAACAATATACCTGCGCCGAACGCCGCCGTCCAAAGGAGAAAGGAGAAAAACAGACCAAACCCGCCCTCGAAAAGTTTCAAGGCGTATTCGCAACGATTGGAATACCACCAACTGTATTGAAAGATATTTACAAAAACCGCTCCTAAAACCACCGCGACAAGCGCGACTCCGCCGCAAATTATTGCGCGCCACCTGCAAACGCACAATTTTTGCCAAATATCCTCAAAACAAATTTTTATACGACGAAACGTTTTCATACAATTTGTTATGAACGAAAAGATAGATTTATGCAATATTTGTAAATGGCGAAGCGGATCAAAAATTATCTCTTAATAAAAACACGTCGTCAACGACGCAATATTACATATTTCCCCTGATAAAGTCACAAAGTCAACCGAGCAAAATTTCACATTTCTACTAATAAAATTACATCGTCAACTAATCAAAACTTCATTTTTCTGCTATGAAAATCACAATGTCAATTACCAAATATTCCGCATTTCTCCTAAAAATATCACACGTCACCCAAACGAAACTTCATATTTTTTCTATAACATCACATTGTCATTGAGCAAAATTTCACATTTCTACTAATAAAATCACATTGTCCCTAACCAAAACTTCATTTTCTGCTAATAAAATCACAATATCAATTACCAAATATTCCACATTTCTCCTAAAAATATCACATTGTCACCCAAACGAAACTTCATATTTTTTCTAATAACATCACATTGTCATTGAGCAAAATTCCACATTACTACTAATAAAATTACATCGTCAACCAATCAAAACTTTATTTTTCTGCCAATAAAATTACAATGTCAATTACCAAATATTACACATTTCTCCTAAAAATATCGCATCGACACCCAAACGAAACTTCATATTTTTTTTAATAACATCACAATGTCATTGAGCAAAATTCATTTTTTTTCATAATATCACAACATCAATACTTAATCTACCACATCTCACCTAATAAAAAAACAATGTCAGCCACGTGAAACTAACATCGATCAAGCATAACTTCATATTCCCTGCTAATATAATTACACAGTCAATTATGCAAAATTTCATATTTCGGCTAATAAAATCACACGTCAACAACACAAAATTCCTGCCCTTCTGGACCACTATCGGCATTTTTATAGATTTCAATTTTTTTTAAAACAAATTTTCCATTTGATAAATTTTCATAATGCTTGAACGACACTGTTTATTACCTTTTACGCAATAATTTTGTTATTTATCCATATCAACAGTAAATTTTCAATACTATGTATATCATAGTATTATATAAAAGGCTTTTTTCAAGCATTGTAGACATCAAATTCAATAGGCAAAGGACAATTGCACGACTTTTTCTCGAAAACAAAAGGACGATCGCACTTTTGTAAATTCGCACAATCGCCCTATGTTTTAACCTTCATTTCAAATTATATTTTACAATAATTTCTCGATATTCAACCGTAATGTTCAACAACAATTTGCATTTACTTAGATTGCAAATCAACCGCCCAAAAATTTTAGTTTGTCAGCATCCACTTGGCGTATATGCCGTAGCCGCGCGTCGGGTCGTTGACAAATACGTGGGTTACCGCGCCCACCAATTTACCGTTTTGCACTATCGGACTGCCGCTCATTCCCTGAACTATTCCGCCTGTTTTTTCAATAAGGGTCCTGTCGGTGACGTGCAACACCATTCCCCTGTCGTCGCGAGAGGTCTGTTGCACCGCCTTTACTATTTCAATTTCGTAGCTTTTGCGTTCGTTGTCGTCCAAGGTACAATAAATTTGCGCTTTGCCCGGTCTTACTTCGCCTATATCCGCCACGCCGATCGTTTCGTTACAGAATTGCGGAATGACGTTAAAATTTCCAAACGCGCCGAATTTGTTGTTGGTGTAGATATTTCCGATACGTTTGTCAAAGCAAAAACCGCCTTTCAGTTCGCCCGCCGCACCCTTTTGACCTTTTTCTATCCCGTCTATCGTACAGCCGAAAACTCCTCCGTTGTTGCAAGCGATCACATTTCCCTTGGCGTCGCAAATCGGGTGTCCCAGACTGCCGAAGTTAAGATTTTTGCGCACGTACGTCAATGTTCCTATTCCGCTGGACGCGTCTTTCGTCCAAAGACCCAGCCTGTACTGTCCTGCCGTCAGATCCTTTTGCGGAGTGATTTTCGATTGTTTCAACACGCCGTCGCGCAAAAATTGTATTTGCAATTCCCGTCCGTCGCTTTGGGCTGTTATTTCCGTAAGTTTTGCCGATCCGTAAATTTTTCTTCCGTCCAATTCCACTATCACGTCGTTTATTTCGATACCTGCTTGCAATGCGGGACAACACAATTTGCCGTCGTCGCAAATAAATTCGTTCAAACCAATAACGGTAACGCCGTCGCCGTCAATTGTTATTCCGAGAGGATAACCGCCAAGATACACCTCTTCGTCGATTTTTGCCGCGGTGTTGCTGTAAAACAATTCGCCGATTTCGTCCAAAAATTCCCCCACATCGTCAGCGGGCGACGCCTGAGCAGACAGTCGCACTGCGGGCGTAACCGAAACGGCACATATCAACAGCAGTACAAATATAACGGAAAAAAGGGATTTTTTCATATACACCTCAAATTTACTAAGCGTAGTTTGTGAATTTGCAACGGTAATATACGCAATGAAAACCTACTTGCACCTTCCGATAAGCCAAATGGACATAATGCTCATTCGGGGGTGTGCGGCGGGCGTTACGGGGTGAGTACCGAGTCAATGTCTATCTTGTAGTAGATATGGACTTCCTGCGGTTTGCCCGTAACCGTTTCTTTGCCGCCGATGATCAGCCTGTCGAAGAGAGCAAGGCACATTTCGCGGGTGAGCGTGGGCGAGTTGAAATACAGTTTCAGTCTGCGGATAAATTCGTCCACATCCGTCTTTGCCTGCGCCACTTCTTCAAGCCCCGCGGAAAGAGAAGCGATTTTCTCTTTCAATCCCGTCTGCTCGTCGGTGTACTTTTCGATCAGCTTCACGCACAC
>CANQND010000065.1 GCA_947625115.1 uncultured Clostridia bacterium | reverse complement strand
CGACCTTTCCAGATTGTCCTTTGCCCTTTGCGGCAGTTCCAGCGCAACAAACACTCGCATATTTCCCCCTCTCCTTTCTTTCATTGTACCACAATCGCGCCCGTTTTGCAACACGCACATTTTTTCGCGGTTGAGTTCGCCCGCAGTGTTGACAATCTTTGTTGAAAGTTGTAAAATCAAGCTACCACATCATTTTTATTATACCGATACTTTGCGCATACTCTCTCGGTAGGGTTATGTGTCTTATTCATTTGGCAAAGTGTCGGTGAAAATGGTGTGGTAACTATCGAGGCGCATATTCTACGAGGTGTCGCAACGATAGTTGCGGCACTTTTTTTGTTACCCTCATTTTCTTGACAATCGAACGGGGGGGGGTATACTAAATGTACTTTACCGAAAATTATTTTCACAGGAGGAAACTATGAACAAATGTAAAAATTGCGGTACGGAGTTTGAGGGCAAGTTCTGCCCCGAATGCGGCACGGCGGCAAACGCCAAGCCCGTTTGTCCAAACTGCGGCGGCGAGTTGGGCGAAAACGTCAAGTTCTGCCCTAATTGCGGCTGTAACCTCGCTTCGCCCCAAGCGGCGCAACCGCAAGCGGTAGCTCAACCCCAAGTTGTAAGCAACTTCGATTGGCGAAAGATAATTAAATATCTGCCCATTGTGTTCTTCTCGCTTTGGGCGGCACTGCTTTGGGCGTTCTACTCCGCGCCCGTCACCTTGGGCGACGGCTTTCTTACCGAAACGGTAAACTTGTACGGAGTACTAAAAGACGAAATGATGTCCGATTTGTACTCCGCAACAAATGCTCTCATTGCCTTTGCCGTCATAGCGGACGTCTACGCTGTGGTATTTAGCGTGGTATATATAAAGGGTAGCAAGCGTTTGCGCAATATATTTACTTATGCAAGTTTTGCATTGCACATTGCAATAGTTATTTGCGCGGCGGTATTCGGCTCTGCATTGAATACCTACTTGGAGGGCTTTGAAGAGAACTCGGGCAACCTCGTTGCCGTGGTGATTGCATTGACGGTTGTTTTTGCCGTTCTGCAAATTGTATCTGTTGTGCTTGCGTATAAATTCCCCTCGGCAGAGCAGGAACCCAAGCAACGCCAAGCCCGCGCAAAGTCCCGCACTCCCTCCAAGGCAAAACAATGGCTTTCCGCACACAGAACATTGGTGGTGGTTTTGTTGGTTGTGTTGGTGTTGGGAGCAACTCTCGGTACCGTTCTGCCCATTACGCTCGGCAACATTTTCCGTTCGGGCAAGGTGGACAAGATCCAACTCGGAGATAGCTACGCCCAAGTGGAAAAGATACTTGGCGAACCCAATTCTTCCACAGAGTACCAATATCTGTATTACAGCAAGAACGTAGCCGACAAGCTCAAAGAAATGGAGCAAATACAAAAGCAAGCGGAAACGGCAACAAATTTCAGTCAGCTAAGCAAACTTCAATCACAAATGGAGAAGTTGGAAGAGGAACTGAAAACTTTGGAATACAAGTATATCCAAGTGACCTTTGCCGACGGCAAGGTGACAAGCGTTATGCTCGATACCAAAGCCAATAGCAACTCCCAAGACGCAACTAAGGAAACAAAAAGCATATCTCTTTCTGAAATTCCTCTCAATGCCAAGTTGGAATACGCAAATATTTACGTTTCTATCTACTACAAGGACGGTAGTTATCAACGCTATAAACTTACCAATATCACACGCACCACAGACCGACAGGTGTCTTGGCGTGACGATTTCGGTACATATACGGCAGAAATAAAGTATGGCAATGAAATAGGCGTCGGCTCCGTACTTAATGTTACTCTTGACCCCAACGGCGGAACTCTTGCCGACGGCGAAACCAAAAAGCAAGAAGTTATTTTCGGCTATGAGTTTTCGTTGCCTGTACCTGCCAAAGAAAACTATGTCTTTGCGGGTTGGTATGGCAATAGACAGATGACAGATAGCAATGGTCAAAGCACAGAAAAATGGAATATTAACAAAATGGACACGGCATTAGAGGCAAGATATACCGCCGCCGACTACGAGATAACTTACCACAACGCCGAGGATGCAGTTAATCTCAATCCGACTTCCTACACTGTGGAGGACGACAGTATAAATTTGAAACCCGCAACCAAGCGCGGTTACACTTTTGTTGGTTGGTATAACGACAGTTCTCTGCAAAACAAAGTAGACAACATCTACACTTCGCAGGCGGAAGATATTGAACTTTGGGCAAAGTTTATAACAACTCCTGTCACAACGGCAGTCAACAACAGTGCCGCAGGAAGTGTAACTCCGTTGGACGGAGCGTATGCACTTGGGCAAGAAGTAGTTGTTACCGCCACTACTAACTCGGGTTACACATTTGTCGGCTGGTATAAAGAAGATCAACAAATTTCAACCGACTTGCAATGCACGATTACAATGACGGATAGTGACATTACTTATACCGCAAAGTGGAGTAAAGTGACGTTGACAGTCAACGACAGTAGCGCAGGAAGCGTTCAGCAACTTACCGAAAAGTACAAAGTCGGCGACGAAGTACAAATTACTGCAACAACCAATCTTGGCTATACATTTGTCGGCTGGTATAAAGAAGATCAACAAATTTCAACCGACTTGCAATGCACGATTACAATGACGGATAGCGACGTTACTTACACCGCCAAGTGGGAACTAACCTTGTACGATCTTACATTTAACTACGACAGCAACATAGGAGATTTTGACGGCGACAAACCCACCAAGTACACAATCGAGGGTTTGACGTTGCCGCAACTTGTGGGTAAAAACGGCAACGGACATTTCGGCGTCAAATGGAGGGACGAAACGGGAAAAATATACACAAATGAAATTCCACAAGGAACAACGGGCGATTTGACTTTGACTTTGACCAAATGGGTCGGTATTCACACTTGGGGTAGTGACGGTAAATGTATTTATTGTAAGCTATTGAAAGAACCGTACAGCGAAGTAGACGGAGAGGTCAAACCGTACACAATGAGCGACGGAAAAATCGTTTTCGGTACCTATCCGCAGAGCAAAGTAGAGGACACAGCGTTGCAATCTATGCTTAACGCCGAGATACAAAACAAACTTCCGTCAAGCAACAATGCCAACGGTTGGACGGACTACGGTTATTATATTGGCGGCAAAGTGCAGAGTTATATGTGGTACGTAGATGTAAATTACCAAAACGAAAAGTATCGCGGGGTGTATTTTACACGTTATCGCCCTTATTATACAGGATATACTAGCAGTGCAGGAAATACTTACCAAGATGACAATGGTTACAACACAAACACAGTGTATTGGTTCAAGTGGGAACCCATTACTTGGAGAATATTGTCGCAAGATGACAGTAAAATGTTCATTATGGCAGATTTAATAATTGACAGTCAACAATATTACCACGAGTATAGCGGAACACGCACGATTGACGGCAAGACTGTGTACCCCAACAACTACAAGGAAAGCGATATACGCAAGTGGTTAAATGACGATTTCTACAACGCCGCTTTTGACGAATTGAGCAAAGATTTTATTGTTCAAACGGAAGTTGACAACAGTGCGAGTACAACAAGTAGCAGTAGCAATCAATATGCTTGTGAAAACACACTCGACAATGTATTTTTGCTCAGTTACAAAGAGGCTACAAACAGTAGTTATGGTTTGAATTCTTCCACTCGCCAACTCCAAACTACCGACTACGCGCAATGTCAAGGCGCATATACTGCAACGGGTAGCTACAAAGGCTGCGGTTGGTGGTGGCTTCGTGCGCCTGACGGCAATTATAGTAGCAACGCGATCAATGTCTACCGCGACGGCACTGTCGGTCACGACGATGTGAACCTCGCTGGTAGCGGCGTGGTGCCGGCGTTAAATATTACATTGTAAAACGAGGTGAAATTGTGAAAAACAAAGGATACAAGCCGCCGAGAGAGCGGTACGGCGTAGGGACTATCATAGCAATAGTAGCAATGGCGGCGGTGTTGATTGCCATCGTTGTGATAAACATTGTGGTACTGAAAGATAACAATTGGCAAAATATGTTTACGGTTATGATGAACGATTTAATGTCGGCATTGGTGATCGGCTTATTTGTGGGCATAATAACAACTATTCTAACCAACCATATAATCTCCGTGCAGAAAAATATGGGTAGATTGCGCAAGTGGGGTATCACAAGTATAGGTACTACGTTGTCCACTGCAAAGGACATTAACCTTATGTTTGGCGGGAAAAAGTACCCCACGGAAATTAAACTTATGTTTTTGACGGGGCGGGTGTTTTTTCAGGATTTTGAACTTAAAATAATTCAAGCAATGAACAACGGAACTAAGGTGAAAGTCCTATTGGCGTCAGGCTCTCCGCAAAACGAGCAGTATTTGGATCGCGTGTGCATAAGGTACTTGCCCGACAAGGGCAAAGGGTTTTACACAAATGAAATAAATAACGTTGTACAAAAAACTCTTGACGAAATAAAACAAAGAAGTCAAAAACCCGAAAATTTGGAAGTACGTCACTACTTGGACGAATATCAAAACAATCTGCGTGTTGCTACATACGACTATGACAACGGTAAACGAATTTCCTACTATTGGATAAGTTTGCAACCGCCCAACAAACCCGCCATAGATATATCGGTCAATCACAGGGGAAAAGTTGATTGGAGTTCGGACTCGCTTGATATAAACGAAAACTTGTGTTGTCAATTTGAAAGAAGTTTCGACGAACTTTGGAGCAGATACGACCCCGCTTTGATAGAGGAAAACAAGCAATAACTATCCTGCCCCCAACACACCAAAAGCCGAGAGCAAGCAAGCTCTCGGCTTTTTGCGGGGCAACGTTGTCAGTCGGTAAATTTGCCCATTGCACAGATGTTTTCTCGGCATATATCTTTTCAAACTCGCGCTGTAAACCGTTGGTCGCCCTGCCTTTGTCAGTCGGTAACCTTACCGATAATTTCCGTACCGCCCACAAAGGAGTTGAAGATGTTGCCCGCTTCG
>CANQND010000064.1 GCA_947625115.1 uncultured Clostridia bacterium | reverse complement strand
GCCCGCGCTCACGGCAAAGTGTCCACAGGACACGTTTGCTTTTCGTGGCGCGCTCTTGCGTCGTCAAGAGAAGCCTTATAAGCGGTTGCGAACTTGCTTCCTACGGACAAAGTACATCGGAATATGAAAAAATTTATACGCAGTAACCTACTTACTCCCTGCGGACAGGGGTGGGCGGTCGGGGACCTTGTGACACAGGGAGCGAGGGCGTTCGAACAAAAATAATCTGCAACGAGGGCGGCGAGGGGATATAACTTGTTTCGGTAGTCGAAACTCATCAGTCACCTAACGGTGACGACTGCGTTGGGGCGTTAGAAAAGCCCCAACTTGCCCGCGCTCACGGCAAAGTGTCCACAGGACACATTTGCTTTTCGTGGCGCGCTCTTGCGTCGTCAAGAGAAGCCTTTAACTTGTTGCGCGCCACCCGAAGCGAAGCCTTTTTTGGTCGAATGTCCCGAGCGACAAGTGGTCGGGGAGTGGAACGGAGGGGGCAATTGCCCTGACCTTTACTTGCGGCAACGCCGCAAACTTCACACGCCGCAAGGCGTACTTCACTGTGCAATAGCACTACTTCACTTGCCGCACAGCGGCAAACTTCACTTTACTCGGGGTGGGCGGTCGGGGACCTTGTGACACAGGGAGCGAGGGTGTTCGACCAAAAATAATCTGCAACGAGGGCGGCGAGGGGATTTGTTTCGGATATTCCTCTTCCACCGTCTTGCGACGGTCCCCCTTCCCCGTAACGGCGTTGCCGTGACGGGGAAGGTTATTTAAGCGGTTGTGGACTCGCCGACTGAAGCGAAGCCTTTTTTGGTCGAATGTCCCGAGCGACGTTTGGTCGGAAAAAAGGGGTGTTTATTTTTTCCCGATATAGCGTTTGTAAAGCTCTCGGTCCTCGTCGAAGAAGTACGTTTCTTCCTCGTCGGCAAGTTTTCCGTAGTCGATAGACAAAATGGCGTAGGCGATCTCCCTATCGCTTGTTGTCGGCTCGATGTAGCCCTCGCTGTTGAGCTTTTCAAAAATTTTCGCAATGCGCGGCGGCTCCGTTTTGTAGAACGCGGCGCATATAGCAAGGACGTTGCCGTAGCGCGGATCGGGGTGTACCGCCTTGGACAAGTCCAACAAGTAGGGCGTCTTGTTCACGGACACCGCTACTTTGTCGCGGCAACCCAAGCGTATCAACTGCATAATGTACACCGCCGTAATGTCACGCGTGCCGTAGGGAAAAACCAAGTAGCATTTGGCAAGACGGAAAAATTCCTCTTTGTCGGCAACGGTGGCTTTTTCCAAGATCCTTTGCAAATTCAAACAGTATCTGAACGCCAAAACGTCCTCTTCGTCATTGGCGGCGCACAAGCTCATTCGCGTGATACAATCCAACAAATGAATGTTGCTCTTGTCGATAGCGAGGTTGTCGCTGTCGTTCAACTTTTTGTACGCCCACTCCGCCAACTCTTTCGGAACGTTTATCGGAGCAAGCATACCGAACATACTGTGCGGATCGGACAGCTTTTGCCCGTTGTTTTCCTTTATGTATTCCGACAAAGTTGCGGAAAGTCCGTCCCAAGGCGCGGCGCGGCGCATAAGCAACATTGCGTCCGTAGCGGAATCGTAGTCGCCGAAATTGAAATACACCCAGGCGCACATAAGCAAGCAGGAACAAGCCGCGTCGAGATAGTGAGAACACAGCGCGTCCGTCAGTTCCAGCGTTATATCGTTGTAGCCGAAAGTTTTTGCGGAGTACATAATGTACCGCATCAGATCGTCGTCGTTTACGTCGTCGCACTGTTCTACAATGCGCTTGAATACCTTTTCCAAAACGTCGAGGTGAGTGTGCGTGTGGCAAAAGGTTTGCGCCACGATACCGAGAGATTTGACGCTTACGTCCCGCCTGTCCGCCAACTTCAAAGCAAATTCTTCGGCGAGTTGCCACTTCTCCGACATTGTGGCAAGCAAAAGCTGCATTTCGATCAAGTCCGTACTCTTCGGGCGCAAAGAGAAAAACTCTTTTTGCAGATCCTGCGTTACACCGAACTTGCCCGACATAAAGTTGTAGAGCATTCTGTCGGCGACGTTTTGCGCGTATTCGTCGGATTTTGTGTCGAAAAACACGCTTTTGCCCGAATGAACTTGCGCGGGGTTATGCGGTTGAAAGTCGAAATCGTCCTCTTCCTCTTCCTCGATGTCTTCCATATCCAACCAATAGTAGTAACCCAACAGTTCGCCGCGGGCGTTGTTCTTTTTGCGGCGATAGGCAAAAACGCTCTTTCGGTCGTAGTTGAAATAGGCAAACAGATTACCGAACACGTCGCCCATACTCAACAAATCGGCAATGCAGTTGTGAGTTGCGCCGTAAAGTGCCAACAAACGGCGGTAAGCCGCCGCCGCGTAGCCGTTGTCCTCCAAGGCGCACAGACAAGCCACTTGATTGAGCATACTTTCGTAACTGTCCACCTGCGTAAAAAGGCACAGCGCGTCGAAATACTCCCGCCTTGCCACTCTGTCGAGGGCAACTTGCATTATGTTGTTTTCATCGAAAGGTATCGTCATTTGAAAAGTTTCCCTAACGCCTCTTTGTCGTAAACGTATTTTTTGCCGCAAAAATGACAGCAAACTTCCACACAGCCCCTTTCTTCTGCAATTTCAAAGGCTTCGTCCCTGCCAAGACTCCTTACCACGCGGTCGATCTTGCGCTTGTTGCAATTGCATTTGTAACTTACTTCGACGCTTTCCGTCACGGTAACGCCGAACCTGCCGAAAAACCTACGTATGACCTCTTCGGCGGTACTCCCCTTGAATTGGTAACTCATCTCGTCCATAGCGTACATAACCGTTTCTATCTGAGAGAGCAATTCTTCGGGGCAGTTGGGCATAATCTGCACCCACACGCCGCCCGCAGAAGTACAACGCTTGCTGTTAAGACCGACGCCGAGAGCCACGCCGCAGGGCTGTTGTTCGCTTTCGGCAAAGTAGTAGGCAAAGTCTTGCGCTATTTCGCCGCTGACCAACTTGGAAGTGCCTACGTACGGCTGCTTTAAGCCTATATCTTTGATAACGGTAAGCGTTCCGTCGCGCCCTACCGCTCCGCCCACGTCCAAGTGTCCGTCCTCTTTGACGAGTGTTTCCGCAACGGGGTTTTCGATATCCCCCTTGACGTGTCCGTCGCCGTCGGCGCACACCGTTATTTTGCCGAGAGGTCCGCCGCCGTTTATCACAACGGTGAGGTAGTCCTCTTTGTTTTTGAATTCCTTACCCATCAACGCCGCCATTGTGAGCGTTCTGCCCATTGCCGCCGCCGCCACGGGGGAAAGATTGTGTATCTTTATCGCGCGGTTGACCAATTGTTTACTCTCTATCGCCGAAACCACCGCGTAGTCGGCGACGATAGCTTTTGTTAGTACCGACATTATTTATACCTCTTTACCGCTAAAAAAGTTAAGCGCAAACTGTCTTTTTTCAAAATTTTTCCGTAATCGTTTGAAACTTGAAGCACGTCGAAGCCCGCGCCGTTCAACGCCGAACGCAACTCGTCCTCGGTGTGGACGTACTGCACGTGCCTCTCATCGTAGCGGCGGTACGCGCCGTCGCTTTGGCGCACGAACAACGTCAGCTCCATTTGCGCGCGTTTGCCGTCGAAACGGTTGCTCCACAACAGAGTTTCTTCATCGCCGTCCCAATAGAACACGTTGTTTCCTATCACATCGGATAGCTTGCGTTCGCTTGATACGTCGAACACAAAGGGCGCGCCGCATTTGAGATTTGCCGAAACCCTCTCGAAAAAGGGCTGTATCTGCCGCGGCGACAGGTAGTTTACGCCGTCGTTTACGCACACAGCCATATCCGTTTGGTGGGTGAGGGCAAGTTTTTTCATATCCTGCAACACAAACATCGCCTTTAACTTGGAACGCGCCTCGTCAAGCATTTCCGCGCTTTCGTCCACGCCCGTCACGACAAAACCGCGTTGGGCAAGCAACTGCGTCATTTTGCCCGTGCCGCAAGCCAAATCGACAATTTCCTTTACGCCGCGCGAACACGCCGCCTCAGACAAATATTGCGACCATCTGACATAGTCGCAATCGTTGTGAGTGAATTTGTCGTAGTACTTGGCAATAACCGTGTAGCAGTCGCTCATATCATTCCTCAGGCTCGGAGTTATCCCTTTCGCCCTCCGCCTCTTCCTCGCCGACATCGTTTTCGGCGTTTTCCGCTTCCATTACGGGTTCGCTCTCTGCAATTTCTTCCGCAACAACGGGTTCGCTATCCGCCTCGTCGCTTTGGACGTCCTCGTCGGAGTCAGCCGCGGGCAAGTCTTTCCCCGAAACTTTCTTTTCGGAGCCGTCGGAGGCGGACTTGGACTGCTTTTTCTTTTTGCGAACTTCCACGGGGTGGAACAGCGCGAAAGTTTTCATCATATGGGTCTGCCACACCAAGGGGAAGTACAAACCGCCGAACATCAACATTACGATGAGGTAAATTTGTTGCAAAAAGCTGTTGGAGAACAGGAAGTACAAACCTACGGGTATCAACGCGACTACCATATGAACGAGGTTGGGCAGAACGTTGAGCCACAGCAAACGCCAAGCGTCATCGAGGTTTTCGCCGATTTTTTGCTTGTAGGTTACCGTTACCGAACACAATATCATCAGGTACATAAGCACAAACAGCGCGACTATCGCAAGCAGCACCGTAAGCACTATCGCCAGCCAAAACACAATGTCTTTGAACCAAACGTAGAAATTCCATATGCCGAACACCGACAGCGCGACTATCGCGGCAGAGATAAAGGCGTAGCCAATGTTGGCTTTGATACCTTTCCACATACTCCTAAACACGCCCACCGTGGACAGCTTGCCCGTCCAGAATGCGTCGCGGATAACGGCAAAGCCGCCAGAGAACACGAGCGTCATAAGCATTGCCGCCAACACCGCCATTCCGCCGTAGAAAGTTTGCGTTTGACGGGTTTGGAAATTTATGTAGTCCGCTACGCTTGCGAAACTGCCCGTCGAACCCCACCACGCGCCTGTGGAAAAGCCCAAGCCGTTGAGGGTGGGCAACGTGTTCAAAATGTTAGACAACGCAAAGTCGCTCATCATCATAACCACCCAAATGGGCAGTACGCAGATGAGCATAAGGAAGTTGTAGCCGAACATACGCCAAATGTTTTCGCGGTAGATGACCTTGAAAAACTTCCAAGTGGACAACCTGTTAAGACGTTTGGTAACGTGCGAATTGCGTTCGTTTGCCAATCTGATTTTGCTGTAATCCATAAAAATTTCCTTTTTTTGCCGCGTTTCGCAACAAAGTACTCCCGCGCGCATATCTTTACTTGTACAGTATATCAAATATAAGTAAATTTTTCAAGCAAAATGGGCAACAAAAAATCGCGCCGCAGGTGAATTGTCAAACTAAGTGCAACACTTTGAAAGAAATTCATTAAATAAATCTATCGGTTTTCGGTAGTTTAATA
>CANQND010000063.1 GCA_947625115.1 uncultured Clostridia bacterium | reverse complement strand
TGTTCGCATATTGCCACGCGTTCGCCCGCGGCGATGAGTTTTGCGATATACGCGTCCACCGCGTGATACGGAACTCCGCACATTGGCGCGCGTTCGGGCAGTCCGCAATTTTTCCCCGTAAGGGTCAAGTCCAATATTTTGCTTGCCTTTTCGGCGTCCTCGAAAAACATCTCGTAGAAATCGCCCAAGCGGTACAGCAAAATGCAATCTTTGTACTGCTCCTTGGTTTGCAAGTAATTTCTCATCATCGGTGAAAGTTTTTCGTTCATTTGTCCTCCGTAACTATGCTTCCCCACAGCGTGGCGGAAGTTGCACGATCGATCTTTACATTTACAAATTGTCCGATAAGCGACGGATCGCACTTGAAATTTACAAGCCTGCCGCTTTCCGTTCGTCCGCACATCGTTTGATCGTAGCGGAAGTTTTCGCCCTCAACCAACACTTCGTAGACCTTTTTCAACATTGTTTGGCTGATTTGTTTGGTAACTTCGTTCTGACAGGCTATCAACCTCGTTATACGTTCCTTTTTTACTTCGTAAGGTATCTGCTCCATAGAATAGGCGGGCGTGCCTTTGCGCCGCGAGTACACAAAGCAAAAGGCGGAGCTGAACTTCACGTGCCGCACCAAGTCGAGCGTATCCTCGAAGTCCTGTTCCGTTTCTTCGGGAAATCCCACCATTATGTCCGTGGTGATTCCTACGTCGGGTAACTTTGCGCGTATTCTGTCTATCAAAGCAAAGTAGTCGTCGCGCGTGTACCGACGGTTCATTTTGCGCAAAATTTCCGTACTGCCGCTTTGCACGGGCAGATGTATGTTGTTGCACACGTTGGGATATGCGGCGATGGCGTCTATCACGTCCTCCGACAGATCTTTGGGGTGCGAAGTCATAAAACGCAATCTGAATTTACCCGAAAGTTTTCCTATTTCGTTCAACAACGTCGCAAACGAAACGTTGCCGTCCAAGTCGTGACCGTAGGAGTTTACGTTCTGCCCCAACAACGTGATCTCTTTGTAGCCGTCGGCAAGCAACTTTTCCACTTCCGCCATTACGTCCGTCAAAGGACGACTGCGTTCTCTGCCGCGAACGTACGGAACGATACAATACGTGCAAAAATTGTTGCAACCGTAGTTTATGTTGACCCAAGCGTTGGGATAGCTTGTGCGCGCCTGCAAAAAATCTTCTTCGCGATAACGAAGAAAATCGACGTTGCAAAATTTCTTTTTCTTTTGCGCGTCGAGGACGGCTTGTTTCAACAAATTGAGATTGCCTGTGCCAAGCACGACGTCCACAAAGGGATAGCTTGTTTTTATTTTTTCCGCAACGCCCTCTTGCTGTGACATACAGCCGCAAACCACCGTTATCAAACGGGGGTTTTGTCTTTTGAGCTTTTTGATCGCGCCTAAATGACCGTATATTTTTTTCTCGGCGGTTTCGCGTATGCAACAGGTGTTGAACACCGCAATATCCGCTTTTTCCACGCTGTCGCAAACTACGTACCCCATTTCTTCGAGAATACCCGCTATTTTTTCCGAATCGTGTACGTTCATCTGACAGCCGTATGTGTGAATAAAGTAATTCAAATTTGTCCTCCGAATGTCCTTTGTGCAAACTTTCACTTATAAAATATTTTACTCTATATTTAATATTTTTTCAAGGAAAATAAATATAAAAATACAAATGACGGAAAATATCATTGTATGAAGAGAAAGCTTTGGAAGATATTCGCTACTGTTATCGCGGCGACGATTATACTCTGCGTTTTGGCGGGAGTACTTTTGATAAACCTATTCAGGCACAGCAAAGAGTTTGTTTCTTTTGACGGCAACAAACTCACCGAAGTGTACAGCGCGCTGACTGTCTTGGACGACGACGGACAACAAATCGACGAACCGCTGTATATTGACGATCGCAAGCAAATTCCGCTATCCGCCTTGCACGACTACACCTATATGGCGTTTGTCGCCGTAGAGGACAAGCGATTTTTTCAACATAGCGGCATAGACTACAAGCGCGTTGCGGGCGCGACACTACACAATCTGAAAAGCCGAAGCTACAAAGAGGGCGCGTCCACCATAAGTCAACAGCTGATAAAAAACACCCATTTGGACAATTCCAAAACCCTAAAACGCAAATTGAACGAAATGATGCTCACGACGGAATTGGAACGTAAGTACAGCAAAAAGGAAATTTTGGAAATGTACGTAAACACCATCTATTTCGGGCGCAACGCCTACGGTATAGAAAGCGCGGCAAACGTGTACTTCAACAAGAGTTCCGCCGATTTAACGCTGTCCGAAAGCGCGATCCTTGCGGGAATGATAAAAGCTCCCAACGTTTACGCTCCCGACAAAAACGCGGAAAAATGCAAGGCGCGCAGAGATACCGTGCTGAAATTTATGCTCGAACAACAGCTCGTGGATTTCGACAGCTATGCCGCCGCCCTCAACGAACCGATTTCCTACTGCCCTCAAACGGTACAAAAGGAAAAAAATTACGTCTATATGGTTATGCGCGAGGCGTGTCGATTGCTGAATATGACTCCGATTCAACTTGCCAAATCGGGTTTTGTTATCGAAACCTATTGCAACGGCAAACTTCAAGAGGAGTTACGCTCGCTTGTTTCGGAAGATAAAACGTTGAACAAAAAGGGCGGTCTGTCCGATATGTCCGCCATTGTCCTCAATAACGACGGCGGCGTTCAGGCTTGCCTGCTCAGGGGAGAAACGGCAGGGACAAAAAGACAGGCGGGAAGCGCGCTTAAACCCGTTGCGGTCTACGCGCCCGCGCTGAACGAAAAAATAATCACCCAAGCCTCTCCCGTCCTCGACGAAGAAACGGATTTCAACGGATATAAACCGACAAACTCGGGCGGTTACAACGGCTGGACTACGATAAAATACGCCGTCGCAAAGAGCCTTAACGTCCCCGCCGTCAAAACTCTCAACGCGCTGACGTTGCCCGTTTCGGAGAGCTATCTCGCCAAAATGGGCATAAAGGGAAAACAAAATCTTTCCCTTGCATTGGGCAATGCGGAGGGCGGAATAGACTTTTTGGATCTGGCGCGCTGTTACGGTACGTTGGCGAACGACGGAGTTTGCAACGACGTAGGATTTATCAAAAAAATTTATTGCGGGGACGGGCTTATTTACAGCAGAGAGTCGCAAAGCCAACGCGTGTTCAAGTCGGGAGCAAACTACCTGATGACGGATATGTTGGTAAACACCGTGGAAAACGGAACGGCAAAACAGCTCAAAAACAAAAACTACTCCGTCGCCGCCAAAACGGGAACGGTAGGCAACGCGCAGGGCAACAGCGACGCGTTGGTTGCGGGCTACACAACGGAAAACACGTTTGTAGTGTGGTACAGCGGAGATCTTCCCAACAACGTAAATGGCTCTGCCGCGCCGTCGGCATTTGCCGACAAACTGTTGAAAAAACTGTACGCAACGCACGCTCCCAAAGATTTTTCTCCGCCCTCCACCGTTGTGCGAATTGACGTGGACAAAGAAAATCTCTACGCAAATCAACTTGTAACGAAATGCGAAAATGGCGAAAAATTTTGGTTTGACAAGGCAAATCAGCCGAAAAGCGTCGCGGAAAAAACAGTTTACGACTACACTATCGAGGCAAAAATCGTCGGCGACGAAGTAAATTTGACCTTGCCGAAAACGGAGGGAATATGGCAATTGTACAGAAAAACGGACAAAACGGAGAAATTGCCTCTCAGCGGCAACGTGTACAGCGAACGAATTAGCGGCGACGCGTGCTACTACGCCGAATTGTACGTAAAAGACAAGTTGGTATTCACCGCGCCGTGCGTAACGGTACACTTTGTGGAAAACGCGCCCGTACCGCGCGATGAAATGCCCGACTTAACAGACTTTTGGTATTGGGGATAACGCAACCCGCAAAGATTGCATTTTCATAGGCAACGGCTATGATTCAGCGAGAAACATTTGGAATGTGGAAGTAAATAGAAACGACTTATATATTAAATAGAAATTATCGCGCACAAAGATGTGCGCGGCAGAACTCGTAAAAAATTCTTGTCGAAAAGGACGCACCACTTAAACAAGTGTGTCCGTAGGAAACAAGTTTGCAACCGTGTATAAGGCTTCTCTTCACGACGGAAGAGCGCGCCACGCAAAGCAAACGTGTCCTGTGGACACTTTGCCGTGAGCGCGGGCAAGTTGGGGCTTTTCTAACGCCCCAACGCAGTCGTCACCGTCAGGTGACTGATGAGTTTCGACTACCGAAACAAGTTGGCAACTGCATATAAAACCGTCCCCGTCGGTGAGCAAAATGGACCCCCGCGCAAGTATTAGCGTAGCGTGACTTTATCTAAGGTGTATTCACAATTAACCGTCCCCGTCACGGCAAAATGGGTCCCCGCGCAAGTACGCTAATACTTGCGTGGGAAGAGGAGCCGCCGACTGTTAGCGGTACCAAGCGCGTTTGCGTCCCCAAGAGAAGCCTTTTACACAGTTTCAGACTTACTTTCTACGAATAAAATATATTGAAATATTAAATATCATATAGACAGTAACCCATTTGCTCCCAGCGTTCAATAGTATAACAATTCGGGCGTTTACGCCCCGTCCTTAACTTGCGGCAGTGCCGCAAACTTCACTCACCGCAAGGCGTACTTCACTGTGCGACGGCACAACTTCACTTGCCGCGTAGCGGCAAACTTCACTGTCCTCGGGCGAATGTCCTGAGCGACGACCGCCGCACAAGTGGTCGGAACAGTCAAACTATGCCCCGCAAAGTTCGGGCGTGTACCGAACCTTTGCGTCCTTGCGGGGGCTGGCGGGGCGGTATTTATCACAGTTGTAAACTTTCTCCCTGCAAACAGGGGTGGGTGGTCGGGGACCTTGTGTCACAGGGAGCGAGGGTGTTCGACCAAAAATAATCTGCAACGAGGGCGGCGTGAGTTTATCTTTTTGTTGGGGCTGGTGAGTGTGTTTGCCGCAAAATAATCTGCAACGAGGGCGGCGAGGGGATATAACTTGTTTCGGTAGTCGAAACTCATCAGTCACCTATCGGTGACGACTGCGTTGGGGCGTTAGAAAAGCCCCAACTTGCCCGCGCTCACGGCAAAGTGTCCACAGGACACGTTTGCTTTTCGTGGCGCGCTCTTGCGTCCCCAAGAGAAGCCTTATACACGGTTGTAAACTCACTACCTGCGGACAGGGGCGGGCGGTCGGGGAGTGGAACGGTGGGGGCTATGCCCGCAAAGTTCGGGCGTGTACCGAACCTTTGCGTCCTTGCGGGGGCTGGCGGGGCGGTACACTCCACGCCGAAAGTCTAAACATTCGCACCGTGCAGGTGCAACCCATTAGTCCGACTGCGGCGGCGCGTTAGCGCATTGGTTCAGGGTGTACGCCAAATAAATATAACCGACCTCCGCCGAAGAAGTCGGTTTTATAAATGTTGTAAATTTAACCGTCGCTTGCGCTTGCGTTAGCGTAGCAGCAAGCAAGCGACCGCCGCACGAGTGGTCGGAAACTATTCTTCTTCTAACTTTGTAAACAGTGCTTGCAGTTGTTC
>CANQND010000062.1 GCA_947625115.1 uncultured Clostridia bacterium | reverse complement strand
TTGGCTTAACGCCAAAAGCCCAACACGGGATTGACTTCTTCGTAAATATTTATCTCTAAAATGTTTTCAAGGAAATGGATTTTCACTTCCCTTTTTCACGTTGTTTTTTTGCCTTGGCTCGCCACGTTGGCTTGCCCGGCCAACCGTTGCGAGGCGTGTTCCCCAAAGACCGTCCCGTCGTGGACAATGGGTCCCCGCGCAAGTACGCTAATACTTGCGTGGGAAGAGGAGCCGCCGACTGTTAGCGGTACCGAGCGCGCTTGGTGCTAACCAAAACCGTGCGGCGACGAGGGAAAGGGGGACCGCCATTAGGCGGTGGAAGAGGAATATACGAAAACAGTTGTAGTTTGTCTGCATTTGCAGACACGTGAATTTCGAGTATTGAAACAAACTTTTTATAATGGAATTTCTACTAATATATAAAAAATATTTGCGTTGATTACAAAGGGAAATTTTTAACAATATATAGCTTGCTTTTCAAGTCGAAACTCATCAGTCACCTATCGGTGCCAGCTTCTCTTGCGTCGTCAAGAGAAGCCTTTATATTTGAGTTGCAAACTTATTTTCTGCGGACACATTTGCTTTCCGTGGCGCGCTCTTTTGTCGTCAAGAGAAAGCTATTGTAACAGTTTTCGACTTGCAACCTACGGACAAAATGTACAAAAACATTGAATAACTCTATACACCGTAACCCACTTGCTCCCTGCAAACAGGGGTGGGTGGTCGGGGACCTTGTAACACAGGGAGCGAGGGTGTTCGACCAAAAATAATCTGCAACGAGGGCGGCGAGGGAATATAACTTGTTTCGGTAGTCGAAACTCATCAGTCACCTAACGGTGCCGACTGCGTTGGGGCGTTAGAAAAGCCCCAACTTGCCCGCGCTCACGGCAAAGTGTCCACAGGACACGTTTGCTTTTCGTGGCGCGCTCATTCGTCCCCAAGAGAAGCCTTTAACTGTGTTGCGACAGCCACCCGAAGCGAAGCCTTTTTTTGGCGAATGTCCCGAGCGACAAGCGGTCGGGGAGAGGAACGGCGGGGGCGATAGCAGTTTCCGACTTGCTTTTCAGGTCGAAACTCATTCGTCCAAACTTGTCGCCAATATGCCTCTTCCACCACTGCGTGGTCCCCCTTCCCCCCTCGTCGCCGCACGGCTTTGGTTAGCACCAAGCGCGCAAGCACGCTCGGTACCGCTAACAGTCGGCGGCTCCTCTTCCCACGCAAGTATTAGTGTACTTGCGTGGGGACCCATTTTTCACGACGGGGACGGTCTTTTAAGCAACTTCCGACGTGCCACCCGAAGCGAAGCCTTTTTTGGTAGAATGTCCCGAGCGGAAGATTTTATAATTTTTTGCAAATGAAAATATTTTGCGAAAATTTTTTTTATAATTTTTGCGGGGTATTTGGTTGATTTTATAAGAAATAGGTAGTAAAATATTCGGTGGAATAATGCGCGGAGAGGCGGGAATAGATTGCTCTGCCAACGCGCAACAAGGAGAAAAAAGATATGGCAACTATCGTCGAACGTCTTAACGAGGCAAAAAAACGTCGCGGAATGACGTTAAAACAATTGGCAGAACAAAGCGGACTTACGCAAGGTACCGTAAACAAAATTATGAGCGGAGAACTCAAACACATAAAACCCGACAAGCTGTCGCGGCTTGCCGACGTGCTGGGCGTATCGAAAGAATGGCTCTGCGGCGAAATACGGACGGACGGTTCGGAATTTTGGGGGTTGGTGAAAATTGCCTGCATTTCGACGGAGGTAAAAGTTGCCGATTGCGATTTCAACGTGCGGCAAATTGTCCGCGCCGTAGACAAAGCCGCCCGCAGAGGGGTGAGGATCGCCGTCTTTCCCGAGCTGTGCCTGACGGGCTACGCCTGCGGCGACTTGTTCTTTCAGGACGCGTTGCGCAACGCCGCGCTGAACGGTTTGGAGCAACTGCGAATGGAACTTTCTTCCTACAACGTCGTGTGCGCGGTGGGGTTGCCTCTCTGCGCCGACAGCGGCAAGCTGTACAATGTGGCGGCTATCCTCTACGACGGAAAGATACTCGGCGTTGTACCCAAAAAGAACCTACCCAACTACAACGAATTTATGGAAAAACGCTATTTTTGCACCTACGACGGCGAAAACACCACCGTTCGCATAAACAATTGCGACGTTCCTTTCGGCACCAAGTTGCTTTTTGCCGACGCCGCTCACCCCGAAGTGCGTTTTGGCGTGGAGCTGTGCGAGGACGTATGGGTGGCTCATTCGCCCTCTATCGATCACTCCGTTGCGGGCGCAAACGCGATACTCAACCTTTCGGCAAGCAACGAAACGGTGGCAAAACCCGAATATCGCAAAAAGATGATAGAAATTCAGTCGGCAAAATGCGGCGTTATCTACGCCTACTGTTCGTCGGGTCCGTCGGAGTCCACCTCTGCCACGGTATGCTCGGGGCATAACATAATTTGCGAAAACGGCGAATGTCTTGCCGAGTCGGAACCTTTCGGCAGTTGCTACGCCGAAGCCACAGCCGATTTCGACTTTATCCAAAACGAGCGCGCGCGCCTCGACCGCTCTCCCAACGCAGAGGGATACCAAACTATCCGTTTCCGCCTGAAAGACGTTCAAGCCGACCGCATTTACCCAATGCACCCCTTTGTGCCGCAAAACAAGGCGGAGCGCGACCGCGTGTGCGAACGGACTTTGACGATACTCTCCTACGCCCTGAAAAAGCGCGTAGAACACATAAACGCCAAAAGACTTGTTATCGGAATATCGGGCGGAAGCGACAGCACTCTCGCCTTGGAGGTGTGCGTCAGGGCGTTAAAGCTGCTCAAACGCCCTGCAAGCGACATTTTGTCCGTTACTATGCCCTGTTTCGGCACAAGCGAAAGAACGCTGAACAACTCCGTCGCGCTGTGCAAGGCTTTGGGGACGGATCTGCGCAAAATAGACATATCCGCCGCGGTTACGCAACACCTGAAAGACATCGGACACAACTTTACCCCCGACGTCACCTTTGAAAACGCGCAAGCGCGCGAGCGTACGCAGGTGTTGATGGACATTGCCAACGCCGAAAACGGGCTTGTTATCGGCACGGGCGATATGAGCGAGGCGGCACTTGGGTGGTCTACGTTCAACGGCGATCAGATGAGTATGTACTCCGTCATTTCTTCCGTACCCAAAACGTTGGTTATCGAGTTGCTCCGCTACTTGGAAGAAAACTCCAAAGGGGAGCTACGGCGGGTACTGCACGACATTATCGGTACGCCCGTAAGCCCCGAACTTCTGCCCACCGACAAAGAGGGCAACATCGCCCAAAAGACGGAAGAAAGCGTCGGTCCCTACGAACTGCACGACTACTTTTTGTTTATGTTGATAAGAAAGGGGTTTTCTCCCAAAAAGGTCTACCTTATGGCGCGAATGTCCTTTGCCGACGTCTACGAACCGCAAACGATACTCAAATGGTTGAAATTTTTCATTCGCCGCTTCTTTACGCAACAATTCAAGCGCAGTTGCACGCCCGACAGCGTTCGCTTGGGGTCGGTGGATCTTAGCAAATACAGTTTGCGTATGCCGAGCGACGCTTGCGCCGCCTCTTGGCTGGCGGAATTGGACGAGCTTAACTGAATGAGGAGTGCCGCCAATGCGAATGAGATTGAAAAAACATCTTGACGAACGCCTTGACGATTGCGCCGAATTTCTTTTGGCACGCGAGGGCGACGACTTTTTCACCCTGACGGACGAACAAAAAAGGGGCTTGTCGGTGGACTTGGCAACGGCTTTCGGCAACGACAACCCCATAGTTTTGGAATTGGGGTGCGGAAAAGGCGGCTGGGCGATACAAACGGCGCAACTACACCCCGAGTGGAACGTTGTCGCTGTGGAAAAGTTGAGCAACGTCATTGTGGTTGCTTGCGAACGGGCAAAAGCCGCAGGTGTACAAAACGTGCGCTTCCTCAATGTCCGCGCGGAAAATCTCGCTTGGTGGCTACCCCACGGCACGGCACACTTGATCGCGCTGAATTTCAGTTGCCCCTTTCCCAAAAAGACTTACGCCAACAGACGGCTTACAAGCAAACGCTTTTTGCAAATCTACCGCCTGTTGCTAAGCGAGGACGGGTTTATCTCGCAAAAGACGGATAACAAAGATTTTTTTGAATGGTCTTTGCAGAGCTACGCCGAAAACGGCTACCAAACGTACGACGTTTGCTACGATTTGCCCCTCTCCGACAGCGTTGTGACGGAATACGAGGCTAAATTCCGCGCGCAGGGCTTGCCGATTTACGCCACGAGGGCGAAAGCAATTTGGTAAAAGTGAAGTTTGTCGCTACGCGACAAGTGAAGTAGCTTCGCTGTGAAGTACGCCTGCTGCGAGTTAAGTATGTCGCTCGGGACATTCGCCCAAAAAAGGCTTCGCTTCGGGTACGTTGTACCCTCGTTGCAGATTATTTTTGGTCGAACACCCTCGCTCCTTGTGTTACAAGGTCCCCGACCACCCACCCCCTATTTGTGGGGAGTGAGTGGGTCGCTTGTATATAATTATTTAATGTTTTTGTACGTTTTGAACGTAAGAAGTAGGTCTGCAACTGAAATATAAACCGTCCCCGTCGGCGAGCAAAATGGGTCCCCGCGCAAGTACGCTAATACTTGCGTGGGAAGAGGAGCCGCCGACTGTTAGCGGTACCGAGCGCGCTTGCGCGCTTGGTGCTAACCAAAGCCGTGCGGCGACGAGGGGAAGGGGGACCGTCGTAAGACGGTGGAAGAGGGATACCGTAATTCAATTATGCAAAAGAAACACAACGAAAACTTGACCTGCTTAGCTCAAAATTTGCGAGGCAAATCAACAAAAGAAGAAAATAAACTTTGGTATCAATACCTTAAAAATTACAAATTTCATTTCAAACGTCAATACGTCATTCAAAATTATATTGTAGATTTTTATTGTCCCAAAGCAAAGTTGGCAATAGAGTTGGACGGATCACAACACTACGAACCACAAGCAATGATACGAGATCAAATAAGAACGGAAAATATAGAAGAACTCGGAATTGAAATAATAAGATTTCCCAACGATGTAGTAAACAAGAAATTCAACGAATTGTGCGAATATTTAGATTTTTACGTTCAGAAAAGAACTCAAAATAACTTGTAATCATTCATTCAACATAGTGCTGACATATGTGGGTGAGGATATAGTTGGTTGCGGGTATCCCTCTTCCACCACTGCGTGGTCCCCCTTCCCCCTCGTCGCCGCACGGCTTTGGTTAGCACCAAGCACGCAAGCGCGCTCGGTACCGCTAACAGTCGGCGGCTCCTCTTCCCACGCAAGTATTAGCGTACTTGCGCGGGGACCCATTTTGCCGTGACGGGGACGGTTTATATTTCAGTTGCAGACTTGCTCCCTGCGGACGAAATATAACGAAATATGAAAAACCATATACACAGCGACCCACTCACTCCCCGCAAACAGGGGTGGGCGGTCGGGGACCTTGTAACACAGGGAGCGAGGGTGTTCGACCAAAAATAATCTGCAACGAGGGTACATCGTACCCGAAGCGAAGCCTTTTTTGG
>CANQND010000061.1 GCA_947625115.1 uncultured Clostridia bacterium | reverse complement strand
ACTTGGTGCGGGATGTGAGACTTGAACTCACACGGTCTCCCATACGCCCCTTAAACGCACGCGTCTGCCGGTTCCGCCAATCCCGCATTGCTATCCTATAATAGTGTAAAGTTGAAATTTTGTCAATTGTTTTATGCCAAAAAATCAAATTTTGCCAAATTACTTCTTTTGCGCGATACCCACAAAGTCTATCTCGCAGTACCAAAACGTTTCGTCGTCGAACTTGTTTTCCAATTCGTTGAGGTATTGAGTAATGTTTTTGAAATCTTTGCGTTTCTTTTCGCTGTACGGGTCTTTCTCCGCCAAGCGTTGCAAGTAGTTTTTGCGATAGGAAAATCTCTCCAAAAACACGTCGTTTCTTTCGTCCAACGACAAGCCCGAAAGGTCCTTTATGTAATTTTTCATCACAACGTTTTTGTAACCCGAAGCTATCAGTTGCGAGTAAATTTTACGTCCGTTGAGCCTGTCCGAAATTCCGTCGGCGTTCAGGTGAATGTCCAATATTTTTTGAATAAGCCCGTCGTCGTTGCACGTCAGGATCGAGCCGTCGTCGGAGCCTCTTATCACAATATATCCGTTGCGCGACAGGTACTTGCGTATGCGGCGCAGCAGTTTGTTGGGATTTTGGAGGTGGTGTATCACAAGCGAAGCGAAAATTATGTCGAACTCTTCGATTTGATACTTTTCCATCAACGCTTCGATGTTATCTTCAAAGTCCTCGCTTTCCAGATCGAAAACTTCGTAGTGCGCGCCCTCAAACGAGTTGTTGTTGTGGGCAAATTCTATCAGTTCCGCGCCCCTGTCCAAGCCCAAAACCGTTGCGTTGGGATATTTTTGAAAGCGGTCGCGCGTTACAAAGCCGTAGGCGCAACCCATATCCAAAATGCGCAAATGAGATGTGTCCGCAAGATTGTCTGTTACGTATTTCAATGCGTTGAAATCCGCATCTCGAGTGTTTATCGCCTGTATTTTCAGCCGTTTGAACTCCGCTTTTGTTTCGGCGGAATAGGTGGAAATGTGTTTGCCCGTAACCAACGAAATTTCGCTTGCGTCGTGCATTTCCTCCGTCGTTTGTTTGTTCAAAAAGTGCTTTATGAAATCGACGACTTCCGACACGGCGTTTTGTCCTATTTGAAACGTTTGATAGTTTCGCAAAGAGCGCGGCACGTCAAGATCGTGTACGTTTTGCAAATAGGGTACTATGCACGCGTCGGTTTTACGTCCGGACAAGATGTCGTTGTGAAAACTTTCCCTTTCGTACGAAACCCATTTTGAGTTCAGATACTCGGTGGAAGTGGCAATGGCAACCAACACTCGGGCTTCGTCCAAAGCCGATTCTATCGCGTTTTTGTACGCGGCGGCACCTTGTTCCTGCAATATGACGTTAGAAAAAAACGCGCGCAAGCCTTGCGCGGTCAATTGTTGGTACAACTCCGTTGCGGTAGCCACGTCTTTTGTTTCCAGACCGTCGCTATCGGTGTTTTTGAATGAAATAAAAATATCGTATGCCATTTTCGTCAGTCTATCAGAGTGTCTGAAATTTTACTGTAAACGGTGGGAGCTTTTTCCGCCCAAGTGCGTTCTATGTACTTGGCGATATTGCGCGTCATCACGTTGAGTTTTACTTCGAGAGTCGTTTTGGTGGGTTCGACAATTTTCAATATCACGTCGTAACTGCCGTCGGGGCATTTTTCGTAGGTTGCAACGTAATCTTGTTTCCTGCGATAGTCTATCCGTTTGTGTTTAATGTCGTCGGCGATCAGTTGGCGAACGCTGCTTGGAATACGGGTGTAAAAGTTTTTGAGGCACCATCTGCCCTCGGCAGTCAGATCGTACAGCTCGTCGCCGCCGCCCATAGGAGTGCTTTTGTACACAAATCCGTTTTGAACCACGTCGTACAAGGTCTGTTTGCAATTGGTAAAGTCTATCCAATTGTTTTTGTAACTGCAAAGATCCAAGATGGTGGCTTCTGTCAAAGCCGTTTCCATCTTGTCGAAAACGAACAAAAGTATCAGTTTGTTTAGCGTGCTGTCTTGCGTGATACCTGCTTGCATGGTTACCTCTCTTTGCTAACCTATTAAGTATACACTAAAACTTGTTTTTCTACAAGAGTTTTCAACGTTTTTACACAAAAATACTTCCAAAAAGCTGTCGTTTGTGCTAAAATACTTTACACATATCTTTGTTGTACCGCCAATTGAGTAAATGGATACCGTACGGGAGAAAATATGAGTACAAACGAAATCGCCGATTTCACAGATAGCGTCAATACCCTTATCGAGGGAAAACTTATTTTGATAGACAAGCATATCGCTCAGGTACTGAAATGTATCGCGAGTTCGCCTACGCTTTGTAAGACGCTTTCGGAAACGGTCAAAACGATGTCGTATGCGACGGAGTTTTCTCGCGCAAGAGTAACCGTTACGCGCGCGGACGGCACAGTGGACAGTTCTCTCAAACTTCCCGCCGACAGGAGCCGATTGTTTACTTTTGTGGTGTGCCTGCTTACAGAAGTGGATTCGGGCAGACGCAACATTTTGGAATTTCTCAAAGAGTACTATTACGACGGCGACAACGACAGTTGCTATGCGCGTTTTGCCCGCGAAGTTCTCAAACCTTTCAAACAGGCGGGCGAGGCGTTGCTTAACAGTATCGACCCTGACGGACTCAATTCTCAATTCGTCAATCAGGCGGAGTTGTTTTTCAGGGCGGAAAAGATTTACATCGGCAGCAATATGATGTCGCAAATTTTGGCGGAAACGGAAGCTATCAGGCAGATTGTGGTGGGGCTTAATCCCGACGGCAACTCCATTCGCGAGTACAACGTCGCTTCGGAGTATCTCGTCAACTCCCTCTATCTCAAAAACCCGAAAATCATTTTTGTTTCGTTTCTGGCGTACAAATATGTTGCGTTGAAATACGTTGACGCAACGCAACACATCAACGCGCTTTCTGCGTTGCTCGACAAAATTCTGTAACGCGTAAAATCGATATGAGCGGCAAAGTGAAAAAAGAAGTTGGGTTTTTCCAATCTATAAAACAGCGAGATCCTGCGGCGCGAAACGCCTTGGAGATTTTTTTGCTGTACCCGGGGGTTCACGCTCTAATTTGGTATCGGATAGCCCGCTTTTTTTACAAAATCAAATTTAAGTTTGTCGCGCGTTGGATAACGTCCGTAACGCAATCCCGCACGGGGATAGAAATACACCCCGCGGCGCAGATAGGTAAAAATCTGTTTATCGACCACGGCACGGGCGTTGTGATAGGCGAAACCGCCGTTATCGGCGACAACTGTACCATCTACCAAGGAGTGACCTTGGGCGGTACGGGCAAGGAACACAACAAACGTCACCCGACGTTAAAAAATAACGTGATTGTAGGCGCGGGTGCCAAGGTTTTGGGCAATATAACCATTGGCAACAATGTAAAGATAGGAGCCAACGCCGTTGTGTTGAAAGACGTCCCCGACGATTGCACGGTGGTGGGAATAGGACGTATCGTAAATGCAAAACAAGTTCAATCGGATTGCGGAAATTGCCCCAATTTCAAAGAGTGTTGCGATACCGCCAATCCCGCTTGTCAATCGGAAGAAAACAATTAAATCGTGCGAACGCTTTTTTGCGCGTTTCGCGCCATATAACAGGAGATAACTATGAAAATCAAAATCAGCGCGGATAGCACCGCCGACCTTTCGACGGAACTGCTTACCAAGTACAACATCGCAACAATGCCGTTGCACGTAAGTTTGGGCGACAACGACTACCTTGACGGAATTTCCATTGTTCCCGAGGACATCTACAAGTACTACGCCGACACAAAAAAACTTCCAAAATCGGGCGCGCGCAGTACCGAGGAGTACAAGGAATTTTTTGCAAATCTGCTTGCAGAGGGATACGACGCGATAGTGCATTTCTGTATTTCAGCGGATATGTCCGCCTCTTTTGCAAATGCGGAACTTGCTTCCAAGGATTTTACGGACGTGTACGTCGTTGATAGCCGTCAATTGAGTACGGGTATCGGCTTGTTGGTTCTTGACGCTTGCGATATGGTGGAGCGCGGCTTGAACGCAAAACAAATTTACGATCGTGCGATGGCGCGCAGAGATCAATCGAAATCGTCCTTTATCGTAGACAACTTGGAGTTTTTGTACAAGGGCGGCAGATGTTCGGCATTGGTGTACCTCGGCGCAAACCTGCTTTCCATAAAGCCCTGTTTGGAGGTAAAAAACGGACTTATCGGAGTAGAATCCAAACCTATGGGACGTTATCGCCGTTGCGTTGCAAAGTATTGCGAAAGTATACGTCAAAAAATAACGAACCCCGACTCAAAGCGCGTGTTTGTTACGCACACCAAGATGGACGAGGGCATCGCGGAAGAAGTGATCGAAACGGTCAAATCTTGGGGAATTTTTGAGGAAGTGTTGGAAACAACGGCAGGTTGCACCGTCACAACGCATTGCGGGGCAAATACGATAGGTATTTTGTATATAAACGACGGCGGATTCAAAGAAAATCAACCCGACAAAGACAACTGATCGTTGGCTTTGAAAACCGTTGTGAGCGAATTTGTTGCGTTCGGCAAAAGGTTAATATCTACAACGACAAAAACGACGACTCGGCATTTGCGTGCAGTCGCCGTTTTTTTTGGCTCTGTGGCAAACCACCGCCCGAACGCAAGGCTAATCGCTCGGACGTTCGCCCGATGACAGTGAAGTTTGCCGCTGTGCGGCAAGAGAAGTTGTGCTGTCGCACAGTGAAGTACGCCTTGCGGCGTGTGAAGTTTGCGGCAGTGCCGCAAGTTAAGGACGGGCGTAAACGCCCAAATTGTTTGCACTATTGAACGCAAGGAGCAAGTGGGTTGCTGTCTATAAAATATTTGATATTTTAATATATTTGGTCCGTAGGTTATAAGTCGGAAATAGTAATAAAAGCATTCTCTTGACGACGCAAGAGAAGGGGGACCACGCAGTGGTGGTTGAGTTTCGACCTGAAAAGCAAGCTACATATTGTTAAATATTTTCCCTTATTCCACACAGAAATTTTTGTTGGTGGCTATTACAATATATAGTTTATTTCATTTGTCGAAACTCATCAGTCACTTTCAGTGACGACTGCGTTGGGGCGTTAGAAAAGCCCCAACTTGCCCGCGCTCACGGCAAAGTGTCCACAGGACACATTTGCTTTTCGTGGCGCGCTCTTGCGTCGTCAAGAGAAGCCTTATATGCGGTTGCGAACTTATTCCCTGTGGACACATTTGCTTTACGTGGCGCGCTCATTCGTCCCCAAGAGAAGTCTTTTGCGCGCTTGGTGCTAACCAAAGCCGTGCGGCGACAAGGGAAAGGGGGACCGTCGTAAGACGTGTTCCCCAAAGACCGTCCCCGTCGTGAGCAACGCGAAACTACGGGGAAGGGGGACCACGCAGTGGTGGAAGAGGAATACCCGAAACAAACCACTTTATACGCAACAAGCAAACGACCTCTCCTCACAGATTACTTTTTATCACAAAAAATACAATAGTAATTTTCCGAACACTGCCATATAGTTGACATATTTGGCTTGGTATAATGGTTTCAGATAAATATCTTTTTGCTGGCATTATTCTGTCTGCAAACCAACTACTATTCAACAAAAAAGGAGCAAATTATGAACAAAAAATTGCATCGCGAAA
>CANQND010000060.1 GCA_947625115.1 uncultured Clostridia bacterium | reverse complement strand
CGATTGTACAACAACGTGTGGACGAGTATGAAAGACGGCGGCTACTACGCCGACAATGCAAACTACAAGATGAGCGCGCGTATTCGCGCCGTTACCGACACCGTTTTGCGCGACGCCCCGTTAGAAAATGATATGCAATATGCGCGTGTAGAAATTGCCCACAGGCTTTTGTACTACGTAAAAGATCAGCCGCAAATACCCGAAATAACCGTGTACTTCGGCGACGAAATTTTGCAAAAGGGGCGCGATTACACCGTCAGGCTGTACAACAACAGTACACCCGGACTTGCCACGGTAGAGATTGTCGGCAAAAACGGCTATTTCGGCACGCGAACGACCACGTTCGAGGTGGCTAAGCCGAGAACTCCCCCGGGAGCGTTGAGCGGCACGGTGGACGTGTACAACAACGTTACCAGATTGCACCAGATTTCCATTCCCGACGGTTGGACGTGGATAGACAACGATTTTAACCTTGTTATGGGGCTATCCGATTTTTCCTATTCGTTGCGCTATGTGGGTGACGACGCCGATTGTTACCAAACAAAGACGTGTAGCGTCAAGGTGAACAAGATCGCCCAAGATCCGCCAACTCCCGTCGATATATCCGTTGCCGAGGTGGAAGTGAGCGGAACGTACGTCTACACGGGCAAAGACGTAGTGCCGCTTGTAACTGTCAGGTGCAACGGACAGCAATTGCGCGCGGGCGTAGACTACGGCTTGACTTTCCAAAACAACGTCTATGCGGGCGAGGCTTCCGTAACGGTAACGGGCAGAAATTTGTATTCGGGCGAAAAAACGCAAACGTTTGTGATAAACAAAGCCGATTATCCCGCACAAATGCCCGAAACCGAAATTTCCGTCAGCCGAAAAGCGCAAACGCTCAACGACGTTTCGCTCGACTGCGAGGGTTGGCGTTGGCAAAATCCAAACGAAACGATAGGCGAACGGATAACGGCAACGGCGGTGTACGACGGGGCGGATAAGGACAACTACAACTTTACCGAAACGGAAATAACCGTGGTAAAGGAAGAGCAAAAAGATATTGCGAACTTATCCGAACTTCGGTTGGAAAAAACGCAGTTTGTGTACGACGGGAGGGCAAAAACTCCCGACGTCTACGCAAAAGACGGCAATTTGACGTTGAACGTCGGCATAGATTTCCGTGTGGAATATCTCAACAACACCAACGCGGGGCAAGCCGTCGCAACCGTTGTGGGAACGAACGACTACTTCGGTTCAGCCACGTTGTACTTTACGATAGACAGGGCGGAACGTAGCGGTTTTGCCGTTTCTCAACAGAGTTGGACTTTCGGCGACGACGCGCCCGAGCCGACTGTGACGGGCAAGGAAGAAGAGGCGGAAGTGACTTTTTTCTACATAGCAAAAGAGGGCGAAACACTCCTCGCTCCGCCCGTAAACGCGGGGACGTATACCGTGCGAGCCGAAATTGCCGCCTCGCAAAACTACAACTCCGCCGTAAGCGAGGCAACGTTTGTCGTTTCTCCCAAGGACATAAGCTCGTTTGCTCTCACCGTAAGCGGAAACTCGGTGTACACGGGCGAACCCGTTTGTCCCAAAGCGGAACTGCGCGACGGGCAAATCGTTTTGAAAGAGAACGTAGATTTTACCGTTAGTTACTCCGATAACGTAAACGCGGGAAACGCCGCAACGGTCATTGTCGGCGGCATAAACAATTACACGGGAAGCGCGCAAACGACGTTTGAAATACAAAAAGCCAAAACTATTGACATAAACACGTCGTTGAGCGTTCGCGGCGAGTTAAACCTTGCGGAAATAGCCTTGCCAACGGACTTTGTGTGGGACGAAGAGTCGCTCGTAGCCATTTCCGACAACGTGTACAGGGCGACGGCAATCTACACGGGCGGCAACTACGACATAGACAGCCTTGTGTTTGAAATAACCGTAGAAGCTCGCCCCGAACCCGACCCGATCGTTCCCGAACCCGATGTTACGCCGCAACCGCCCAAAACAAGCGGTTGGATATGGTTGGCGGTTGCTGTCCCTGCGGCGGCGGTGGCGGTAGCGGTCTGCCTGACGGTGTTTTCCCTCAAACGCAAAAAACGTTAGCGCAAAGCCGCCAAAGTTTGCAAGTTAAAAATTTTTTACCCCCATATCCCTTGTTTTGATAACAAAAACGAAATATGGGGCGGCAAACGCCGCAAAAAAACAACTCCGTTCCCGATTGTCGGGGACGGAGTTTTGCTAAATAGGTTTTGGCGTTTCAGCAAAGGTACAGCGCGCGCAGGCGTTCCTTGCGTTCTTCGGTTACGCCGCAACGGGAAACAAAGTTGTCCGCGTTGCCGAACCGTTCTTCCGCCGTTTTCCAAAACGTCTGCAAATAGCTTTCGTCAACGGTTATCATACGCTCGGCGATTTGCAGTTGTTTGTCGCTAAGGTAGGGCGCGATTTTGTTCAATATGCTTTCGGTGCGGTCGTACAGGTGCGTGTTGGATAGCAAATAGTCCTGCATTATTTCATCGCGGTCGGCTCCCAAGCAGTGCAGTAGCAGAGCCGTTGCCACTCCGCAACGGTCCTTGCCCGCCGTGCAATGCCACAACGTCGCGCCCGAAACGGGTCTGTCGGCAAGCGCGCAAAGAAACTTGCCGAACCGCTCCGCGCAAAACTCCTCCGTGGCAAATTTTTTGTACAGCAATTGCATATATTGCTCGGGCGACGTTCCCTCGCTTGCCAATTTGTCCGCGCCGTCGCGCATTTGTTGCGCAACCTGTTGTCCGTTAAGCGTTTCAAAACTTATGCCAAAGGTGGGTTTAAGCACGGATATTCTTTCCGTCGTTACGCCCTCGATTTCAACGTCGGGGTTGCGCAAAGTTTCCGCGTCGTTGCGCAGGTCTATCACCCGTTGCAGTCCAAGCTGTTTCAGCAGTTGTACGTCCTGTGCCGTCGCCGAGTGCAGATGTCCCGAACGCAACAAAACTTTTTCCTTTATCCTGCCCGATTTACAGCGTATTCCGCCCAAATCTCGCGCGTTGCACACCTTTTGCAGGTCGAGTTTCATTTCAGAACTCCACGATCATTCCGTCGTAGGAGGTGATAACTCCTTTCGGTTCGGTTATCAGGCGCATTGTGTCGTAACATTCGCCGCCGTTGTGAGAGAAGTGGTTGGCAACAAGCACCGTCTTGTCGTCCACGTTGCCTTGTTCTCTCATTCTTTTCAACACGTTCATTGCCACGTTGAAGCTCATATGACGGCTGTCGTTGTCGCGGTTGGGCAAATTGTTGTGAGTACAGTCGATGGACACCAAGTCGAAACGTCCCTCGCCTTTCAGCAATTGCCAAGTTTCCTCGCCGAAGTAGCCCGAGTCGTGCGCGTAGAGCATACGTTTGCCATCGCACTCAATCGAGTAGATGACGGGACAGCTGTCGGGGTCGTGGTTGGCTTTCATAGGCAAAACGGAGTAGGTGTGTTCGCCCTTTATTTCAAAGCGTTTGCCCGCTTCAATGAGATGTGCGCGCGCGTTGCCCTTGGTGTGCGGAATGATTGTCATCAAGTTGTCGTAGCCGCTTTGCGCCGCGTAAAAATCCCAAATGCGGTGTTCGTGCGATAGCGACGGCTTAGCCATTTCCACTTCGCCGGGGTACAGGTGGTCGCGGTGCGAGTGAGTTATCAGGCAACCGCAAATTTTCTCGCAGTCGAAGTTGTATTTGGTAAAATGCCAATAGGTGTCCGCGGGGAAGTCTATCAGCAGTTCGTCGTTGAGCAACGCTTGCGAACGAGAGCGAATGTTTCTTCCTCCCAGCAAACGCGCGCGTTTGCAGTTGTCGCATTTGCAAAACATCGAGGGTACGCCCTCGGCGGCTCCCGTTCCCATATACAGCAGTTTCATTGTGTTTCCTCCTTTGTGCAAACGGGTTTGTTTTGTTACCCTGTCTGCAATTGTTTACTATTTTATCCGTATTTTGCTCCGTTGTCAACAGCGCGATTCAGTTCAAAATTGCGCCCGCAGGCAAACAAATCAAATAAAGATATATAAATAACTAACTCTGTTAAAGTATTTTTTCTCTTTTTTCGCGATAAATAGCTTCGAGTCACAAACGCGAAAAAATATTTACTTTTTTTATTATTGCCAATCAGTATTGACTTTTAGGCACGGGGGGGGGGTATACTAGAAACAATCTTTTTCTTTAATTCGTTCAACAATTTTTTTTGTTGAGCCACACTAAGCAGTGAAAGTCCCATTTGGCGGGCTTCATTCGGCCGTAGTGTGGTTGGTTAGATCCGCCGTATCTTTAATCTCGGCATAGTCAAGTTTATACCCACAAATATCGGGCGGTTAGTAAGTTAAACCACGCGTTTTGTCAAACGTGATTTTCTCGTTTTGCAAACGTGTCAGTTTATATATTTTAGGGAGGATATACCATATGAAGAAATTTTTGGTAGCATTTTTGGTATGCGTTATGTGCATATCTCTTTGTGCATTGTGCGCATGCGAAGAGCCTATCGATCCGACTACGCAATCGTTGGAAATAACCAACGTTGCCGAACTCACTTCCAAATGGAACGTGGGCGAAGCGGATCGCGAAGTGGAAGTTGCGTTGAGCGACGGTCTGCAAGGCAAGAAACTCGAAGTAAAGGCGGAGCCGCAAGGAATAATTTCCGTAGACGGCACCACACTGCATGCGGAAAAGGCAGGCAAAGCCACGGTAACCGCAACGGTGGCGTTGGACGAGGAACACGTTTTCTCCGACAGCGTGGAAATAGAAGTTTCCTACAACTACTCGTTGCAGATAACCAACAAGGCAGACCTGACCAAGGCGTTCCGTATCGGCGAAGAGCGCGAGGTACAAGTAACGGTACCCGAGGCATTGCAAAGCCTGCCTGTCACTCTTACGTCAAGTCAACCCACGGCGGTGCAAGTGCAAGGCAACAAAATAACTGCCGCTACAAAGGGTACAGCCACCGTTACCGCCTCTGTCAAGTTGGACGACGACCACGTGTTCTCCGACAAATTTGAAGTAACCGTTTGGGGCGAGTTCGATTTGAGCCTTACCAACGCAAACGCAACTGTCGGCAAAAACAATCGTTCTATTGAAATCGAGTACGAACTTGTCGAAGCGGGCGACTACACGGATAGCGACGTGACAATTACGTCCTCCGATACCGAAGTTGCCACTATCGAGGGCAAAACCGTTGTTACCCACGACAAGTGTGGCACCACCACGATAACGGTAAAGTGCGGCGACGTGTCCAAGCAGTTCGATGTTACCGTCGAAGTTCAAGCCGAACTTGAAATCGCCGCGTTTGACGAGAACGCAGTGTACTTTGTCGGCGAAGGCGAGGGCGAGGGTTGCGAGTTGCCCGCCATTGTAAAGGCAATCAACTCTCTCGAACAAGACGTATCGGAAGAAGTTGAGATAACCTCTCCCGACGGCTTGAAGATAAGCTCCAATGTTGCGACAGCCGACCGTGTAGGCAAGTTTACTGTAATTTACACTTTGCACGACGTTGAGGGCAAAGAGGACAAAACCGTAACTATCCACATCTCGTTTGTGGAAGAACTGTTTGCTTCTACGGGAGCGCACGCGGGCAACAACAAAGCGGAGGATCCTCTTGATGAAGTTACTCCTGCCTACGGTCTGACAGGAGAAGAAGAGTACACTCAAACCACAACATTTGCTTCCAATGCGTTGCTGTTCGGCAAGCTGGATTCAACAGGTTCCAAGCAGTACTACGCCGAAGCCACGTTTGATGTGGG
>CANQND010000059.1 GCA_947625115.1 uncultured Clostridia bacterium | reverse complement strand
CTCAACCGCCGGCTAAAATCTTTCGATTGACTGTGTTTCAATTCTTCTTACTATTCCGTTGTCAAGCTTCGCGCTGTCTAATCAACAGCCTATTTACTATACTACATTGCAACGAAAATGTCAAACATTTTGAACAAGTTTGGCAAAAGTTTTTTGCAATGCAAACTGTCGCGCGGTCAAATCAAAACAACTGCACCACGAGGACAATGACCGCCGCAATAAGTGCCAACCAGACGAGCAATTTTGTCCAGATAAGTATTCTGCGACGCTTTTTCAAAAAGTTTTTGACGGTATACACGTTGGTATGTTCGTACACCTCGCAATCGTTGGCGATAGCAAGAGCGCGCTCGTTTTCCTTGAATTCGTAGGGTTTGAATTGCAAATGAGCGTCACCGTGAAGCACCAACGTAGCTTTGTACTCGAAAGAGTTGAAACGTTTTTCTCTGCGTACGTCGAAAATGCCCAAAATGCTGATGAAGAAAAACAGCATAGACATTAAAAACCAACATTTACCCTCCAACTCGTACAGACGGGTCATACAAAGTTCTACGTTGCTTTTTTCCGTTTCGACGCAACCCAAATAGTCGCCGCCCTTGACTTTCAGCTTGACGGGACGGTTGTCGATTGTGACGTGCGGACAGCCAAAACGTGAAGTTTTGGGAATTTTCAAATAGACTTTCATTACATTGCCCCCTCAAACAACTTGATGAAAATAAACGCCACAACGGACAACGCCAAGAAAACGGAATTGCAGACTATCCGTCCCGTGTGCGAACAGCGTCTGTCCACGGCGTAAAACACAATTGCCAATACCGACAACGCCGCTATCACCGCAAAAGCATAGGGCGCGATTAGTTTTATGAAAGCAAACAACTGCTCGTACATTTCGGAACCGCCCTCAAACAATTGCATAAACTCCGGTACGAGAGCCAACAAACCCAACGAGATTATTAAAATCATAGCCAATAAAATGTAACCAAACACCATAATCAGCGGACTTGACACAAGCAACAACGCGGCGAACAAAAAGATAGCGGCGAACACAATGGACATATTGCTGAAAATTGTTGCAAAATGGCTACAATACATATTGCCTATTCCTCCTTTCGGCATTCATCTTCCTCCTTTTTCAATAATTTACAACAACGCCGCCGTTAGACGGCGAAAATTTTTAGGTAGGCATATCACCTTGACGCACGATTGAGCAGACGTACTTCTATGCCCACTACGCCCCATTGCCGTTGACTGCTTAGCGGATAGTAGCGCAACATATCGTTCGGACTTGCCGTCGCAAGCTCATTTGCGGCGTAGCCGCATTTAAGCAAATCGAGATTGCCGTACAACTCGGCAAAATCGGCAAATACGTGCAACGCTACAACAACTACGCGAACGGTGCCTTTGCTACTCGCAAACTCTATCGTATCGCCTGTTTTTATCTTTCTGCGCCGTTCGTCATAAAGACGAAGTTCTATCGTTTTGCTACCGTTTACGATTTTTTTGTACGGGTCGGCGTCCAAATGCATTGTGTGCAACATAATCTGTCCGTTACCCTCCCACAAAAAATTGTAAACGTTTTATTGATCGTCGATTACACATATCGCTATGTATATTATATCGCAATTATAATAAAAACAACGGAATTTGTCAATATCGGTTGGTAAACAAAACGCCCCGAAATTCGGGACGTTCTGTAAAAAACCGTATTCTTACTCTTCTTCGAGGATCTTCTTTGCGTCCTCGATGATTTTGGGAACGCTGGGAGCGGGAACTTCTTCGTAGCGGACGAAAGACATTTCGTATCTGCCGCGACCCTGCGTCATAGAACGAAGATCCGTCGCGTACTTCAAAATTTCCGAAAGGGGAACTTCCGCCGTGACGACTTGTTTGCCGCCCACCATTTCCGTACCCATTATACGTCCGCGACGCTTGTTCATATCGCCCATAATATCGCCAAGATAGTCGGCGGGAACGGTGATTTTAAGTTCGTAGATGGGTTCCAACAGCACGGGGGAAGCCTTTTCGCAACCCGCTTTGTATGCCAAGATAGCCGCCATCTGGAAAGCAATATCTTTGGAGTCTACGGGGTGAGAAGAACCGTCAAACAACGTTGCTTTGAGGTTTACCATCGGGTACAACTGAGTCAAAACGCCCTTTTGAATGGCTTGACGAAGCCCCTTTTCTACCGACGGAATAAATTGACGGGGAACCGTGCCGCCCACAACCGCGTCCACAAATTCGAAAACGCCGTCTGCCGCACCCGGCTCGAAACGAACTTTGCAGTGACCGTACTGTCCCGCGCCGCCCGATTGCTTTTTGTGTTTGCCCTCCGCCTCGACGGATTTGCGAATTGTTTCACGATAGGGGATACGAGGATCCTGCAAAACGGCTTCGCAGTTAAACTTGGATTTGAGCTTTTTGCAAATGACGTCCAACTGCGTGTCGCCCAAACCCGAAAGGAGCATTTCGCCCGTTTCGGGGTCTTTGGTTACGGTAAAGGCAATATCTTCATCTTTCAACTTGGAAAGTCCGCCGAACACCTTGTCCTCGTCGCCCTTTTTGGCTGCGTACACCGCGCGCGAATAAACGGGACGGGGCAGTTCTACGGGTTTAAGCTCCACTTCACCGCTTTCGCAAAGCACGTCGCCCGTACCCGTTGCCGAAAGTTTTGCAAGCGCGGCAATATCGCCTGCGCAAGCCATTTCGGCAGGTTCTTGCTTTTTGCCTTTCATAAAGTAAACCTGAGAAATCTTTTCGTTGGAAGAGCTGTTGAGATTGCGCAAAGTCATTCCGCTCTTCAACGTGCCTCTGATAACCTTGAAAATGGACAATCTGCCCACAAACGGGTCGGCAATCGTTTTGAATACGCGAAGAATAACGGGAGCGTTTGCGTCGGGAAGAATTTCCTTGCCGTTTGCGTCCATCGTGGGACGAGCTTCGGGGCTGGGAAGAGTGCCGACGATGAAATTCAACAGTTGATCCACGCCCTGACGTTGAAGCGCGCTACCCGCAAGTACGGGGACGGTTGCGCCGCCGAGAAGCGTCGCCGCAAAACCGCGAGTAATCTCTTCGGCAGTGAGTTCTTCTCCCTCGAAAAATTTCATCATCAATTCGTCGTCGCTTTCCGCCGCGATTTCCACAATGGCGGAACGAGCTTCGTCGTACTGTCCCTGCAAAGCCGCGGGGATTGCTCCGCCGTTGCCCGTAAAGCTGATGTATTCGCCGCTGACGGCATTTACATAACCCGTCATCTTGTGACCTGCAAGCTCGGGGACGATTATGGAAGAAACCTTGTTGAAACGCGCTTTGATAGCGTCTACGGTGGCTTGGAAATTGGAATTTTCCTTATCGACGCCGTTTACGAACAGTACGGCGGGTATTTTATGCTCCAAGCAATATTCAAGAGCTTTTTCCGTGCCGACGCTCATCGAACCCGTGGCACTTGTAACTATGATCGCGCTGTCCGCAACCGTCAAAGCCTCCAACATTTCACATTCAAAGTCGAAATAACCGGGAACGTCGATAATGTTTATTTTTGTGCCTTTGTAGGTGCAATTTGCCACAGACAAAGAAATAGAAATGCGGCGGGAAATCTCTTCGGGGTCGAAGTCCATTGTCGAGTTGCCGTCGTCTACCTTTCCGAATCTGTCAAGAACTCCGGCATTGAACAAAAGAGCTTCGGCAAGAGTCGTTTTGCCTTCGCCGCTGTGTCCGATCAATGCAACGTTACGTATGTCTTTCGCGTAAACTGCCATGTTAGTTTGTACTCCTAATAATAAAATTCGTTATCGAGCGTTTGAAAATAACCTATTATAAACAAACGACTATTATTGATTATACACTAATCGGCAGTAATTTTCAAGAGATTACGGCATTTTATTCGGTAAAAAAAGAGTATTTTTCGCAAATATCCTTTCCGTCGAGGTTGACGACGCGGCAACTTCCCTCCTCGCGCGGCAGTTTTTTGTAACTTTTTCTTATGCGGCGCGCCACTCCCTCCAAGCTGTCGAAAATCTTCAACCCGGGGAAAACCCGCGCAAAACAATATTTGTACAAATTCATACTGCTGTTTGCCAACACGATACAGTCGAATTGTCCCGAAAAAGGTTCGCACTTTTCGGAGATGTGTCGGACGATGGCGTGTTCGTCGTTGTTTTCCGCCAAGAGGGGAAATTCGGGCATTGGGACGGCAATAACGCCGCTCGGCAAATTGCGCAGAGCGTACGGATCACCCGCTACAAGCACTTTGGACGCGGTGTACGTCAATCCGTGCATAACGGGCGGATCGCAACCGTAAACGTCCAACGGAGAATCGGCAAGATATTTCAAACAGCGCGACGACAAAGCCACCGAGGACAGCACCGCCGCTTTGCACCCCATTTGTTCCAACAGCCTTGTTGCCTTTATCCCCACCGACATCAGTTGGTTTGCGTTGCAGTTAGACAAATCGGCTCCCTCGCACACCACGCAAACGTAATCTGCCGACAGGGTTTGCCTGAGTTTACACAAAGCTGGGACAAATCCCACGCCGTCGTCCACAATACCGATAAGCATATTTTCCCCTCCCGAAAGCAATCACAAATATATTGTACTTTGCATTTGCCGTCAAAATGTTGATAAAAACCGATTTATCACAAAAACTTTGCACAATATCGGTCAAAATTGTTGCTAAAAAACAAGAAGTATGCTAAGATATATAAGCAAAAATTAGTAGTGGTACTATGAATATAAGGAGAAAGTAATGCCTAACATTAAATCCGCGGAAAAAAGAGTAAGCGTATCCGCAACAAAAAAACTTCAAAATCAAATGATCCGTTCTCAAATGCAAACAGCCGTAAGAAAGTTTAACGCGGCTATTGCCGAGGGCGACGTGGAAGCCGCAAAAAAACTTTTGCCTTTGGCTTCTTCCAAAATAGACAATGCCGCAACCAAAAACGTTATCCACAAGAACGCGGCAAATCGCAAAAAAGCTCAAATCGCAAAGGCGTTGAGCCAACTCGAACGCGGAATAGTCGTTGTAAAAGTTGACGCCAAAACGCTTAAACAAGCGGAACAAAAAGCCGCCGCTCAACGTAAAGCGGAAGAAGTTGAAGCTATCAAAGCGCAACGCAACGAATCCAAGAAAGCCAAGGAAGCCGCCAAAGCTCCCGCTTCTGCCAAGAAGCAAACAGCCAAGAAAGCTACCGCTCCCAAGGCTCCGAAAGAAGTTGCCCAAACGGAAGAAGCTCCCAAGAAGCGCGCAAGAAAACCCAAGGTTGAACAACCTGCCGCTCCTGCGGAAGAAGTTGAGGACGAAATCAAGTAGTTTTGAAAAATGCGATCCCCGCACTACATCTGTGCGGGGATATTTTTACGTTGTAAAACTTTTTTCTCGCTATTGTCCAAACGAAATTCACCAAAAATTATATTTTTCGCCGCAAACGGCGGGCGAACGATTTTTTACGAAATAAACGGCTCCGCAACCGACTTACTCTTTGGGCAAAGAGTCCAACATCGCTTGCGCTGTCGAACTACCCTCTTGCAGAGCAAGCAAAAGATACTCGCGCGCAGTGGCGACAGACCTTTCCACGCCTTTGCCGTTGAGATAACAATCGGCAAGACGCTCGTAGGATTCGCAACAGGGATATTGCTTGAACAGTTGCACCGCTTTCGCCTCGTCTTTGGGTACGCCCCGACCGCGCAAATAGCACAAGCCCAATGCAAAACACGCCTTTTTGTTACCCAAAGAAATCGCCTGCAAAAAACACTCCGCCGCCTGTACGTAGTCTTTCGGCTGTCCGCCGTAACCCGTCATAAGGCGGAAACCCTTTTGGTAAAATTTTTCCGCGGGGGACAAGGGCTTTTTTACCGTGCTGACGGAATAAGGCTCTTCGCTCGGTTTGTCGTCATCGGGGTGACCAATTTCAAATTCTTTTGCCATACCGTTACCTCTCAAAA
>CANQND010000058.1 GCA_947625115.1 uncultured Clostridia bacterium | reverse complement strand
AAAAGGCTCGTCATATCAGACGAACCTCTTTTTGCAATCGAAAGCAACGCTTTCAAACAGTCAATTTGTTTTGATAAAAAGGATAGATTTGCCGTCCGTTTCCACGCGTACGGTGTCGCCTTTTTTTATCTCGCCCGTAAGCAGTTTTTCCGCCAAGGCGTCTTCCACCTTGCGCTGTATGGTGCGCTTCAACGGGCGCGCGCCGTAAGCCTTGTTGTAACCGTCCAACGCAAGGAACCATATAGCGCGTTCGGTAAACTGCAAATTGAGCGTACCCTTTAACCTCTTGTGCAACGAATAGCACATAATTTGTGCGATCTTTACCATTTCGTCCTTGCCGAGGTAGTTGAATGTGACTATCTCGTCTAAACGGTTGAGAAACTCGGGACGGAAAAACTTGCGCAACGCGCTTTCTATCTGCTGTTGCATAAGAGAGAAATCGTCCTGCGCGCCGAAACCTATCGCTGCGGAAGAACCGTCGCTTACGCCCAAGTTGCTGGTCAAAATAAGCACCGTATTGCGAAAATCTACCGTTTTGCCGTGCGAATCGGTCAAACGCCCCTCGTCGAGGATCTGCAAAAGCAAATTGAACACGTCGGGGTGAGCCTTTTCGATTTCGTCAAACAGCACCACACTGTACGGGCGGCGAAGCACCTTTTCCGTGAGGTAGCCGCTTTCGTCGTAGCCGACGTAGCCCGGGGGCGCGCCGATTAGCTTTGCCACGGACGTTTTGTCCATATATTCCGACATATCTATGCGCACAACTTCGCTGTTACTGCCGAACAGACACTCGCTCAAAGCCTTGGCAAGCTCCGTTTTGCCCACGCCCGTGGGACCTACGAAAATGAAACTGCCTATCGGACGGTTGGGGTCTTTTAGCCCTGCGCGCTGACGGCGTACCGCCCGAGCGACAACGCTTACCGCCTCTTTTTGACCGATAACGCGCGAAGCAAGTTCCTCTTCCAAGTGGACGAGCTTGTCCCTCTCCTCGCGCGAAAGCTCCTCTACGGGTACGCCCGTCATTTGCGAGATCACTTTGCGAACGTGGTCTACGGTCAGCACGTTGTCCTCCGATTGAGAGCGGTAGCTTGCAAGTTTCAACTTACTGCACGCCTCGTCGATGACGTCCAACGCCTTGTCGGGCAAAAACCTGTCCGTTATGTACCTGACGGACAACTGAACGGCGGCTTCTATCGCTTGGTCGGAAATTACCAAGCCGTGATGCGCCTCGTACTTGGACTTTACTCCTTTGAGTATTTCCACTGCCAATTCCTGCGAGGGTTCCTCCACAGTGATGGGCTGAAAACGCCTTTCCAACGCGGGGTCCTTTTCGATATATTGCCGATACTCTCGCGTGGTGGTTGCGCCGATAACGTGCAGTTCGCCGCGCGCCAATGCTGGTTTCAAAATTTCCGCCGCGTCCATTGCGCCGTCGGACGAGCCTCCCGCGCCCACCAAGTTGTGTATCTCGTCGATGAACAGCAACACGTCCTTTTCTTCCTTTACCCATTCCACCACTTCGGTGAGGCGTTCCTCAAAGTCGCCGCGGTAACGCGTACCCGCCAACATACCCGCAATATCCAATTGAATAAGGCGTTTGTTCTTCAATTCGTCGGGGACCTGACCGTTGGCAATGCAGGTGGCAAGCCCCTCCACAACGGCGGTTTTGCCTACGCCCGCCTCGCCCACAAGCACGGGATTGTTTTTGGTGCGGCGAGTGAGCGTCTGAATGACGCGTTCCGTTTCCTTTTCTCTGCCGATAACGGGGTCGAAACCGTTAGCCCTCGCCTTTGCGGTGAGGTCGAAACCGTAGGGAATGTCCTCCTCCGACGGGTTTTGTTCTACCGTGTGGACGGGAACCACGCTCGGTTGCTCAACAAAGGGTTCCCCCTCGACGTTGGCAACGGCTTTGACGGGTTGACGGGGAATTACCGCACTGCCCAACATACTAAGACAGCTAAGTTCGGGGTGTTCGTTGATAATATTATGGAAAATCTTTTCCGGTCCGTCTTGTCCCAAACGGTAAACCAATTTGTCGTAACCGTAGGTGCCTTCCGTAGCCAAGATGGACAGCAACATATGTACGCAGTCGGTTTCGGCGGCTTTTACGTGCGAAGCGATTATTTCCGCGTTGGTGTTGAGTTCGACAATTTCCTCACGGCGAACGTTGCCGCCGACGGAGCGCAAAGCCTCGCTGTTGAGTCCCATATCTGTAAGATAGTGCCGCGCCTCGTTGTCCAAAACAACCATTGCGAACAATATGTGCTGACTGCCCACGTTGCAATGTTGCGTTTGCGCAAAACTCTTGGCATATCCCATTACTTTTTGAAGAGAATCCGATTGCATTTGTTACCTACATTTTCCTCTGTTTACTGTATTGTAGCAAATTGTCGGAGTTTTTTCAAGAGAACTGCGCCTATTTGTAAAATAATTGTGCAAAAATTCTTTTTTGCGGCAGAGTTTTGCCCTCAACGCGCCGCGTGACTCGGACGGCGCAATTTTACGCCGCGACGGCAAAACAGCTTGGACAGGCAATGCGCCAAAGCGGGTACTGCCGACAGCCCCAACGCCGCAACGTACATCTGCCAAGGCAACGTCACCAAGCCGAACAGGCGTTGCAACGGCGGAACAAACGCCACCAAAGCCACCATAGCCAAGGACAAAAGCAGGCTCATAGCCATAAAACCCGTTATCCCTTTGCTCAACAGCCCTTTGCGACTGCGCATTTCCAACACGTACACCAACTGCGAAACGGACAAAACCAAATACGCCGTTGTGCAAGCCGCGCCGTAACCGACGGTATTGCCCAAAGCGTAACCCGCAAGGGCGCATAAGCCGAAAAGCACTCCCCCTACCGCTATTCGCCAACCGCCGCCGTCGCTGAAAAAGGTTTCGTTTTTGCCCTTGGGCGGACGGTTCATAACGTCCTCTTCGCCGCGGTAAACGCCCAACGCCAACGCAGGCAAACCGTCGGTGACGAGGTTTATCCACAGCAGTTGCATAGCGGAAAGCGGCGACACGTTCCACACCAACAACGCAACGAACACCGTCAAAACTTCGCCTATGTTGCAGGTGAGCAGGTAGGCGACGGATTTTTTGATATTTTCGTACACGCTACGCCCCAACGACACGGCGTCTACCACGGTGGCAAAGTTGTCGTCGGCAAGTATCATATCGGCGGCGTCCTTGGCTACTTCGGTGCCGCTGCCCATTGCGCAACCTATATCCGCCGCTTTGAGGGCGGGAGCGTCGTTTACCCCGTCGCCCGTCATCGCCACCACCGCGCCGCGAGATTGCCAAGCGGAAACAATGCGCAACTTGTCGGCGGGAGTAACGCGCGCGTAAACGGCTATATTTTCTACGTTTTCGCATAGTTCGCCGTCGGACATAAGCGCAAGCGTTTCGCCGTCTATCGCCAGATCGTTTGCGCCGAGTATGCCTACGTTGCGGGCTATTTCGGCGGCGGTGTCGAGGTTGTCGCCCGTTATCATAACGGGACGTATGCCCGCGCTTTTGCAAGTGGCTACGGCTTGCGCCGCTTCGGCACGGGGCGGATCGGCAATGGTAAACAACGCCGAAAGGGGCAAATCGCGCTCCAACGCCTGCGAACGGGGAAAGTTGTAGCCCACTTCGCGCACGGAAAGTGCCAACACGCGCAAACCGCGCTTGGTGTAGGTGCGGTAAATTTTTTCAAACGCGGGGTTGGTGCCGCCTTTCATCGCCTCGAAACTGCCCTTTGTAACCGCGTAGTACTTGCCGTTTGCCTTGACGACGGCGGTCATCAGCTTGCGGGAGCTGTCAAAGGGAATCTCGTACAGCCGCTCGGCGCGCAACGTTTGATTTGCAAAGGACGTTACGGCAATCTCCGTCGGGTCGCCCAACCATTTGCCCTTTTCGTCGCAAACAGCGTCCGAACACCAGCAAAACGCCTGCAACAGAAAATCGCTTGCGTTCAAATTGTCGCGCAAAGCGTAGGTTTTGCCGTCGAATACGCCCGTCAAGCTCATTTTGTTTTGCGTGAGGGTCCCCGTCTTGTCCGAACAGATAACCGTCGCGCTACCCAACGCTTCCACGGCGGTGAGGCGTTTTACCACGGCGTTTTTGCTTGCCATACGCTCGATACCCTTGGCAAGCACAATGGTAACCACTGCGGGCAAACCCTCGGGAATGGCGGCTACGGCAAGCGACACCGACGTGAGCAACACGTCCACGAAAACGGTGGCAAGCGTGGAGCCTTGCGACATATTTTTCACTCCCTTTGCAAAGCCGACTACCAACACCAACAAGCACACCGCCAAGCACACCGCGCCGATAACTTTGGACAATTGTTTCAATTTTTGTTGCAATGGGGTAAGGTTTTCGCCAGAGGAGAGCATATCCGCTATCTTGCCGAGTTCGGTTGCGTTGCCCGTTGCCGTTACCTGCGCAACGCCCTTGCCCTTGCAAACAAGGCTTCCGCCGAACACCTTGACGGATTCGGCGTCCTTTTTGCCCAACACGCTTGCCGTCTTTTCCACAGGGAGGCTTTCGCCCGTCAGAGCCGATTGGTTGACAAACAGACTTTCGGCGTAGAGCAGTTTGCAATCGGCAGTTACCACGTCGCCCGTTTCAAACAGACACACGTCGCCCTGCACCAGATCGCAACTGTCCGCAAGGATAACCCTGCCGCCGCGTATCACCTTTGTTTTGGGCGAGGTGAGCTTTTTCAACGCTTGAAGCGAACGCTCCGCGCGGTACTCCTGCACCGTGCCGAGTACGGCGTTGCACAACACTATCGCAATGATTATCAACGGCTCCAAAAGGTCCGCCTTGTCGCCCGTGTACAACGCCATTCCGAAAGAAAGCGCGGCGGCAATCAACAAAATTACTATCATCAAATCGGCAAACTGCGCAAAAAACTTGCGCAAAAAGCCGTGTTTCGTTTTGCGCTCGGTTACGTTCGCCCCGTCGCGCACCAACCGCTCCGCCGCTTCCGCGTCGGACAAGCCCCTGTCAAAAAAATCTTCCGCTTTCGCCAAAACCCATTACCCCCGACGGTTATTCGCCTTAGTGTATGCACCCGCCGCCCGTTTTAGAAGAGGACCGCCTTGCCCGCGCCCCGCAAAAAAACCGAGAGCTTGCTTGCTCTCGGCTTTTGAGATGTTTTTTTGGGGGGGTAGGGTTACAACTGAATTTGCAAAGCGGGAACTACGCCGTAATTAGTGCTGTCCACACGGTAGTCGTCATTGACATTGCCGTCGTAGCTGACGCCGCCCGCGTCGCTACTATTATTGCTGTCAGGCGATCGAAGCCCCCACCAACCGCAGCCTTGATAACTAACCGTTGCAGTATACGCACCTTGACATTGCGCGTAGTCGGTAGTTTTGAGTTGACGAATGGAAGAATTTAAGCCATAACTACTGTTTGTAGCCTCTTTGTAACTGAGCAAAAATACATTGTCGAGAGTGTTTTCACAAGCATATTGATTGTTACTGCTACTTGTTGTACTCGCACTATTGTCCACTTCCGTTTGAATAATATAATTCTTACTCAATTCGTCAAAAGCAAAATTATAGAAATCGTCATTCAACCACGTGCGTATATCGCTTTCCTTGTAGTTATTGGCATATACCGTTTTACCGCCTATTGTGCGCGTTCCGCTATTCTCGTGGTAAAATTGTTGACTATCCAATATTGAATTTGACATAATGAGTGCCTTATTGCCGTCATTGTTGAGTATACACCAAGTTATGGGTTCCCATTTGAACCAATACACTGTGTTTGAGTTGTAACCATTGTTATCTTGGTTGGTATATTCTGTACTGCTACTACGTATTGTATAATAAGGGCGGTAACTTGTAAAGTACACTCCGCGATACTTTGCTCCTTGGTATTCTACGTCTACGTACCACATATAACTCTGGACTTCACCGCTAATATAATACCCGTAGTCTGTCCAACCGTTGGCGTTGTTGCTTGACGGAAGTTTGTTTTGTATCTCGGCGTTGAGCATAGATTGCAACGCTGTGTCCTTAACTTTGCTCTGCGGATAGGTACCGAAAACAATTTTTCCGTCGCTCATTGTGTACGGTTTGACCTCTCCGTCTACTTCGCTGTACGGTTCTTTCAAT
>CANQND010000057.1 GCA_947625115.1 uncultured Clostridia bacterium | reverse complement strand
GACTGTTAGCGGTACCGAGCGCGCTTGCGTGCTTGGTGCTAACCAAAGCCGTGCGGCGACGAGGGGGAAGGGGGACCGCCGTTAGGCGGTGGAAGAGGTATACCCGAAACTAACTATATCCCCCTCCATTCCTCTCCCCGACCACCCACCCCTGTTCGCGAGGAGTTAGTCGGTTACTGTGTATAAGTTTTTTCATATTCCGATGTACTTTGTCCGTAGGTGGTAAGTTCGCAACTGCGTATAAGGCTTCCCTTTACGACGCAAGAGCGCGCCACGCAAAGCAAACGTGTCCTGTGGACACTTTGCCGTGAGCGCGGGCAAGTTGGGGCTTTTCTAACGCCCCAACGCAGTCGTCACCGATAGGTGACTGATGAGTTTCGACTACCGAAACAAACTGTATATAGCTATTACCTTTAACAAACCTCTTTGCATTGCATAGAGAGATTTTTAGCAATATATAGCCTGCTTTTCAGGTCGAAACTCATTCGTCGTCCTGCGGACGCCACTTTCTCTTGCGTCGTCAAGAGAAAGCTATTGTAACTGTTTTCGCCTTGTCCCCTACGGGCAAAATATATCAAAATTTCGAATATTTCTATATATAGCAACACCGACTTTCTCCCCGCACACAGGGGGTGGGTGGTCGGGGAGTGGAACGGTGGGGGCTATTGCCCCGTCCTCAACTTGCGGCAACGCCGCAAACTTCACACGCCGCAGGCGTACTTCACAGCGAAGCTACTTCACTTTGCGCGTAGCGCAAAACTTCACTATTCTCAGGGAGTGAAACGGTGGGGGCTATTGCCCGTCCTTGACTCGCATTGCGTTTGGTCGGCTATATTTTCTTCTATATAATACCCTATTATATCAAAAAAGTAGCCCTCTTCGGAGCAAAATTTGTGACATTACAAAATTTTTCAAAAAAAGTAGAATTTAACTAACTTTCGACAAAAACTCGATTTGGGTCGTTTTTGTTCCGCCCCGATCGCAAACGGGGGGGGGTATAACCGTACATTTTTGCGCAAACAGTGCCGAAGTAGTCGATTTTTGCGGCAAAATGCCGACACACGGACGTTTTCCGTCAAAATTTACTCGCTCAAATGTAATTTACATTGTACACTTTTTTTTCGTTTGTCAACAGTTTTTTGTTAGAAAATGTCTACTTTTACTAACACCCTTGACAAGGAGAAACTAATGCAAAAAGTCAATTTATCCCAACCTATATGGAAAAAAGTACTGTTCGTCATTCTTGCGACGGTAGCCGTTGTGTGCGCAGTCACCGCGGCGGTTTTGCCCCTCTCCAAGGGCGATTTGGCTAATGCGGACAGCTCCGCAGAAGATGTTGTTGTGTTGGACTACAACGGCACCAACGCTGTGGCTTACTTCTATTCAGACCACACGTTTAAGAAAATGGCTTACACCGAAGAAGATCGCGTGCCAAAAATTGCGGACGGAAACGAGTACCGTTTGATATACTTAGGAAACAGCGTAAATGTTTTACAAGACCCATATGGTGATTTTCGCCCCTGCACGGCAACTCACGAGCAATGGGAAGCAAATTGGCGCGAGTATCCCGCCGCAAGTACACAATACTCTTCTTATTTCAAGGAGGGCGTAACTCACGATTTCCGTTCGGATAGCACGCACAGGGCTATCCCCTACGACGACGTTTACCATATTTCCAAATGCAGAATGTGCGACCAAACAATGCTCATCGCCCACAACCTGAACGAAAACGGTGTGTGCGAAGATTGCGGTTGGCAAAAGGCAGTTTCAAGAATATATTTCGGTGGTAAGGGTTTCGCTATATTTTATGGAACAATCCCAACATCGTCGTCTGGTACGGTAGACAACTTTGAAATGTACAAGGACGGTCTGCCATTAAATATGATGGGTTTGATGAAAAGACAGTCAATTATATATTCAATGAACGACACCTCAGAGGAAACATATGATTTGATTGATCAGCTCGGTATACTTGGGGATACGTTGGCCGACAATGGTGATTACAACACCGACCATGGTGCGATTTCTTTCGATACATATAGAATGTATGGTTCCAGCGATTGGCTCGATGAAGAAACTTCATATTATGAACCCGTGTGGAATACTTTCCACGATTTCCGTGTGTGGAACAGCGAACAAATTTATAGTAGATATACAGATTCCGACGGACACGTAGTTATTTGTCAAGGTTGCGGCTTGGCAATAAAGGTTCCGCACAGGTATGGTAAAGACGGTAAATGTATCGATTGCAATAGCGGTTTTGAAGCACATAACGATTATAGAGCGATAGCTTGCGGTAATTCTATTTTCGGTGTATTTGATACATGGGATGAAATTATAGATGAAGACGGCCCGGGCGGATATGTTGTACCTAAATTGTATATATCCTCATATAGGACCTTGGAAAAAGCAGAATATGGCAGTAGTATGGAGGTGGCCGTATATGATTGGGGTGAAACACGCGAGAACACCTTGGGATATGACGGCATTATGCATTTTAGTGACGATATGGCATCTCTACCAGAGATTATGCTAGCTGCTTCAAGCCACCTACCCGGTAATAATTGGTACATTGATACTTACGGCGCAACGCCTAATGTAACGCACGATTTCCGCGTAACCGCAGATAACCCCGCATATTACATTAACAAATATTACCATTTGGTTACTTGTTCCCTTTGCGGTTTGCAAATGGTGGTGCCTCACCAAACGGAATACCGCGATGGTAGCGGCGAGTGTGTAATTTGCGACAACAGCGTCAGCGTACAAATTTATTACTACGATGATCCTGAATATTACGAGGGCAAAAATGTATGGGGATTGTTTTCTACTAACGACATTGATTATCGTCCTGATGGGCATGAACCACCCAAGCAAGATAATATCACATTGAAAAATGATTACGATAGGTATTACACCTACGCATATGGAGATATAGGTCAATGTATTGAAACTTGGGGTTGGGAATTAGAAACCTACCCCTCGCCCGTAGAACACCCCGACAGGGAACCCCTCGGGTTGCCCTACACCGACGAGTACACTCACGATTTCCGCGTGACGGCTCCTCGGCAGGCAGTTTGCGTTGACGAAACTTACCACACCGTGTACTGCTCTTGCGGCGAATCGATCCAAGTCGAACATCGCTTGAACGACGACGGCGTTTGCCCCGACTGCGGCTATTCGGCAATTGGCGTTGTCGAAAACGAGTATGAGGGATACGGCGGCGATTTTGTGGGACAACACAATTGGGCAGTGTTCTATGTCGGCAAAAAAGATAGTAGCAGTAACTATATTGTCATTAACGGTGCCTCGACAGAATCCTATCCTAACAACAGATGGACTGCCAACTGCTGTGACGACCTCGAAATCAAGGCGAGCGACCACGCAGGCGTATCCGCAAGCGCGTACCCGAGCGGTACGGTTTTGAACGGAGCCATTCCGCACGATTTCCGCGTAGTGAGCAACGGTCAGGCAACAAAGTACGACGCAAATTACCACACGGTAAAATGCCGCTATTGTCAGCAAACCGTACAGTTACGTCACCGCATTGTGGACGGCAAGTGTATCGATTGTGAATGGGAAATTCGCGAACCGCCCCACGAAGAGGTCACTCGCAGTTGGACTTTCACGCTCGACGACGCGGTGCAATTTACCGCACAGGGCGACGGCACAGTCACCGCAACGATAAACGTTTCCGCCAAGGGCATTGTGCTTGGCGAGGGCGACGTCCTTGCCCTCTACGTAAAGAGCGGCAACGCCACCGCCGACGAAAAATTCCGTATCTTGCTTACCGACGGCATTGCAATCGGCTACACCGTGTCCTGCAACAGCGACGATCACGGCAAGACGGCAGATAACACCTACGACAACGACAAAGGTCTGTTGCTGTGGCAACTAACTTGGGGTTCGGGTCAAGACCCGCTAAACGAAGATTTCACCGTAACGCTCACGCTAAAAGCACCCGCGCAATTTGCGGGAGAGTGGAAAGATTCCCTCACCTTTACGGCAGTGCTTGTAGAAGCCTGACAAATCTATTGCAAAGGAGAATTGAAATGAACATAACCAAAGGACTTTCCGTTGTGCTGGTACTCATTATGGTACTTATGTTATCCAACGTTGTGCTGTGCGTGCTTATGATGGGTTACGAACCCGAGCCTGCCGCTCCCCAAGGCGGAGGGTTGGGCTTTGACCCGAGCGCGCAAAACAAACGCCCCGACGTCAGCCCCGATACGCCGTCGCAAAGCGTGTCTATTGCGGGCTTTTCGGAGTTGACCATTCCGCCCGATACCGACGCGATAGCTATCGACCTGTACAACCCCGAGGACAATTTCGGTTTGTACTATCTCACATTTGAGTTGCGCCTTGTAAACGACGACAACACCGTCGAAGTGCTGTACACATCGGGTTTGGTGGGCGCAGGACAGCACATCTACCAGATAACCCTTGCGCACGGCTTGCCCGCGGGCGAGTACAACGCAGTGTTGTTTATCCAGCCCTACCGTATGGCGGATCGCACCCCCACCAACAACGTGGCTGGCAACGTAAAGATTATCGTTAAATGATGACTTCGGGCTTGACCCGTTGATCATAAAATAAAAAATTTTTGGAGGTAACAAAAAATGACAAAGAAAATGACAAAGCAAGTTTGGCTTTACGCTTTGATCGCGCTGTTTGTTTGCGCGGCAATCGTAGGCGTAGCTGTGGCTTTCACAAGCACCGCGAGTGCGGCGGAGATTAACCAAGGCACTCCCGATAAGCAAGGAACTGTTAATGTTACATATACAGTTGGCGAAGCATGGGTAGTATCCATCTCTGAAAGTTCGCTTGCTTTAACACCCGATAAAGAGAGTAGCTTTACCGTACAGGTAACCAGCGCACTTGTTGAAAACGGCAAACACCTTTCCGTTACGGTTAGCAGTGAAAACTACAACAGCGGTTGGAAACTTGTAAATTCGGGCGATGCTCTCGCTTATTCGTTGAAGAAAGATACTGAAAGTGACGATCTTCAAAACAATGCTACAATTATAAGCGGTGTAGATCACTCAAACTATTCAGGACAAGCAGGTTCGGTTACTCTCAAAGCCAAAATCGAACAAGCCGCAGCTGGCGCAGCTATACACAGCGGAACTTATTCTGATACTCTTACTTTCACGGTAAAGGTTGACTAATCTCCATTATTTGAAGTGGCGACGGGCGGCGCAAATGCCGCCCTGTCGTTGCAAAACGTTGCCCGTGCGGCAACAAAACTAACACAAAGGTAGGAAAAATTTTATGCTTGGTTTTTTGTCGGATACTCTGTTTGGACAGTATGTAAATTCGCTGTCGGACGTTTTGTTTTGGTTCCTTTTTGCGCAAACCCTGCTTATGCTTGCGATAACGGTGTGCATTGCCCTTGTCGTAAAACGCAATCGTTCCGAGCAAAATCAACAACCCAAAACGGAAACGGAACCGTCGCCTCAACCGCAGGCGGAACAGCTTGCCGAGCGAGAAGAAGCGCAGGCGCAAGCCGCCGCGGCGCAACCCCAACCTGTTGAAGAGCAACCGCCCGTTGAACAACCTGTTGAACAACCCGTTGAGCAACAACCCGATGAGGAAGTTGCCGAGCAAGAGCCTTTGCAAGAGGATCAGGAGGAATCTCACGAGGCGGGAACGTTGCGCTACGACAGAAGTTTTTTGGCAAGGCTCATTCAGTCTGACGACAACGTAAAACGTCGTTACACCCTGCTGAAAAACGAACTTCTCTCCTACAAGGGAGTAAAATCGCGCATAAGTTGGAAACGCGAAACATTCAAGGCGGGCAGGAGATATGTTGCGCGACTTGCATTTCGCGGAAAAACTCTCTGCATATTTTTGCCCCTTGACATTGCCGACTACGCCGACGGACCCTATCAGTTGGAACAAACGGATAGCGCGGGTACCTACAAGGACACCCCAGCATTGTACCGCCTAAGAAACGAAAAGCATTTCAAGCTGAGTTTGGTGTTGGTAAACGAAACTGTCAAGAAGTTGGGTCTTGTGCGCACTTCACGAGTCCCCGAGGACTACTATATGCCCTATGAGGGAATAGTGCAGTTGATCGAAAAAGGACTCGCCCGCCGCGAGATAAAGTCCGCCGAAGACGAGGCAATCTTCTCCCGCGACCCCGAGTAACCGTTCCGACCAATCGTGCGGCGGTCGCTTGCTTGCTGCTACGCTAACGCAAGCGCAAGCGACGGTGAGATTAACAACATTTAGAAAACCGACTTCCTCGGCGGAGGTCGGTTATCTTTTATATAGAGTACACCCTGAACCAATGCGCTTACGCGCCGCCGCAGTCGGACTAAGTGGTTCGCGCTACACGCGCGGAACTCGTCACAGCTATCCTTAGACAGCACCAACCGCACAAATTGCGGTCGGTGCCGCTGTCAGTCAGCTGTTCCTCTCCCACGCAAGTATTAGCGTACTTGCGTGGGTACCCTAAGACACTTTCGGCGGGGAGTGTACCGCCCCGCCAGCCCCCGCAAGGACGCAAAGATTCGGTACACGCCCGAACTTTGCGGGACATTGCCCCC
>CANQND010000056.1 GCA_947625115.1 uncultured Clostridia bacterium | reverse complement strand
CTTTTCATTTTTTCCCTCCATAAAATTTTTTATATTTGCTATCGGGCGTTCTTCGCGCACGAATTGCAAGCTGTTTTGGACCGCTGTCGCAACGAAAAATTTTCCGTCGTTTTACTTTTCCACCGTTTTTCACTTGTAGACAACGTGTTCTTCGTTCGGAGAGAACGAAGAACCGCCTGCAGGCGGTCACTGCATTTTTACTTATCCACAAAAAATTTCGGTGTTTTGTGGGTCAAGGTGAGCGGGTGCAAAACTTCTTTCCCGAACTCGCCCTTGTTCGCCACTGCGCTTTTGCCTGCCGACAGTAAAAAAAATCGGAACCGTATCATTGCAGGGCATAGGCTGTTTACCAACAAAAACAGATAATCTTCGCCCCATACGTTCCGAGTAGATCTATTTAGTTCCAAGCTAAACAAACAACAAAGGAGAACTTTCGGAGCCATTAAACTTGAAGTCTAAGGCGAGATACCTATTCTCAGTTGATAATGTTGAGATTTTATCACAATTTCGCACATTTCGTCAACCAAATTGACGCAGTTTTTGCGAAAAAATATTTTTTGTTTTTTTTATTGCCGCCGAGCAACGGCAAAAAAGGACGGTTTTGGGGGCAGATCGACAAAACTTTTTCGCCCAAACGGGTCGGTTACGCCGCGCATATAAATACACAATATGCTCTTTGCCGCAAAAATGTGCGCAAAATTTGCCGCTCTTGCGCATTTGCGCGCCTTGCAAAAAGCCTCCGCAAACAAAAAGGGCGGTTTTATCCGCGCAATTTGGCGCGAAACTCCTTTTAACGGCAATGTTCTCGGACGTGCAGTCGGTCGATAGTTCGTCCCAATTGTAATGTAGTATTAAATAAATAACAAAAACTTCAATATATTTGCGCAACCGCCGCGCCGAAAAAATGCGGCGTTTTTTTGTGAGGGGAAAAACGCGTTGCGGCACCCGCGTTGCAATCGGTTCAAATGTCGCCCAACATAATCTGACTTGCCCGCTCATACAATGTACCTGAAAACAAATATTTGAGGGAGAATGTATGAAAAAAACCGTACTGACGTTGATTGCCCTGCTTCTGCTTGCGTGCTGTTGCGCCGCGCTTGCCGCTTGCAAAACGGACAAAATGAAACTTGCCGTGCAAAACGGCGACGAATACAACATTGTTGCAAGCTACGACGACGAGGCGCACGTGCTAAGCGCGGTACAAACGGTAAAGATCACCAACCGAAGCGACAACAGCTTTGACAGCGTAAAATTTCACATCTACGCCAACCAATACCGCCAAGACGCGGCAACGCCCGTGGTGTCCAACGCCTACCGCGGCAGAGCCTACCCCAACGGGGAAAGTTACGGCGAAATTGTGTTCGACAGCGTAAAAGTAAACGGCAAAGCGGTAGCCTTTACCGTGGAGGGGAGCGATTGCGACATCTTGTCCGTGCCTACGGAAAACGGGCTGTTCCCCAACGACGGCGCGGAAGTAGAAATGACCTACCGCGTGCAATTGGCAAACATCTGCCACCGCTTGGGCTACAACGACAAAACCGTCAACCTCGGCAATTGGTACCCCGTGCTGTGCCACGTGGACAACGGCACGTACACCGCCAGCCCCTACTACAACATCGGCGACCCGTTTGTTAGCGAAACAGCCAACTACAACGTCAGCCTCACCCTGCCCGAAAAGTATCTTGTGGCTTGCACGGGCGAACTGACGGACGCAACAAGCGACAACGGCTTTGTTACCTACCGCTACCGCGCCGAGGCTGTGCGAGATTTTGCCGCGGTACTCTCCTGCGAATTTACCAAAATTTCCAAAACGGTAGACGACGTGCAGGTAAACTACTTTTACTACAACGACGCCGAACCCGAAACAAGCCTTGCCACCGCTTGCGGAATGTTGAGTTACCTCAACCAAAACGTGGGCAAATACCCTTACAAACAGTACAGCGTTGCCGAAACGGGCTTTTGCTACGGCGGAATGGAGTACCCCAACCTTGCAATGGTAACAAGCGGCAGCGCAAGCTACCAAGAGGCGATCGCCCACGAAACGGCTCACCAATGGTTTTACGGCGTGGTGGGCAACAACCAGATAACCGACGCTTGGCAGGACGAGGGTCTTTGCGAATTTGTCACCTACCTGTACCTCGACAGCACGGGCGCAACGCCCCTTTCCCGCAACATTTTGGGCTGCACCAAAACCTACGTTACCTACGTGGACGTGTTGGACCGCTACTACCAAAACGTAGACCGCAGAATGCGCAGTGTGCAGGAGTACAAATCGGATAACGAATACGTTGTGTTCACCTACGTAAAGGGCAGCCTTATGTTCAACACCGTGTACGAAACGGTAGGCGCAAACAAGTTTTGGAAGAGCTTGCAAACCTACTACGACCAAGCGCAGTTTACCGTTGCGCCGAGTTCTCAATTGATACAGTGCTTTGCCTCCGCGTGCGGCGACGAAGCGGGCAACATCTTCAACTCCTTTGTGGGCGGTACGGAAATTATCGGTAAGGTTACCGACTGACAAAGGCAGGACGACAGACGGTTTACAGCGCGAGTTTGAAAAGATATATGCCTAAAACTCTATGCAAAAGGCAGATTTACCGACTGACAACGTTGCCCCGCAAAAAAACCGAGAGCTTGCTTGCTCTCGGCTTTTGAGATGTTTTTTTGGGAGGGTTACAACTGAATTTGCAAAGCGGGCACCACGCCGCCATAAGTGTTGTTCACATCGTAGCTGCCGATACTGACATAGCCGTCGTGGTAGACACCGTACGCGCCGAGACTATCAGCGCGGTCAGGCGAACGAAGCCACCACCAACCGCAGCCTTGATAACTACCCGTTGCAGTGTATGCGCCTTGACATTGCGCGTAGTCGGTAGGTTTGAGTTGGCGAGTGGAAGAATTCAAACCATAACTACTGTTTGTAGCCTCTTTGTGACTGAGCAAAAATACATTGTCGAGTGTGTTTTCACAAGCATATTGATTGTTACTGTCCTTTGTCGTACTCGCACTGTTGTCCACTTCCGTTTGAATAATAAAATCTTTGCTCAATTCGTCAAAAGCGGCGTTGTAGAAATCGGCGTTCAACCACTTGCGTATGTCGCTTTCCTTGTAGTTGTTGGGGTACACCGTTTTGCCGTCAATCGTGCGTGTTCCGCTATCCTCGTGGTAATATTGTTGACTGTCTATTATTAAATCTGACATAATGAGTGCCTTGCCGCCTGCATTGTTGAGTATACGCCAAGTTATGGGTTCCCATTTGAACCAATACACTGTGTTTGTGTTGTAACCGTTATCGTCTTGGTAAGTATTTCCTGTACTGCTATTACTACTACTTGTTGTAGAATCAGGGCGGTAACTTGTAAAGTACACTCCGCGATATTTTTCATTTTGGTAGTTTACGTCTACGTACCACATATAGCTCTTCACTTCCTTACTAATATAATAACCGTAGTCTGTCCAACCGTTGGCGTTGTTGCTTGACGGAAGTTTGTTTTGTATCTCTGCGTTAAGCATAGATTGCAGTGCAGTACCCTCAACTTTGCTTTGCGGATAGGTACCGAAAACAATTTTTCCGTTGCTCATTGTGTACGGTTTGACTTCTCCACCCACTTCGCTGTACGGTTCTTTCAATGCTTTACAATAAATACATTTACCGTCACTACTCCAAGTGTGAATACCTCCCCATACCACAGTCAAAGTCAAATCGCCCGTTGTTCCTTGTGGAATTTCGTTTGTGTATATTTTTCCCGTTTCGTCCCTCCATCCGATGCCGAAATGTCCGTTACCGTTTTTACCCACAAGTTGCGGCAACGTCAAACCCTCGATTGTGTACTTGGTGGGTTTGTCGCCGTCAAAATCTCCTACGTTGCTGTCGTAGTTAAATGTAAGATCATATTGCACGTATTCCCACTTAGCCCACAGTTCGATGTCTTTTGCTTGCGAAACGTCAACTGTATCTATCTCATATTCCAAATTGCTGTCGGTACACCAAGCAATAAACTCTCTCGCTTCCATTGACAGTTCTTTCAAAGAAAAATCTTCGTCTTGAACCGTATAATATTGGGGGTTGTTATTGGTACAATTGTAAGTATTATGATAAGTAATCGTGTATCTTGTCAACTCCCACTTTGCCCAAAGTTCAATATCTTCCGCCTGCGAAGTGTAGATATTGTCTACTTTGTTTTGCAGAGAACTGTCGTTATACCAACCAACAAAAGTGTAACCGCGCTTGATTGCGGGTTTCAAATTTATACTGTTGTCCTCCACGGTGTAGGAAGTCGGATTGAGATTAACTGCGTCCTCGGCGTTGTGGTAAGTTATCTCGTAGTCGGCGGCGGTATATCTTGCCTCTAATGCCATTTCCATTTTGTTAATATTCCATTTTTCTGTGCTTTGACCATTGCTATCCGTCATCTGTCTATTGCCATACCAACCCGCAAAGACATAGTTTCCTTTGGCAGGTACTGGCAACGAGAACTCATAGCCGAAAACAACTTGCTGACGTAGGCTTTCGCCGTCAGCAAGAGTTCCGCCATTAAGAGAAAGGGTGATGTTTATAACTGAACCTACACCTATTTCATTGCCATACTTTATATCTGCCGTATATGAACCGAAATCGTCTTGCCAAGACACCTGCCGGTCTGTGGTGCGTGTGATATTGGAAATAGCATACAATTTGTAGCTTCCGTCTGCGTAGTAAATAGTGGCGTAGATAGTGGCATACTCAGGCTTGGCATTGAGAGGAATTTCAGAAAGAGATATGCTTTTTGTTTCCTTAGTCGTGTTTTGGGAGTTGCTATTGGCTTTGGTATCGAGCAGGACGCTTGTCACCTTGCCGTCGGAAAATGTCACTTGGATATACTTGTATTCCAAAGTTTTCAGTTCCTCTTCCAACTTCTCCATTTGTGATTGAAGTTTGCTTAGCTGACTGAAATTTGTTGCCGTTTCCGCTTGCTTTTGTATTTGCTCCATTTCTTTGAGCTTGTCGGCTACGTTCTTGCTGTAATACAGATATTGGTACTCTGTGGAAGAATTGGGTTCGCCAAGTATCTTTTCCACTTGGGCGTAGCTATCTCCGAGTTGGATCTTGTCCACCTTGCCCGAACGGAAAATGTTGCCGAGCGTAATGGGCAGAACGGTACCGAGAGTTGCTCCCAACACCAACACAACCAACAAAACCACCACCAATGTTCTGTGTGCGGAAAGCCATTGTTTTGCCTTGGAGGGAGTGCGGGACTTTGCGCGGGCTTGGCGTTGCTTGGGTTCCTGCTCTGCCGAGGGGAATTTATACGCAAGCACAACAGATACAATTTGCAGAACGGCAAAAACAACCGTCAATGCAATCACCACGGCAACGAGGTTGCCCGAGTTCTCTTCAAAGCCCTCCAAGTAGGTATTCAATGCAGAGCCGAATACCGCCGCGCAAATAACTATTGCAATGTGCAATGCAAAACTTGCATAAGTAAATATATTGCGCAAACGCTTGCTACCCTTGATATACGCCACGCTAAATACCACAGCGTAGACGTCCGCTATGACGGCAAAGGCAATGAGAGCATTTGTTGCGGAGTACAGATCGGACATCATTTCGTCTTTGAGTACTCCGTACAAGTTTACCGTTTCGATAAAAAAGCCGTCGCCCAAGGTGACGGGCGCGGAGTAGAACGCCCAAAGCAATGCCGCCCAAAGCGAGAAGAACACAATGGGCAGATATTTAATTATCTTTCGCCAATCGACGTTGATTACAACTTGCGGTTGCGCCGCTTGGGGCGAAGCGAGGTTACAGCCGCAATTAGGGCAGAACTTGACGTTTTCGCCCAACTCGCCGCCGCAGTTTGGGCAAACGGGCTTGGCGTTTGCCGCCGTGCCGCATTCGGGGCAGAACTTGCCTTCGAACTCCGTACCGCATTTGCTACATTTGTTCATAGTTTCCTCCTGTGAAAATAATTTTCGGTAAAAAAAGTGCCGCTTCTTGCGAAACGGCACCGTAAAGCACCTTTTCGCATAGTTGCGACACTAGTTTACAATACAATCCATTTGGAAATTTGTATGTGCGAATAAGGAACACTTTACCGAAGTAAAGTATGTTCCAAACGAATTGTATTTAACTGTGTCGCAGTTTCATTTTATAACAGAGCAGAATTTTTGTCAACTCCCGATATTAACAAAACCTGACGGCGAACTCCGTTCCGCAGTTCTTTTGTTCATAGCTTCCTCTTGTGAAAATTTCAATAATGTACATTTAGTATACCCCCCCCATTCGATTGTCAAGAAAATGAGGGCAATAAAAAAAGTGCCGCAACTATCGTTGCGACACCTCGTAGAATATGCGCCTCGATAGTTACCACACTACATCGTCAAACACATAGACGCATATTGACGAAAGACACATACTTCTACCAAGTAGTGGTATGTGCGTCTATGTTGACAATATAACGATGTAATGTGGTAGCTTGATTTTACAACTTTCAACAAAGATTGTCAACACTGCGGGCAAACTCAACCGCGAAAAAATGTGCGTGTTGCAAAACGGGCGCGATTGTGGTACAATGAAAAAAAGGAGAGGGGGAAATATGCGAGTGTTTGTTGCGCTGGAACTGCCGCAAAGGGCAAAGGACAATCTGGAAAGGTCG
>CANQND010000055.1 GCA_947625115.1 uncultured Clostridia bacterium | reverse complement strand
CGTTGCTCGGCTGAGGGCGCATATTTAATTTGCTAACATATTATACCGCTCAACGCGCAAATTGTCAACGGTTTTGACAAAGTTGTAAACTTTCCTTTCACCCAAATCAACAAAAAGCCGAACAAGTTGCGTTCAACAACTTTTTACGACGTTTCCAATCGGGCAAAACCGCCATCAAACAGGCATAAAACGCCGCGGAGTGGTCGGGGTGAAGAAAATGACAAAACTCGTGTACCGCTACGTATTCTATGCAATCGAGCGGCGCGGAAACAAGCGCGTAGTTGAACGTTACGATTTTGCGAGAGGGGTTGCAACTGCCCCAACGCGAACACATTTTGCGGAATTTTATCTGCGGAAAACTCACCCCATATCGCGAAAACACAGGAAAAATCATCTTGCACAACGCTGTTGCGGTTTCCTCGAAACGTGCGCGCAACCATTTGTCGATAACGTTCCTTTTCGACGTGTCGTCGGTCACATCGCGTACAGTCAAAACAATTTCCCGATCCGTAACAGTAACGGAGGGTTGCCCGCAACAAACGCGCAAAACCTTTTTCTCACCGAAAAGTTGCAAAACTTCGCCGTCGCAAAACTTTTCCGTAAAGGCATTGCGCGAAACAGATTTGCCAAGCCGTGCGCGGGCGTTGAAAATAAAATTTGCCTTGGAAAGAACAAATTCGTCGATCTTTGCAACGTCAACACGGTTATGCGCCGAAACATATACGGTGCCATCGGGCTTAACGCGCAAATTCAGATTTTTGACGGGTTTGCGCTCCAATTCGTAGACGAGCGCGCGACCGTCCGCATAAACGGTTCGTTTCATAGCAATATTGTACCACTTTTTCCGCAAGTAAACAAGTGCGCCGACTGCCATTTTCCGCCGATATTTACACACTCAAACGCACTTCACACCTCGATGTACCTACTACACGTACATTGCCCTTGCCGTACGGTGGTAAAAACGCAACGGTTCGGCAAAGAAAAGCCGAAACCAAACGCAGTAAATTTAACGACGCTCAGTTGTGTTTCTGCACGCCGTCGGAAAGAACTTTTCAAAACGCGTCAACGCTTTATGTCGTAGTTCATATTCATCAAATCGCGAATGGCTTTTGCGTCGTCCGTTATGTTTGCGTCGCCGTGGATAGTGTGTTTGATAACACTGCTTGCCACCGCAAAGTTTACCATATCCATTGCTTTGTAGCCGTTCATCATTGCATATATCAAGCCGCTTGCAAAAGCGTCGCCGCCGCCCACCCTGTCGAGAATGGTAAAGGTAAACAGTTTGCTTTCAAACGTGTGGTTTTCGTACCACAAAAAAGCCTTTAAGCTGTTTTCGCTACCGCTATGCGCATAGCGCACGTGACGTCCGATACACTTTATGTTGGGATAACGTGCCACAAATTTTTGGAAAATTTCGTCTTGCTGTTCGTAACTCGGTTGCAGGGGTACGCCGTCTTTCCAATCGCCTTTGGCGTGATCGTTTTCGTCCCGCCACAAATGGTACGGTTCTATCCCCAACAGCACGTCTACATAGGGCAAACATTCCGTGCAAAAATCTCTCGCCTCTTCCCACGTCCACAATTTACTGCGGAAATTGCCGTCAAAGCTGACGGTCAGCCCTTTTTGTTTGGCGATTTTAATGCTGTCCGACACCAACTTGGCGCAACTCGGCGACAGGGCGGGCGTGATACCGCTCAAATGCAACCAAGTGTACCCGTCCAACAATTTGGCGAGATCGACGTTGCTGTAATCGTATTCGCTGAACGCGCTGTGCTTGCGGTCGTAGGTAACCTTGCTGGGGCGTATCCCGTAGCCCGTTTCGAGGTAGTAACTGCCCAAACGGTGAGTAGGCGTTTCCTCGGGAGTGCTTAGTATAACGGGACTGCAATGCACGTCGTTACTGCGCAACATTCGGATCGCGCTTTTGCCAAGACTGTTGTTGGGTACAACGCTGAAAAACGTACTGTCTATGCCCAAATTTGCAAGCGCAAGCGCGATATTCGCCTCGCTACCGCCGTAACTCGCCTCGAAATTTGTTGCCGTACGAATTTTTTCATAATTGGGCGGAGTGAGCCTGAGCATAATTTCGCCGATTGTAATAAATTTGTTCGCTTTGTCGTTGCCTTTAAGCAGGGGATTGAAATGTTCCATCTGGCGCGCCTCCTTTCGAGCGTTACTTTTGTGTTGCGACGAGGGTATGCCTCGACTTATAAACTTATTATACAACCCGTTTAGCCGTATTTCAATAGAAAAAACGGCATAAAATATGACCGTTTGCGTACAACCCGACTATAATTTTGTTGCGATACGTTTAGCCCTGTGATATAATTTTGTTGAATATATGGTTTGCCGAACGAAATTTTATTACACAAGCAAAAATCGTTTAACTGTACCAAGGAGTGACAATGGACACGAACAACACAAACAATTTTACGAATACTGAAACTCCGAACATACAAAGAGGACGTTCTTTCGAAGAAATAATCGGCGAAATTTTCGATCGAAATTTTTGTTTACAGAAAAATGCCGAACCAAATAAATATCCGTGGGATTACGTTGTCGGCGACGATATAAAAATAGAAACTATTTATACGGCATATCCGATTGCAAAACACCTGTGGCGCGCTCTTGCGTTAGATATTGCACGTATCGGCAAGCAATATCTTCCGTCAATAATTTTTGTTATAAATCAATCGTTTGACACCAAAGACGTCCCTGAGGATATTTCTTTGCTGTACGGCGATAAAATAAACCTTGTTTCTTTGGAAAACCTGTTTTTCCTTTGCGGCGACGACGGAAATTTGCGATCGCGTCTTGCGCAATGTTTGACCTTTTCCACCGAAAACGTGTCCCCGCGCCCGCTTGACAACAACGTAGCGAAATTGCTGTTTCCGCACAGGAAAATCGTCAAATCAAATACTGCGCCGTCATTTACCGAGAGGTTGGCGAATATTCTTCCCGGCAAGAAAGATTTTACAAAATACGAAAACTTTTGTTTTGATTTTGTAAATGAAATTTTTCAAAATAACATTGAACACACCGTCGCCCAACACAAAAACAACCGAGATTTATATCGTTTTGACATTGTCGCCGCACTAAAAAACAACCCGGAAAGTTTTTGGAAATTTATCTACGACAAATATAACTCGTGTTTTATACTGTTTGAATGTAAAAACTTTTCCGAACAGATAGGACAGGACGAAATTTACTCTACCGAAAGATATTTGTATAATAATGCGTTGCGTAACGTTGCCATAATTTTTTCTCGCAAAGGAGCAAACGCCTCTGCAAAACAAGCCTGCCAAAGCGTATTAAAAGAACACGGTAAGCTGATTTTGGTATTGAACGACAACGACGTGCGAACTCTTGATAATTTATACAAACAAAAACGGCAAGAAACGGTTTTGTTTTCTCCGTCTGATTATCTTTTTGATTTGGCAAAAGATTTTTTGTTAAATTTGGACAAATAACTTATTTATATAATAAAAGTTTCAAATGTTTATATCCCCGTCGCAATTAACGATGGGGCAATTTTGGGCAAAACTAACCTTGTAAACACGCGCCGACGACTTCGACAAAACAAACAAAACTCGTCGGTTGTCGGAGGCGTTACATTGGATATTCCGTGAAAACTGCCGAACAAAACACATTTTTCCCACTTAAAAGTGTAATTTTTAGCACATTTTTTGCTTTTATTGCCATAACGGGGCATTGACCATTGTTGAAAAACTATCAAAAAGGGGAATTTAGCAAGTCCGAAACAAGAGCGAAATAGCTGTGTGAGTTAATGAGATAAATTGTTAGCGTTCCTGTTTACGTTAGCACATACCCTATTGACAACAACTCTCTTTTTGTGCTAAAATAAAATCCTCTCGGTAGCCATACAACGGCTAAAGTCGGAAAGCAAGCTAAGACCGACCGAGCGGAGTAGCCTAAGAGAGTGAAAGTACCGACAAGAGTCGGCGAGCTGTGAGGCTCCGCAACACCTCGGATATGCGTTCGAGGCGTTTCTTTTACTTTTTTCAGTTCCATAATAACAAAGCAACAAAATATTGAAAAACGCATATGGGGTAAGAAACTTCGAGAAATTTAGAAACAAAACGCTGCTCGTCTGCGAGTAAAAGAAATACTACCGCCGCAGGAAGAGGGAACTGAATTATATATTAGAAAAACACTTAAACCCCAACATTTGACACAGAACATTATAAAAGAAGGTACCCAAACAGGCACCCTCTTCTATGAAAGTTGTTAATAATCAATTGCGATAAACACTACACATTAAAGATCCGCATACGGACTCCAATAAGTCAGCTGATCGCTGTAAACGCCAATCTTTACTTTCAAATTGCCGTCCGCCCCTATCGCAATCTTGACATCTCCCTTTTGATACATATCGAAACCATCTCTCGGATCCTTTTCTTCACAAAGCGTCCAACCGTCGTCGAGGAGTGCCTGCTTATATTCTTCGATAAACGCATCTCTTGCCTCACTGCTTGCAAAATAATCGCTACTAAAATAGGCATAATTCTCTGCATCCCAAGGCTGATTGATACTTGTTCCCCAGCCGTTCTCGGTACCCCAACCACCGCCGTCGATATTTTGGGGATGAACGTAAGGAATAGCGGGGAAGTTCCAATGCGTCATTGCGTCATAAAGTTTCGGCGAGGCTTCCTCCCAAGTTGTGGGAGTATCGTCCTCGCTTGCAGAGTCGAAATCGAGGTCGACCGTGGCGGTATTGAAATCAGAATAGTTAAGGGTCACTTTTTTGGTACCGAGCGAAGCCAAAAACACATCGTCGACAGTCACAGAAACAATATGTTCGCCGTCCAGCACGATTGTAGCGTTCCCCTCCCAATCGGCATAGTAGAGATTGGTGGGCATATAGGACATATACATAACGAAATCGCTTCCACCTGCGCGCGAAATATATGTGTTGGCTGTACCTGTCTTTTCAAAGATTTCCGCAGCAAAGTCGAATGTGGGATACCTTGTTACCGTGTCGCTCTCCCAAGCCGCGTCGTGCGTTTTGTCAATAATGATAGCTCCGGTTTCAAGGTCGACGGAGTATTCGTAATAGCTCTTGCCGCCGTCCGTTGTGTGGACGCCTACGTGTGCAACCACTTCGTCCAAGTTCTTTGTAACAACGTCGATTGTATCAGGAAGATAGGTGATGATGTAGGTCATCTCCGTAAATTTCACCTCGACCTTATATTGTTTGAGCGACGCCATGGTGCTCCTTGCGGACTCGATGTCCTCATGGAAGTCTTCGTGCGTATAGGGTTGCAAATGTTCGATCTTTGCCGTTCCACGCTCTGTGAAGCGCGTTACATAAGCCGCTCCGTACTTTTCGGTGACATCGGTTTCTTCCGCCGCAGGGTCGCACACGGGGTCCGCCTCCGCGACCAATTCTACAATCTCGCCATTCTCAACTTTGAGATACAAATTATCGGGGAAGAATGAATATTCTGCAACTCTGTACACATCGTGGAATAATGTCAAAACGTTTTCGATATTGCCGACGAAATGATAGGTTTGTCCGCCGTCGAAACTCTTCCAATACTCGGGTCCGAAAAGAATTCCGAATATGTTATAGAACATTGTATCCCATTCTTCCGACTCTCCCTCCTCGTTTTCATATCTACTCACTTTTACTTCGTTGTGTCCGTCGATATACTCCGTGCCGATATATCTTCCCCCGTAAGTTACATATTTTCGAGAGAATGTCACCGTGCCGTCCTTATCCTTTTCTTCGAAGAAGTAGGCGTCGGTCACATCGTAAGTATTATCGTCCCCGTAGTCGCGGTTTTCTTCGTAAATGATAGTGAGCGACGACGTATCGTTGACAGATTTTTCGTATTCGGAGTCATAGTTGTACTCGGTATATGCGACGTCGAGTTTCACGCCACCCGTAATCGCACCGTAGAGTTCATCGGAAATCGCCGTGCCGTCATCGGCGTCATAGACCTGCAATTCAAACGTACTCTTTACTTTCCGATCGCTTGCAAGCGTGCAGGTAATCGTTACCCGCCCGGGTGTTTGCGCTATCAGCAGTGCTTCGGGCATAGACCCTTGCACAATGTTTTCTTCGTCAACTGTCACAATCGACGGGTCGGACGATGTCCAAACAAACTCACCTGCAAGCCCGTCTTTCAACTTTGCATAAATCGAGCGCGTGTTCATACGGTTTTGCGCGGCCATAGGACCGTACATAAACAACTCTATGCGCTCGTCATTAGGAAGTTCGTCGTAACGTTCAAGCTCAATGACGATCTGCACGTTCTTTTCGGGCATTGTGAAGTGATAGCTTCCGTCGCTTCCCTCAATCGTCACGTCGGGCGATGTGACGGACTTCAAAAGTTTTTCGCTATCCGTAACGGTCACAGAGAACGTAACTTCGTCCCCAGCTTCATATCCGTCCTCATCTATGCCCTCGACGGTGTAGTCGCCCTCCGCAACAGTAACGGAGTACTTGGTTGCTTGTGGCGGTTGGCTAAACTTGGCGACTGCCGTCACGTTGCCCGTGGGCTTGTAGCCCGCGGTCACTTTTGTTTCGCCAACATACCAACCCGCAAAGGTTTGACCTTGCGGCGGCGTGGGATCGCTTGGGATCTGCGCCGCTGTGAGTTCCTGACCTTGCTCTACCTCTACCGTTTTGACGGTGGTTTCGCCGTTCTTGAAAGTTACGGTGTAGGTTTCGGCAGATACGTCATCGAA
>CANQND010000054.1 GCA_947625115.1 uncultured Clostridia bacterium | reverse complement strand
ACGGGCAACGCAACTGCCCGACACCACGTAACTGCCCGCATACAAAACGTCCCCCGCGCGCTTGACAACGGCGTCGCTTTCGCCCGTGAGGATAGATTCGTTTACTTCTACGTAACCGTCCAAAACAATGCTGTCCGCGGAAATTTGCTCTCCGCCCGAAACGGAAACGATATCGTCCAGCACCAACTCTTTAACGGTCAGATCGGCATTGTTGCCGTTGCGTTTTACGCTTACGTGAGGTTCGGTTATAAGGTTCAACTTGTCCAAAGTGAGTTTGGACTTTATCTCTTGAACAATGGCTATCGCCGTATTTGCCACAACTACGGGAACGAACGTGCATTGAGTCCACAACCCGTAGATACACAAAATTGTGGCGATAATGATGTACACCACGTTGAAAAAGGTAAATATATCGGAAAAAATTATGCCGACAATGCTTTTACCCTTTTTCGACGTATCGGCGTTTACCAACCCCTGTTCCTGACGTATTGCGACTTGTTCGTCCGTCAAGCCCTGTTCCGCCGAAACGTCAAAGCGTTCCACCTTGCTCAAATCGGCAGGCAGTTTTACGCGTTTTCTTTTCTTTTTTGCCGTTGCGTCTTTCATATCAGTCAATTTTGTTGAAACCGCCGAATTTGTATTCGTAAATCGTTTTGTAACCCTGTTCTCTCAGTTGCTTTATCTGAAAACCGAAATTTTTGATTTTTTTGAGCAACGTAACGTTGATACCGTTACGAGCGTAACGACAGGCTTCCAACACGTCCAAAGTTTGTTTTGCGTCAAGGTTTTTGTCCACCAACACCGCAATGCCGCGATCGGTTGAGGCAACTTCGTCTTTTTCCGCCAACAACAATGCGATACGTTCAAAACCGATACTGAAACCGCACGCGGGAACGTCCTGTCCCGTCATACGTCCTATCATCTTGTCGTATCTGCCGCCGCCTCCCACGGAAATGCCGAGTCCGTCCACCGACAACTCGTAAATTGTTCCCGTGTAGTAGCCCATACCGCGCACCAATGTCGGGTCGAATACAACTTTGCCGTTTTTTACCAAACTCCCCGTTACAAACAATATGTCGCGAAGATTTTGTTCCGTTTCCTTGGGCAGATATTCGCCGAGTTCTTCTACGCATTTTTCAAAGGGATCCTCTGCGGAAGTAATGCGGTTGATAAGATCGACAAATTGCACCGCTTTGCCTGCGGCAACGCCCTCTATCTCGCTCAACACTCCCGTAACGCCTATTTTGTCCAACTTGTCCAGCGCGATGAATACGGCGGGCTTTTGTTCGTCGGTAAAGCCGCAACTGTCCACAAGCGCGTTGAGCAAACGTCTGTCGGAGATCCTGACCGTTACGTTGTCGAAACCGAGGTTTTGCAACGTTTGCATTGTCGCCGTTATCAACTCGATTTCCGCGATGTTGCTCTGTTCTCCGATAATATCTATATCGCACTGCACAAACTGACGGTACCTGCCCCGTTGAGGACGGTCTGCGCGCCACACGTTATCCATCTGTATGGCTTTGAACACGGTAGGCAATTGTCCCACGTTGTTGGCGTAAAAACGCGCAAGAGGAACGGTAAGGTCGTATCTCAAACCCAAATCGCACAAATCGCCGTCCGTCGCATTATCCAACTTGTCACCGCGTTTGAGAATTTTGAAAATCAATTTTTCGTTGTCGCCGCCCTGTTTGGACGTAAGCAATTCTATGTTCTCTACTGCGGGCGTTTCAATGCGCGTAAAGCCGAAACTTTCGTATGTCTTTTGAATTGTTGCCAAAATTTGCTGTCTGAAAGCAAATTCTTTGGGCAAAAAATCTCTCATGCCCTTTGCGGGTGTTTTAGGTAACATTTTTTCTCCTGTCAAATAATGTATTTCGCGCTATCGGGTTTGGCAGAGCGCATTTCGTTCGCCTTTTCCTCGTACCCTTGCCGTCCAAACAGCGCGTAAGCGGCGTCTTTGCCGCCCTCCACGCCCGGTTGATTGTACGTTTCGATGTTGAGCATTGCACCCGCGTACGCCGTCTGCATTTGCAACAGATACAACAGCGCGCCTATATGGTAAGCGTCTATGGCGTCCAAACGAATGGTATAGTTCGCTCTGCCCCTCAGCGTCAGATTGTAACGCGTGGCGTACAGCTCGTTCGTCATCAATTCCGAAAGAGTGTGTCCGCAAAGGAAGTTGACGTCGGGGAAACTTTCGCAACCCTCGGGTATGGTTATATCGCTGCGGAACTCACCCACCTCTATGAACGTGATAACTTTGTCGTAGGGTCCTTCGTTGTAAAGTTGTACCTGACTGTGTTGATCCGTTACGCCCAAAGCCTTTACGGGGGTTTGTCCGACGTTTACGATATTGCCGTTTTTATCCTCTTCCTTGCCGAGCGACTCCGCCCAAAGTTGCGCATACCAATCGGCGATATATTTCAGACTGTCGGCATACGGCATCATTACGCTAATGTTTTTGCCGCGCTTCATCGAGATATATTGCAAAGTCGCTATCGCCAAAGCGGGATTTTTGGCTATATATCTCGACCTGCATTTGCGGTCCATATCCCTCGCGCCTTTAAGCATTTTGGATATATCAATACCTACCACCGCCGCAGGCAACAATCCGACAGGACTCAATTCGGAAAATCTTCCGCCTACTCGTCCCGGAATGGTAAATGTTTCAAAACCCTCTTGTTGCGCAAGTTTTATCAAGTTTCCCTTGTTTTCGCTTGTGGTCGCCACAATATGTTCGCGCGCTTTGTCGCCGAGTTTCTTTTTGAGCATATCTATTATTATAAGATATTGACTCATTGTTTCGCTTGTCGCGCCCGACTTGGTTATCACGTTGAACATCGTTTTTTCCACGTTGATAACTTGAAACAATGCGTTCATTCGTTCGGGGTCTACGTTGTCCACAACGTAAAAACGCGGTCCTTTGCGCAACTTCTTGGGAAGTTCGTTGTAGTAGTAATGTTTGAGCGCGGTAAACACGGCTATCGGACCGAGCGCGGAACCGCCTATACCGAGTACCACAAAGTTTTCAAACTTTTTGCGAATACGCGAAGCCGAGGCTTTGATTGCTTTCACCACTTCGGCTTGGTCGTAGGGGCTGTCCATCCAACCCTGCATACCGCGACCTCTGCCCGCCTCCACCTGAAAGTGCGCGCTTTGCGCGAGAATTTCGTGTTCTTTGAGATCCGCGTCGGAAATACCTCTTTCTCCCAACGCATACGTCATCATATTGTTGTAATTTACCGTAATACTCATAATTTTCTCCTGAGTTTAGTTTGGAAACCCTATTCTATTTCATACTTACCGCGCAATGCGGCAAGGGCTTTCAAGCGTTTTTTATTTGCGCTGTACAGCAAAAACATCACATATTTAGCCTTTACCCCGCCTACGCTCATCAAAGATATAAGCGGCGTTGTGCAGGCTGAAATATAAGTCATTTGTGCAATCGGGTCGTCCGCGCGCTTTGTCGGAGAGTGACCGACTGCATATTTTTTTACATAGCGAAGCATTTTACGCGCCACTCCCGAAGTTGCCGCCAACTCGCTCAATGTAGACAAAAGCGTAAACTGTCCGCATTTGGGCGGAGCGTACTGCGGTTTTTCAACGCCCGCCAACGAATAGAATTGCGCTTCGTCTATCGTCCAAGGTTCGCGGTTGGGCGAATCGGGCGCGATTTTTTTGAGTTGGGCGCGGCGTTCGTAGTAAGCGGGATACTTTTTGCGGTCGTTGCCTTTGATAACTTCTCCGTCCACTTCCACAAACTGATTGAGCGTTACGTGTTCCACGTCTTTGCAAACGGCAATTTTATACTTGCCTTTTACCCTGCGGAACGCTCCGTCCGCATATATTTCAAAAGCGCGCATATCCACGTGGACCGTTACGTCCTTTGCCGAGCCGCTTTCGATAAACACTTTTTCAAATCCCGCGAGCCTGCGTTTAGAACGCATAAATCCGCAATCGTAACTGTCCACATACACCTGTACCACTTCGCTTGCGGACATTTTACCTATATTTTTCACCGTTACCGTCACGTCGTAACCGTCTGAAACCTGTTTTACCGCAAGATTGGAATAGGTAAACATCGAGTAGGACAAGCCGAACCCGAACGGGAACTGCACGGGTACGTCGAACGTGTTGTAATAGCGATAACCTACGTAAATACTCTCGCGATACTCCGCTACTCTGTTAGGCGTGGCAAAGTAGTTGTAACACGGGGTGTCTTGCAAACGCAACGGATAGGTTTCGGCAAGTCTGCCGCTCGGCGACACGTCGCCGAACAACAAGTCGAAAGCAGCTTCCGTAACCGCTTCGCCGCCCAAATTCATATTCAGCAACGCTTTCACCTGATTGATCCAAGGCGTTGCAAACGGTGCGCCGCCAAAAGATACGAACACAACGTTGGGGTTGTGCTGTGTGACCGCATTCAACACGCTTAGTTGATTTTCGGGCAGATCCAATGCGGTACGGTCGTAACCCTCGCATTCGCAATTGTCCGTCAAGCCTCCGAAGAACAAAACCGTATCGTATTTCAAAGCCGATTTCGCCGCTTCAAACTCCAACTGTTCGCTTATTTCTCCGTTGACGACATATCCTTTGGCGTAGGTGTAGTCTATGCCGTTTTCTCCGAGTACGTCCAAGAAACTTTTGCATTGAGCGTTGACGTGACTGCTGCCAGAGCCTTGAAAACGCGGTTTTTCGGCGAACTCGCCCACCACCAAAACGTGTCTGTCCTTTCTCAATGGCAAAATGCCGTTGTTTTTGAGCAAGACGGCGCAATCCGCAGCCAACCTGCGGCACAACTTGTGGTGTTTGACGTAATCTACGTTTTGAGGTGAATTTGCGCCGCATTTCTCCGTAAGGCGGAGAACGTTAGAAACCGCTCTGTTCAGATCATCTTCCGAAAGTTCGCCCTTTTCAACGGCTTGCAACGTTTTCTTCTCGTGAAATTTGCCGCCGTCGGGCATTTCCAGATCCAACCCCGCGCCAAAGGCTTTGCCCATATCGTAGGCGGCTCCCCAATCGGAAATGACAGCTCCGTCAAAGCCCCATTCGTTGCGCAAAATATCCGTAAGCAACTTTTTGTTCTGCGCGCAACTGACGCCGTTTACTTTGTTGTACGCCGCCATTACCGCAAAGGGCTTGGCGTTTTTTACGGTTTTTTCAAAAGGAGCGAGATACAATTCTCTTAGGGCGCGTTCGTCCACCACGGCGTCAACGGTCATTCTGTCCGTTTCCTGCGAGTTTACGGCAAAATGTTTAAGACAGCAACCGACGCCGTTTTTTTGCATAGACGTTACGTAACTTGTCGCCATTTCTCCCGCAAGTAACGGATCTTCCGAAAAATATTCAAAGTTGCGTCCGCCAAGAGGACTTCTTTTAATGTTTACGCCCGGTCCCAGAACAAGAGAAACATTTTCCGAAACAGCCTGTTGCGCAATGGCTTCGGCTACGGCGGCGGCATTTTCTCTGTTCCACGAATTTGCTATCGCCGAGGCGGTGGGGAAACACGTTGCCTTGTTACTGTCGTTTATTCCGCCGCTTTGAGAAGTCTGTTTGCGCAAACCGTGCGGCCCGTCGGTCATCATTATCGACGGCGATCCGTTTACCGAATTGGTATGCCAAAAGCCTTTCCCGTGAGTCAAAAGAACCTTTTGCTCCACCGTCAATTGTTTAACAAAGCTATCGACGTCCATAAACTCTCCCACCCTTTGTTTGTTACGTACTTGTGCCGCTTGCGTTGCGCGGCAACTTGCAAATTGAAATACAAAATATATTTTAACATAAATTATATCTATTGTGTAGCGTTGCAACATAAAAAAAGAAAAGAAATTTATCTGCGATTTTTTACGCTTTTGAACCCATTTCGGCAGATAAACCGCGATTAAATAACTAAAATCGGATACTATGTGTAAAATAGTACTCTGCAAAATGCGCAAAACGATACGTGTTTACCGCCAAATAACCTATTTGTCGAAAAATTCACGAAAAACAAATCTTTTTACACGCCGTCGTTGCCCAGCAACTTCCGAATATATTCGTCGGGAGGAGTTTCCACATAGCTGACGTATGGCAGATCGCTGCTGTCGCGCGGGTAAATCTTTACTGTCAGATTTCTCGTTTGAGAACGGAACACAACGCAATTAAACACAAGCGTAGGCGCGTAGCCGTCCTTTGTTATCGTCACAGTGCAAGTTCCCCAATCGGAAAGCGTTTGATCGTAGCTGTTGGAAAGAGAGGAAAACTCCACAAGCGGCGAACAACCTTTGTTATCCGTAAAGAAACATTGCCCGTCCACCGCTACCGTAGCGTTGTGTACGGGCGCGCCGTCGAGGTCAACGACGGAAACTTTGAGATAGGTATCTTTCAACGTCTTGCCTACGTTTTGCGCGCCGTCGGCAACGGTGAGTACGATCATAACGGCAGTCAATACCGACAACGCTATCGCAACGCTTTTCAAGGTGGTTTTTATCATATAAAATTATATGCCGCAACACACGTCCGTATGTTACGACGACTTACCGAAGCGAAGCCTTTTTGCGGCAAATGTCCCGAGCGACGACCGCCGCACGAGTGGTCGGCACAGTCAAACTATGCTCCGCAAAGTTCGGGCGTGTACTGAACCTTTGCGCCCTTGCGGGGCTGGTGCGTGGCGCGTTAAACCAATCACCACAGTGTGGTGTTGGTAGCAGCCACGAGAGGGCGCAATGTGAATTATCTGCGCCCGTACACCTTAAAACGCGGTACACTCCCCGCCGAAAGTCTAAACATTCGCACCGTGCAGGTGCAACCCCTTAGTCCGACTGCGGCGGCGCGTTAGCGCATTGGTTCAGGGTGTACACTACATAAATTTAACCGACCTCCGCCGAAGAAGTCGGTTTTATAATTGTTGTTAACCTCACCGTCGCTTGCGCTTGCGTTACGTAGTAGCAAGCAAGCGACCGCCGCACGAGTGGTCGGAAACTATTCTTCTTCTAACTTTGTAAACAGTGCTTGCAGTTGTTC
>CANQND010000053.1 GCA_947625115.1 uncultured Clostridia bacterium | reverse complement strand
TCTTTGAGCTGTCAATCTCGCGCTCGGCGATCTTTTGTTTTGAAAATAAATCAATAAAAATATCTTTTTCTAAATCAGGTCGGTGTAGTTATTTTTGGATTGTCGATTTTTCGCGCGTTGGCTCTCCGTTCGTAAATCGAACAACAAAGATAAAATTGCTCAAATCAAGTTAGTGGTAGTTGCCTTTGGACTGTCGATTTCTTTCGCACGTTTGCTTTCTGTTCTGTAAATCAATCAATAAAAATAAAATTTCCCAAACAAATCAAACAACAAAAACAAAATTTTCTCCTTGTAATTTTGCGAATGTCCGTCGCGCGCGTACTCTTCGCACCCGAAAAAAATTAAGCAAAATCCCAAAAATTTTTTCCAAAAAATTCAATAGAAATTTTTCAAACACTGACAAACAGTTGTCATATATACGGTGCTATAATGTTCTCGTATAGAACAAAAGTTCTAAATTGAACGCAAGCGGCGCAACGTTTGCGATGGGAGGAAAATTTGAATTACGAGTTGACTATGTTGCAAAATGTCGGCGGAATGACGGCTCACGTCAAGAGTCTTGCGGCGGAAATGAAAAAAATCGCATTGCGCTCCTACGACACTCTCAATTGGAAAAACGGCACGGCGGGGCAGGTGGCATTACTCAGCGAAATGTCCGCGCAGGCGGACGCGTGCAAAAACTATATCCGCCACGTAAAAGAGGCTCTTGCGCAAACGCCCAAAGGCTATCGCGCGTTGCTTGTGGCAGTGTACATACAAAGGCGCAACAAAAAGGCTATCGCCGATAGGTACGGCGTGTCGTTATCGACGGTGTACCGCAAGCTGTTTTGGGCAAGACAGCGTTTCAGGCGGGCGTTGGAGCGCGCGGGCTGTACCGAAAAGTGGTTCTGCGACAACTACGGCGACGATCGGTGAAGCATGCAACGTCAGATATCCTGCTCGAAAACGCTTTTTTTCTTTACGTTACCGGGCAGAAACAGCGCGAGGGTCAAGCCGACCGCCAACGCCACCACAAACACGATGAGCAAAATTTCCGCCGCGGGCGAATTGGTTTCGGCGGGAAGTTCGGGTTCGGGCGAAACGTCCGACGGGGTGCTTACCGTAGGCGCGGAGGGCAAGGGCGAGGGGTGCAACGGAACGTTGGGCGCAGTGACGTCCTCTGCCTGCACGTAGCCCAATTTGCCGCCGTACTGCACAAAGTACCAAGTTTCGCCCTCGCTTACGATCTTGCCGTAGTAGCTTAGCTTTTGCGCGGTCAAAGCCGTTACCAACGCGGGAGAGGAGCGCAAAGGCGAAAGCCTCACCGCCGCCGAACCGTTGTTTACCGTAACTTTGACGGCGGGGTAGTAGGGCGAAAGGGGCGGTACGGAACAGAGCAACACGCGCGATTTGTACACATACCCCGTTATTTGCGGAAAGTCCGCCTCGTTTTGCATAACGGACACAAAGTACATCTTGTCCGTTTCGCTCAAAATCTGCACATAGTAGGATTTTTCCAACACAAAAGACCGTTGCGAGTCCTCCTCGGTGGAGTACAGGTAAACGTCCTCCTCCACGACGCGCGCCCAATTTGCAACCGTTTCGGCGGAAGCGCGCGTGATAAAAAGGGATAAAAGGACGGACAGCGCGACGGCGACGGCGATAAAAATCTTTTTAAGCATAAACTCCTCCCGCAATACCGATGTAACGAGTATAACCTTTTGGCGCAAGTACATTTTGCCGAGTTGTGTAGCTTAGTGGAAAAATTGCAAAGTTTCTTTGCCGCAACGTTCAGACAGGAGAAAGATATGAAAGAAGTAATAGACAAAATAAAAGCCATCGAGGCGGAGCAACGCCGCCGCAAGGACAGCCCTCTCGCGCGGTACAACAAGGGCAAGGTACACCTCAAACAGATGGCGTTTCACCGTTGCACCAAGCGCAACAGGTGGGTTTTCGGCGGCAACCGAAGCGGCAAAACGGAATGCGGCGCGGTGGAAACGGTGTGGCTTGCAAGGGGAATACACCCCTTTCGGAAAAACATTCCCAACGTCAACTGTTGGGTGGTGTCGGTGTCGCAACAGGTACAGCGCGACGTAGCCCAGCAAAAGATACTGCGCTATCTCGACAAAAGTTGGATAGCGGAAACGGTTATGGCAAGCGGCTCCAAGTCCAGCCCCGACTACGGCGTTATCGACTGTATCGTCATCTACAACGTGTTCGGCGGCACTTCCAAGATAGGTTTCAAAAGTTGCGAAGCGGGCAGAGAAAAATTTCAGGGCGCAAGCCTCGATTTCGTCTGGTTCGACGAGGAGCCGCCGCGCGACGTCTACGAAGAGTGTCGTATGCGTATTCTCGACCGCAACGGACATCTGTTCGGGACGATGACCCCCTTGAAAGGTTTGAGTTGGGTGTACGAGGAGATCTACCTCAACAAACACCACTCCGATGAGGTGTGGTGCGAATTTATGGAGTGGAGCGACAACCCCTATCTCAGCCAAAAAGAAGTACAGCTTATGTCCGAAAGTATGTCGCAGGAGGCGTTGGAGAGCAGGCGTTACGGCAGATTTACCCAAAACGGCGGCTTGGTGTACCCCGAGTTCTCCGAAGAAAACGTAATAGAACCCTTTGACGTTCCGCCCGATTGGCAGGACGCCATTTCCGTAGACCCGGGCTTGAACAACCCGTTGAGCTGTCATTGGTACGCGCAGGACGGCGACGGCAACGTGTACGTCGTTGCGGAACACTACGAGGCGCGCAGGGACGTGGCGTATCACGCGGAAAAGATAAAGGAAATCTGCCGCAAACTCGGTTGGAAAACCGACCGTTTCAACAGGGTGTCGGTACTTATGGACAGCGCGGCAAACCAGCGCACGCTCAACGGGCAGAAGAGCGTCGCCGAACTGTTTTCGGAGCAGGGCATTTGCGTAAACACGCGCGTGGACAAGGGAATGTACGTGGGTATCAACAGGGTAAAGGCAATGCTAAAACCCTTGTCAGGACCGCCCAAACTGTACATTTTCAGCAGTTGCGTAAATATGTTGCGGGAGATAAAGGGCTACTTTTGGGGGAACGGCGACGTCCCGATAAAGCGCGACGACCACGCAATGGACGAACTGCGCTACTACGTGAGCAACCTGTACGAACGCAAGACCCAACCGCCGCCAAAGACGGTTATCGAACGGGATAAGGAACGGCTTGCGCGCCGTCTTGGAGGCAAGTTATGACGGCGAAAGAACTGCTTACCAAAATTTTGTTCAAGCGGGCAAAGGGCTACCGCTACACGGAAAAGACCGACGAGTACGTGGCGGACAACGGCGAAAAGCGGCTTGTCAGGAGCAAAACCGTCACCAAGCGTATGCCGCCCGACGTGTCGGCGATAAAGGTGCTTATCGCGCTCGGCGACGACGGTATCGACGTAACCAAGATGACGGACGAGGAACTCGCCTCCGAAAAGACGCGCCTGTTGCGCCTGTTGAGCGAAATGGAAGACACGTCCGAAAAGGACTGAAAAAACAAGGAGGAAACAATGATAATCAATGTAACTACGCAAATCAAATGCGACGCGCGCGATTGCAAAAACGACGCGGCGGCGTACTTCGAGGTAAAGGGACGGGCGGGCAAATGCTTTTTGTGCCAAAGCTGTCTGGAAAAGCTCACCGCCGAAACGCGTATGCGCACCGTTCCCAAAAGTCCGCAAAACGTTTTCAAAAGAAAGGCGGACAGAGCGGAGGTGAAAGATGAGCAAAAATAATTTTCACGGGCGGTTGAACGGTCCCGCACCCAAAAAAACGCGCAAAGCGGACGTTGAGTTCGCCGAGGACGTGGTGCGCGACGTAAAACGCGATTTCGCCGAAAGACAGCGTATGCGCCGCCCCTACGAACTCAATTGGCAGTTGAATATGAACTTCACAATGGGCAACCAATACTGCGGCATTTCTCCGCGGGGAGCCATCGAGCAGGAGGACAAGTACTACTTTTGGCAGGAAAAGCAGGTGTTCAACCACATCGCAACCATTGTGGACACGCGCGTTTCCCGCTTGAACAGAGTTCGTCCGCAACCCGTGGCGCGTCCTTTCAGCAACAGCGAGTCGGACGTGAACGCCGCCAAACTCTCCACAAAAATTCTCTCCGCCGTCTGCGAAAAAGTTCGTTTGAGCGAAGCCGTTTCGAGGGCGACGGTGTGGAGCGAGGTGTGCGGGACCTCTTTCTACAAGCTGTGTTGGGACGGCGACAAAAAAGACGTTCGCCTTTCGGTGTGTTCGCCGTTCGAGATCTATCCCGACAGCAACGTCACCCCGAGCATAGACGAATGTGCCTCCGTTATCCACGCCAAAGTGTACCCCGCAAACGAGGTAAAAGACATATGGGGTAAGGAAATCGAGGGCGAAACGGTAAAAGTTTTTGCAATCGACGGTGCGCAGGGCGTAGGCGGCTTGGGGTACGACTCCGTTGTGCCGAGCATTGTGCAGGAGGAAAAAAAGGACCAAGTGTTGGTTATCGAGCGGTACACCAAGCCCACCAAGCAGTACCCCGAGGGTAGATTGGAAATCGTTGCGGGCAACACGTTGCTGTACTGCGGCGAACTTCCCTACCGTTTGGGCGAAGAGGGCGAGTACGCCTACCCATTTGTGCGTCAGATCTCCTTGGAGCAGGCGGGCTGTTTTTGGGGGACGAGTATGGTGGAACGCGTCATTCCGATACAGCGCGCGTTCAACGCCGTCAAGAACCGCAAGCACGAGTTCCTCAACAGGCTGTCGATGGGCGTGTTGACGGTGGAGGACGGAAGCGTGGACACCGACAATCTGGAAGAAGAGGGACTTTCACCGGGCAAGATATTGGTGTATCGGCAAGGCTCCGACAAACCCTCTTTGATGGATTCGGGCAACGTGCCTAACGATTTCGCCTACGAGGAAGAGCAACTGCTTAAAGAGTTCATAACCGTCAGCGGCGTGTCGGAGTTTGCCCGAAACAGTTCCACTCCCACGCAGGTGACAAGCGGCGTTGCGTTGCAGCTCATCGCCGAGCAGGACGACATACGTCTGAGCGGAAGCGTGGACAGTATCAAGATATGTATCAAGCGCATTGCGCAATATATCCTGCGGCTGTACAAGCAATTTGTAAGCGGGCAAAAACTGTTGCGCTACTTTGACGGGCAGAACGGCGCGGAAGTGTTCTACTTTGCGGGCAGCGACGTCAATTGCGACGACGTGACTTTTGAAACGGAAACGGAGTTGAGCGACAGTCTGGCAACGCGGCGCAGTATGCTCTTCGACCTGTTGAACGCGGGCGTGCTGTCGGACAAGGACGGCAAATTGTCCGTATCCGCCAAGGCGAAGATACTTTCCTTGATGGGCTTCGGCAATTGGGAGTCGGCTCAGGACGCGGCTCAATTGCACGCGGCGCGCGCCAACCGCGAAAACGTGGACATAGACCACGCCGAAGTGTTGGAAGTGGACGATCATATCATTCACATCGAGGAACACACGCGGCACGTTATCGGCGCGGACATCGACGGCGCGGACAAAGCCTACCGCGACAAGATATTGTCGCACATAAGGGAACACCGAAAGTACCTTGCCGCCGAAAATAGCGGCGCAAGCGCGAACGAAGCGCAGACGAGCAAATAGGAGGAAAATATGTCGGAATACGGTAAATTCAACAGCGCGGAGGAACTGTTAAAGGGCTACAACGAGCTGGAACGCAGTTTCACGCAAAAGTGTCAGCAGCTTGCCCGATTGCAACAGCAAGCGGATTCGGCTGCTCAAACGCAAAACGCTTTCCACGCGGAAAGCGACATTCAACAACAAAGCGGTACAAGCGACGAAAGCGCGATTTCGCCGTCACCGCAGGAAACAGCAACTCAGGGCGCGGTTTCGTCAGTTGCAAATGACGCGGCGACGGTCCCCTCTCAAACGAGCGACGTTTCGTCTGAAAGTCGCCCCGATACTGCGCCCGAACCTCCGCGAGTTATGTCGGGAGGCGGAAACGTGTCTTGCGCTTTGCCAAATCGCCCCAAGACATTGAAAGAAGCGTCGGATTTGGCGAAAAAAATATTCAGTTAGGAGAAAAAACAAATGGTAACACTCACAAACGCGGATAACGCGCTCAAAACACTCTACCTCGGCGTGGTAGCCGAGCAACTCAACACCTCCGTCAATCCTCTGCTTGCGCGTATCGAGCAGACGTCGAGCGACGTGTGGGGCAAGGAAATACGCAAACTCGCGCCTTTCGGCTTAAACGGCGGTATCGGCGCGGGAACGGAGGACGGCGATCTGCCTACCCCCGCAGGCAACAACTACGCGCAATTTGTGCTTACTCTCAAAAACCTCTACGGAACCATTGAAATTTCCGACAAGGCGGTAAGGGCAAGCGCGGACAACAGCGGTGCTTTCGTCAACCTGCTCGAAGCGGAAATGGCGGGGCTTATACGCGCAAGCAAATTCAACTTCGGACGTATGCTGTACGGCGACGGAAGCGGCAAGCTATGCACGGTTACGGCGGTAAGCGGCAACGAACTCACCGTGGACGGCGTAGGCAACGTTATGGAGGGAATGGTAGTGGACGTTATCGGCAACACCGGCAAAACGCCCGTTGCAACCGCTCGCCGCATTACGGACGTGGACCGCGACAACAATAAGATCACCCTCGGCGGCGGCACCTTGACGGGTACGGTCACGGCGGACGATTTCGTCACCGTGCAGGGTAGCTACAACAAGGAATTGACGGGTCTTGGGGCGATTTTCGGCGATACCGAAACGCTCTACGGGCTTAAACGCGCTTCCAACAAGTGGCTCAAACCCTACAAAAAGAAAGAAACAAAGCTCAACGACGTAACTATCCAAAAGGCGATCGATTCCTTGGAGGAGATCGCGGGTTCCGCGGCGGACTTCATCGTGTGTAGCGGCGGCGTGAAGCGCGCCTATCAGGACTACCTCATCACCAACCGCACCAACATCGACGTTATGAACTTGCAGGGCGGCTACAAAGCGATAAGCTACAACGGCATACCCGTGGTGAGCGACCGCTTTGTCCCCAAGGGAACGATGTACATACTCAACACAGCCGATTTCCACCTGCACCAACTTTGCGATTGGCGTTGGTTGGAGGGGGACGACGGACGTATCATAAAACAGGTACCCAACAAGCCCGTCTACACGGCAACGTTGGTTAAGTACGCCGATCTCATCTGCGACCGTCCC
>CANQND010000052.1 GCA_947625115.1 uncultured Clostridia bacterium | reverse complement strand
TCCCCCGAGCGACTTATTTTCCCATTCCTGTACCTATTTTGTTTACTAATAGCGCGAAAAGTGGTACAATAACAGTAATTTTCGGAGAAAGGAGAGAAACTTATGACCCGCTCCAACAAGTTGATCGCAATTGTTCTGTGCGCAATGCTGTTGTTCGCAACGGTTGCGCTTGTTGCGGCTTGCCGCAACGACGAAACGGGCTTTCGGGTTACGACGGACTACGACGGCTCTATGGGCGACGTTTCCGTAACGCCTCCGCGCGAGGGCGAGTTGTACGCCGACGGCGAAATTGTTTCCGTTACGGTTTCTCCCCGCGTTGACGTGGTTGTCCGTTTTGTAAAGGCAAACGGCAAAGAGCTTTCTCTTTCCGACGGCGTGTACTCCTTTGCCGTTACTGCGGATACGGTTGTGAAAGTGGGTTTTGCCTATGTCGATGACGCAACGGACTACTTCACGGTAAGCGCGTCCGTTACCCCTGCCGAGGGCGCGGAAGTCGATATTTCTCCGCAACGCGACGACGGCAAATACCCCGAAAATACTTTTGTTTCCTTTGCCGTAAATTTACAGCCGCACTACGTGTTGGAGAGCGTAACTCTCAACGGCGAACCCATAACTTTGGTAAACGGCAACAGGTACACCGCGCTGGTGGAACAGAATATTTCCTTTGAGGTTACGGTGCGCAAGGTGTACCGCGTAACGCTTGTTGGCGGCGAGGGCGCAACAGTTACTTTCGACCAGAGCGGCGACGACAACCTCTTTGCGCCCGACACTCATTTGACAATGCGCGTGCAGGTGGATCCTCGCTACGAGTTGCTTGCGGTAAAAGTGGGCGGTGCGGAAGTGGAATTGGTGCAGGGAGCCTACTCCTTTGATTTGACGGACGACGTGACGGTAGAAGTACTCACCGATCGACCGCTTAGCCAAGATTTATTTGACGCGTTGACGGGTTCCGTGGTGCTGTCGGGCGATATGACGGAAACGGAAGTGAATATGAACGAAAGCAACGTCACGCAAATATCCGTAACTTTCGACAGCCTAAAACGCGCCGTGTGGCAATCGCGCTACTTCAACGGCGAAACGGTTTTGGACAGAGTTTTGACCGAAGAGGACGACTACGCGGTGTACGTAACGCGCAATTTGCAGGGCAAAGCGGTGCGCTCTCGCCCATTGGACGAAACGGGCGCGGAAGTAGACGAACCTTTTGCCCGCCGTTTTAACCCGTTCGACAAATTGTTGAGCGTTGACGACTTCTCCTACATTGGCAACGGCGTGTGGACTCTTGCCGATATGAGCAAGGCAAGCGACGCCGCCTACGCGTTGACGGGCGAACAAGAGGAGATCGCCGTGTTTGAGCTGATTGCCGAGGAGGACAGCTTGACGGGCGTACACATCGTTACGGAAGTAAAACACGTAACGCAACAAATTTGGGATATAACCGTTGCGGAGTTGGACGTTCGCAACGACTACGCCTTTACCCTTTCGCAAAGCAATGCGGAAGTGCCTGCCGACAGATTTTCCGACTACGAGTTTACGCAGGCGCACGCCGATTTGCAACAGGCTTTGACCCTCGCCGCCGCGGCGACGAGCTACAAGGCGGAAGTGACCGTGGCAGAGCAGGGCGAAACTACGCGTTACACCGTCTATTTTGCCGACGGCGTTATTTGGTTCGAGGGCGAACAGGGCGAGTCCTACGGCTATTTCCAACGCGCAGACGGCAAGTTGTGGAGATTTACCGCGCAAGGCGGCAATTTTGCGTTGAGCGCGCAACCCGTTGCCGATTGCGATATGCGCGCTTTTGCTCCTCGCTTTTTGCCGCAAGAGGCGTCCCTTTGCCTTTTTGAGGACAAGGGCAACGGCGAGTTCGCTTTGCGCGTTCACGAGGCGGAACAGCTGTTGGAGGACGGCAGCGGAGAAAACACTTTGGGCGGACTTTTCGCCGAGCCGTTTGCCTTGGGCGAAAATCAGCGCGAGTACTTCCCTCTGGCGGAGTTGTTTTCGGTAACGTTGCAAAGCAACGGCGCGCTTAAAGCGGAAGTGAGCTACGCCACCTACGAACTGCGTTACACCCTCGTTTTCGGCGATTGGAACGCAACCTCTTTGCCGAGTTCGGTAACGGGCATTGCCGACAGCGTGCAGGGCGCGTTTGACCCGAGCTACGTGGGAATGTGGATAGAGGAAGGCACCCCCAACCGAATAGACATAACTCTTGACGAGGTGCGTATCAACAACCGCGCGGCTACTCTTTCGGGCGGCGACGCGCAAAACGGCTACGAAGCTACGGACTACCTCCACGAAACCTATCTCTTTGTGCGGCAGGGCGATTTGCTTTCCGTCACTTGCAACGGCGAACAACATTTATACCGTCCGCAACTGTGCGCGTGGGAAATGTTTGTGGGCGAGTACTTCGCCATCGACGGCAAGGGCAACAGATGTACCCTTTCCGTAACGGTAGAGGGTTTGAGTTGGAATCTGAACGGGCAGGAACAAAGTCCGTTGCTGTTCGACTTTCAGTACTATGACAACGAAAATTTGACAGGCTACGCCTTTACCGTGTCGCTGTTCGACCCCAAAGAACCCGATAACTTGGTGTCGCTGTTCTTGGTGCAATCGAGCGACAGTTTCGAGCTGTTGCATTTCTATTCCGACGCGTTGAACATAGATTTGCTGTTCCGCACCGAGGACTACGTTCCCGATTTGAGCGATTTTGTCGGCGAGTACTCCTGCGAGGGCTACTCTGTGGAAATAACCGCGCACGGCTTAACTCTCTACGCGGCGGGCAGAGCTTTGCAGGGCGAATACGTGGATATTTCGCGCTATGTAAACGAAAATAACGTAAATTTCTTGGAAATCAGCTTTTGGGCGGAGCAGGAAAAGTACTACTTGCAGTGCTACACCGTCTTTAACCTCGGTTGGTTGGAACTGTACATCGACAGCGGCGGCGACGACGAATTCCTCGGCACGGTGCGTTTGGCAAACTATCGCTTGTCTTGGGATATGTACTACGGCACATTTATGGGCTACGCTACCGACGGAACGCTGTACAAAGCCGTTTTCGACGAAACGGGCATAACCTTTACCGTTGGCGGCGAAACGTTTACCGTTTTGCCGACGGACTTTACCTTTGACTACAACGTAAGGCGTAACGAACTCACTTTCCTGTTTAGCGCGGGCGGCAAGAACTACGAGTTGAGGCAGGCGGATAACGCCTACGCGCGGCTGACGTTGCAGTGCGGCAACGTGACGGCGGCTCTCAAACGCGAGGGGTACGTGTACGATTTGTCCTACTTTGCGGGCGTGTACGAAAGCGACGACGAGGACGGCTCCGTTTTGAGCGACTCCTACCGCATTGAGATAACCGACAACAGCATTTCGGTAACGGTAAACGGCGTTACGGCAAACGTGGAAATTCTCGACGTGAACGAAAGCTCTTACGGCAAGCAAATAGTGCTTTTGATAAACGGCAAAGCCTGCACGTTGGTGGACTTCTACGGTTCTCTCGGGGATAGGGGAGTGCTGTACCTTTTGGACGAGGGTAACCTCAACGTTGCAATGCAAAGGGTGTAGCGAGTTTGCCGCAAAACCTTTCAAAAGGCGCGCAAAAACTTCGCCTTTCAACTAAATTGCGTTTTTTGCGTTAAACAGTTGCCAAAACGGCAACGGTGTGTTACAATATACAGGCATAACAGAACAACAATGGGCAATTTTTGCCCCGTTGCGTTGACGGAGGTCACAAAAGTGTTGAATTTCTTGGCGTTTGCAGTTTCCACTGCCGATATAGTTGCGGGCGTGCGTATCGCGCTTGCCGCAATCATTTTGATTTGCACGGGCTTTATTATCTTTGTGGTTATGAAGCAGTCGGGTAACTCCGACGGTACCGAGGCGTTTACGGGCGGTTCCAAATCCGACGATAACGAATCCTACTACGGCAGGAACGCAAGTTCCCGCACGGAAGCTCGCCTCAAACTGTGGACGTACATCGTTGCGGGCGTTCTCGCGCTTTGCTGTGTGGCGTTGCTTATTTTGGCGGCGGTCATTCAGTAATATCCTGCAAATACTTCGGCGGCTAAGTTGTTAGTCGCCTTTTTTTGACTCGAATATGGACAAACAACAAATTTTCAACTTAATAGAAAACCTCAACGCCGAGTACTTTACCGTCAGACAGCTGTACGGCGCATTGCAACCGCGCTCCACGGCGGACAGACGTGCCATTGCGGAAGTGCTTGCCGAGTGCGAGGCGGACTGCCTCATCGTGTACGACAGGCGCAACGCCCGCTATCGCAAGGTGACGGGTAAAAATTTCGGCAGAGCTGTGTTCGAGGCACATTCTCGCGGGTTCGGATTTTTGATCGGCGATGAGGGCGGCGACTTGTTTGTCCCCGCTTCCAAAACAAACGGAGCTTGTCACCGCGACGAAGTGCTTTTTCGCAAACTTTCGGACAACGGCGACGAGGCGGAAGTTGTGCGCGTGTTGAAACGCGGCGTAAGCAACGTTGTGGGAACCTACCTGTTGCGGCGCGACGGACGTATTCTGTTGCCCGACGACGCGCGTATGCCCGTTGTTTCCATTCCGCCGAAAAAGGATATGGGGGCGCAAAACGGACAAAAAGCCGTTGCGCATATAACGCGTTATCCTGCTCGCTCGGGCGAAAAAGCCGAGGGCGAAATAGCGCAGATATTGGGCTATATTCAGGAACGCAACGTGGACGTTATGTGCGTTGCGGCAACTTTCGGGCTGTCGCAAACTTTTCCCGAAGAGGTGGAACAAGAAGCCCAAGCCGCGCCCGAACGCGTAACGGAAGAGGAGTTTGTCGGGCGGCGCGATCTGCGCGGCAAACGTATCTTTACCATAGACGGCGAGGACGCCAAGGACCTTGACGACGCGGTGAGCGTTTCTTTGTTGCCCGACGGCACTTTCGAGTTGGGCATACACATCGCCGACGTAAGCCGCTACGTAGCCGCCGACAGCACGACGGACAGAGAGGCTTTTGCGCGAGGGACAAGCGTGTATCTGCCCGAAACGGTGTTCCCGATGTTGCCCAAGCAGTTGAGTAACGGCATTTGCTCTTTGTACGAGGGCGAGGACAGGCTTGCTTTGAGTTGCGTTATGCGCATAGACGGCGAGGGCAGGCGCAGGGACTTTGAAATTTTCCCATCGGTGATACGCAGTTGCCATCGTTTGACCTACAACGCGGCGCAGGCTGTTTTGGACGGCGACGACGGCGCGAGGGAGCGTTATGCCGACATCGCCGACGACCTTTTGACAATGGAACGTCTTGCGCGCATTTTGCAAGAGAGGCGCAACAAGCGGGGCAATATCGAGTTTGCCACCAAGGAAGTGGTGTTTACGTACGACGAAGAGGGCGAGGTTGCCGACATACGTCTTGCCGACGACGGATTTTCGCACCAATTGATAGAGGAATTTATGATCGCCGCCAACGAGTGCGTTGCGCAGTACGCCGCCGATTGCGGTTATCCCTTTGTGTACCGCGTACATTCCAAGCCCGACGAGCAGAAGCTCAACGTGCTGTTTGCGTTGATGCGCGGCTTGGGTATAGAAGTAAAGCGCACAAGAGAAATACGCAATTCCACCCTGCAACAGGGGCTTATGCGCGCCAAGGACACGCCGTACTTCAACCTTGTAAACGACGTTATGTTGCGCACAATGCAAAAAGCCAAGTACAGCGACGTAAACGAGGGGCATTTCGGGTTGGCTTCGCAGTGCTATTGTCACTTCACCTCGCCCATACGCAGATACCCCGACCTCATCGTCCACCGCGTGTTGAAAACCGCGCTTGCGGGCAAGATGACGGAAGAGGTTTTCGACGAATATCAAACGGTCTGTCACACTGCGGCGCGGCAGTCCAACGAACGCGAAAAAACGGCGGATATGGCGGAACGCAAAGCCGACGACGTAAAAAAATGCGCCTACGCACAGCGTATCGCGGGAGAGTGTTTTTCGGCGGTGGTGTCGGGCGTTACCGAACGCGGTTTGTTCGCGGAACTGCCCAACACGGTGGAGGGCTTCATTTCCGCCGAACAGCTGGGCGACGTAAGCTACGACCCCGAGCATTTTTGTTTGCGCAACGGCTCCGTGCGTTACAGCCTCGGCGACGTCGTAACCGTCAGAGTCGCCAACGTAAATCGCCGCGCGTGCAAGATAGATTTCGACATAATTTTGCCAAACGCGAAACGCTCCGCAAAATAATTTTTTTTAGGTGCCGTTTGCGTTGACCTAAAATTTACTTTTGGGTTATAATATGATTAGACAGTAGTTACCCGAAAGCACTTTGATTTTTTGTCGGCGAATACAAACGTTGCGGCAAAAATTTTGTTGACAAGGTAAGGCGGATTGTACAAATGTGGGAAAAAGTTCTCCCCTTGATAGGCGGCGTGTTTGCCGTTGTGGGTTTGATACTTATATTTTGTGACGTTATCACTGCGATAAAACGGCGCAACAAGACAAAAACTAACATTGCGGGCTTGGTGTTGCTTTCTGTGGGCATAGTCGGCTACATTATTACCGATTTGATTTTGCCCGCGGCAATGCCCGACGGAAGCGGTTGGCCTCCGTTTGCCTCTCTTTTGTGGATCGCTCTGTTTTGGGCGTACGTGGTGTTGGACGCGATAGTAACGCTCGGCGACATAAAAGTTGCCAAACGCAAAAAGAAAGAACGCCGCGCCGCTCGTCAGGCTTCGGAACCCGATCCCCAAGACGACGACGCCGTTGCCGAGGCAAAACGCCTTTGGGCGGAGCACGCTCACGACAGCTTGCAACTTGACGAATCTGATACGGACAACAACGAACCCCGTCCGTAATATAAATAACCGAAATGAAAGTTATCACCACCAATAAAAAAGCCTTTCACGACTACAATGTTGTTGAGTCGTTGGAATGCGGAATAAACCTTATCGGCTGCGAGGTCAAGTCTTTGCGCAAAGGCGAAGTGAACCTTGCCGATTCCTACTGCCGAATTGTCGGCGGAAACCTCATTTTGGTAAACTGTCACATAAAAAACTACGACAAAGGCAGTTACAGCAACGTTGCCTCTCGGCGCGACCGCCGTCTGCTTGCCCACAAACGGGAAATTATGCGAATGGTGGGCAAAGTAAAGGAAAAGGGTTACGCCGTTGTGCCGCTTAAAATGTACTTCAAGGATAACCTTGTAAAGGTGGAAGTCGCGCTGTGCAAAGGCAAACGCGACTACGACAAAAAAGAAGCCATTCAACGTAAGGACATAGAGCGCGACGTTGCCCGCACGCTGAAAGAATATCAGTGAGGTTTTTCCCCGACCACTCGTGCG
>CANQND010000051.1 GCA_947625115.1 uncultured Clostridia bacterium | reverse complement strand
GTATTAAACTACCGAAAACCGATAGATTTATTTAATGAATTTCTTTCAAAGTGTTGCACTTAGTTTGACAATTCACCCAGAAAGCGTTATTCTGCGCCCGTCGATACAGGCGAGTTACATAACCGTGTAGCCCTCGGTGTTTTGGATAACTTTGAATATATCCGCTTCCTTACCCGTGCGGCTGTCCACGTAGACATAGTACTGTCTGTCGCCCATTTGCGCCTCGAACTCGTAGCAAGCGAGGTACTTGCCCTCCTTTTCGATAAGAGCCTTGGCTGTGTTGGTTACGCGCAGACCGCCCTCCAACGCCTTTTGAGCCTCTTGTTGCGTCACTTCGCCGAAAGACACGTCCCAATCGTCGCGATGATTGAGCAGGTAGGCTTTGGCTTCCAGACCGACCACTTCGCCGTTGCCGTTTACCGCAACTTTTACGAGGTCGGGGTACACCACCACGCCATCTTTAACCGTGGCGCAGTTGACGTAGGTGACGAAATCTTGCGTTTTGCTCACCCAAACGCCCTTGACGTCGTAGCCGAGCTTTTGGCAGAAGTTCTCCGCCGCGGCGATACATTCGTCGCATTTAACGCTTTCGCCCTCAAATTCGCGGTAACACTCGTACTGCACTACGTTGCCGCGACAATCGGTAAGCACTCTGCCGTTGTCGGTATCGAAAACGTACAACAACCCCTCGTTGTTTATTTCGTCCGCAAAGCGCGCTTCGGCGAAAAATTCCTTTACCTTGTTTTCCGCCGCGCTATGAGAAATTTTGCCCTCGCAACCAAGCGTTTTGCGGTTTACGCTTTCGGAAAAAGGTCCGTCGTAGATGAGCTTTTCGTAAGTAAAGGCGTTGTCGTCCACCTCGCCGAGTCCGTCCGAAAGCGCGCCCACGTTGCCCGCGCCGTTACCATTTGTTACAAACATTCCGCTGTCGCTTTGGCTGTACTCCTGCAAAAAGTCGTACAGGCGCGTTGCCACATCGTCCAAACCCCTGAGGGCGGCGCGTTCCTTTGCGGAGAGTTGCTTGCCGCTGCCCAAGTTGCCTATCAGATAGGTGGCGTAGTCCTGCGTTTGATTGACAAACCGTTGACACGCCGCCAGATTGTCGCTGTCCGCCAAGGGCAAATCGCTGAGATTTTGATTGACGGCGTTGGCGTGTATCACCACTTGCGTAAGCATCTTAGTCTGGTGAGCCGAATCCTGCGAAACGGCTATCTTGCCCAAGTCGGCGTCGATGTTCTTCATACTGTCGCAAGCGGCGTACAAAGCGCGCTTGTAGTTGTTTTCCTGCGCTATTTTGTAGACGTTTTCGTCCGTTATCTGCGACAATCTCATATTTGCGTTCTTTTGCGACAATGTAATGCCCAAAGCCGCCGCGACCGCTATCGCCGCTAACGCGACTACGCCGAAAAATATGATCCAAAAAGTTTTTACCGTTTTGTTTTGTCCGATCACTTTGCCACCTCACAAACAGAAAATATGTTTACCGATAGTTACAAGTTGCGGACGGGACCATATCCATTTGCTGGTTGCCGTTGCGGGGTTGAAGTAGTAGATGGCTCCGCCCGTCGGGTCCCAACCGTTCAATGCGTCCTGCGCCGCGCGAGTACACTCGTCGTTGGTGCCGAGATTGATTTGCCCGTCGGAAACACACGTAAACGCGCCCTGTTGGTAAATTACTCCGCTTACGCTGTTGGGGAACTTACTGCTCTTTACTCGGTTGAGTATCACCGCCGCAACCGCCACTTTGCCCGTGTAGCTTTCGCCGCGGGCCTCGCCGTAAACGCAACAACTCAACAGGTACAAATCGCTGTTGGACAGTTTGCCCGAAGTTACCGTGCCACCGCTCGAAGCCGTCCCCGAAAGGGAAATGCCCATTGCTTTGGCTGTCGCGCTACCCACGATACCGTCGGCTGTCAAGCCGTTTTTGCGCTGAAAGTACTGCACGGCGGACTTGGTTTTTGCGCCGAAAATGCCGTCTATGCTACCCGTGTAGTAGCCCCAGCGTTTCAATTTTGTCTGTATGGTTTTAACCGTGTCGCCGCGACTTCCCACTTTGACGGAAGCGGCGTTCGCCTGCGACGTAACCGTCAGAACGATTGCGACAGCCAACGTCAACAAAGCCAACGCAAGCGCGACGGTCTTTACCGTTTTTGTTTTTGTCACACTGTTTTCCTCCTGTTTTTTTGTTAGTATGTTTGTTTGAGCGGGTAATATTCTTTCGCCCGACGTTGAGGAGGAATGTTTTCGGCGAACAAAAAAGGCGAGGAAAATTCCTCGCCGCAAGTTTTGCGCACAATATGCGACAAATTTCTTTCAGTCCTTTGCCGTTTGTTCTTTTTTTTGCCGCCCGTTGGCTTCCAAAATGAGTTCTACGTCCTTTTTCATATCGTAAAGAGGTTGCAATTCGGGGTACTTTGCCACCATTTCCTCCGTGACGTCGGGAGTTTCGGGTACGTCCTCCGCCGCAACTTTCACCTCGAACATCGATATGTACAAATAGGGGCGATCGGGGGTGGGTTCGTCGCGATTTACGGCGATGACCAAGCCGAGATAACGGCTCTCCGTCGGCAAGACGTAGCGAGAACCGTAACGGAAACTTTCCACGCGGCACCCGACTATTTCCTCAAAAGGCACAAAGGTCTTGGTGGACAGATAGGTGTCGGCAATGCGTTTACCCGTAAAATCGATACAAAATTTTTGTCCGTTAGCCTCGTAACGCTTGTCGATATGAAAGTTTTCGCGCGCAAGCAGACGGTCGAAACGCTGTAAACGTATCTGAACGAGCAGATACACCAAATACGCTATCAACGCGAAAATGACCGTTGCCACGATGTACGCCCACCAAGGCAATGGTTTCCCCGTCGCGCCGCTGAAAGTACTGTTGAATATCACCAACAGCACCGCGTCGCACACAGCCGCCGCCACAACTATCAACAAAATGCGAACATACGAATTTTTTTTACTCATTTTCCCTCCGCATTCGGTAAACCGACGCTTTCTCGCTGTATTATACCACACTCCCGCGCAAAAATAAAGAACATTGACTTATTTTACAAACCGAAGCGCGAACTTGAAATCGCGTAAGGCGCAAGTCAAACCAAGTCCATTTTGTCCAAGGCGGCAAACACTTGCCCAATGTTGTCGCAAAAGAGCAATTCCGCCCTGCCATCGGCAAAGGTGGGAGATTTGTTGATGACAACGAGATGTTCGCCGCCGAAAAAGTCGATGAAACTCGCCGCGGGGTACACCACAAGCGACGTTCCGCCTATGATGAGCATATCCGCCCGAGCAATGGCTTTGACCGCGCCGTTCACAACGTCGTTGTCCAGATTTTCGCCGTACAGCACCACGTCGGGCTTGACAATGCCGCCGCAATCGCAACGCGGCGTTCCCTTGCAATGCACAATGTAGTCCAAATCGAAAAACTTTCCGCAACGCATACAGTGATTGCGATGTACGCTTCCGTGCAGTTCAAATACCTTTTTACTGCCCGCCGCAAAGTGCAAGCCGTCTATGTTTTGCGTTACCACCGCCGACAATTTGCCCGCGCGTTCCAACTTGGCAAGATAGTTGTGCGCCGCGTTGGGCAGGGCGTTGGGAAAAAGCATTTTTTCGCGATAGAACTTGTAGAACTCGTCGGTGTGCCTCAAAAAGAAATCGTGCGACACAATTTCTTCGGGAGAAAGCTCGCCCTCCGCCGAAAACACTCCGTTTGCCGAGCGGAAATCGGGTATGCCGCTCTCCGTGGAAACGCCCGCACCGCCGAAAAACACGATTTTGCCGCTGTTGTGGATCATCTCGGCAAATTTGTTCAGATTTTCCGTCATATTCGCCTCCGAAACTGTTAGTCCGCAACGAATATTATATCCCCGATTTCGCCGACAGTCAACGGTACAAACAAATTCAATTTGAATGAGCGGCGCGCCATTGGCGAATTATTTCCGCCAGCTTGGACTTGTAAATTATCTTGTCGGAGCCGTTGTTTTCGCCGCCCACAAAGCACAACGGCGGGTACACCACGCACCACCAATTGTCGCCTTTGCCGCTGCCCAATTCTATTATCAACGCGTCGTAGACGCCCTCTGCCAACGTCACGTCGCCGTAGGTCCTGTCGGGAAACTGTTCCGCCGTGAGTTTTGCCGTGGATTTGTAGGCGAAACCGTTTGCCGCAAGCACTTCGTCCGCCACCTCTTCGATACCCGAAAGGCGCGCCTTTACCGCTTTCATTGCGTCCTCTTTGCTGTGAATATCGGCAAGATAGGGCGTTAAATAGTCCACTACGGCGGTTTTGACGGCGTATTTTACATTTTGGTCGGCGGCGGAGTTGCTGTCCGCTCGGATATGTATTCTCAAAAAGTCCGCATTGGTCTGTCCGCTCGGCACAACTAACGCAACGACAAGAGCCGCAAGAGCGATCAAAGCGAAGATAATTTTTTTCATAAAAACCTCCCTAAACGGTTATGCTTGTGTGTTGACGCATTTGTGTGCAAACAAAACAAAAAACCGCGCAAATTTGCACGGCGTTGAAAATTTATTGTCGAAAACCTATCGAAAAACCTTTGTTCGCTAAATTTCTTCTATCCCCGAAAGTACGGAACGGCAAACAAAGGAGTTAAAACCCGCATTTGCGAGCGTTTTTACGGCGCGCTTGGCGTTGGACAAACGCGTAAACGGAATAAAATACGAGCTTCCGCTACCCGTCATCGTGCATTTGTAACCCTTGTCGGAAACAAACTTGCAGTAAGCGGCGGCGTAGTCGTCGAGTTGCGTAGCCGCCCACTCCAAATCGTTGTAGCACTGCGCGCCGAACATCTCCATTTCAAACATAAGCCGCAAAAGGGAAGAAGTCTTTTCCGCTTGCTCGGCGGACAAACGGGACACGTCGCCCGCGAACATCTCAAACGGTCCCAAAATTCCGTCGGGATAGACGGGCAATTTCGATTCGCCGTCCTCTTCGTCGAATTTGGCGTACACGTCGGCGGCAAGCAACTGCGCGTCGAACACGGTCACGGCAAAGTACAACTGTTGCAAAAGATTGCCGAAATCGAGGTCATCCCCCTTGCCGCGCATACGGGCGTAGCCGCCCCTCAACATAAAGTTCACGTCGCTGCCCAACTCGGCGCAGAGTTCGTGTACCTTTTCCGAGCGCACGTCAAAACCGAACAACTTGCACATACAGTACACCACAGCCGCCGCGTCTGCGGACGAGCCGCCCATACCCGCGCCCAACGGAATACCTTTTTTTACAAAAATCGACACCCCGTCTGTGGAAAATTCGCGCTGAAACGCCTTTGCCGCGCGGTAGGCGGAGTTCTGCTCGGGAGCGATACCGTCGCAACAGACGCTTACGCGGGAGTCCGCGCGACGTTGCACTTCCACTTCGTCGAAAACGTCCACCGACGTGACAACGCTGTCTATCGGGTGAAAACGTCCTTGCCGCGCTCCTACCGCCAAAGTAAGATTCAGTTTTGCGTACACCTTCACTTTCATTTTTACCATTGTAGCACAAACTCGGGCTATGCGCAACAGGTTACTCGGCGGCGAAGCGGTTTTAGGTAAAATTAAATTCTGTTAAACACCACTATCTTGGCGTCGCTTTCCAAGGGATTGGTTATTTCGGGATTGGCGGCAAGCAGGTTTTCTTCCGACATATGCAAATTTTTGCACAACTGCCACAGCGTTTCGCCCTTGTGCGCGAGGCACACCTCTATCGCGGGCAACGACGATTTGTCGAACGGTTGTTCCTCCGCCGCCGCTATCACGTTGCAAACGACGTCCCGTTCGCTTTCCAGAACAAAGCGAAGATCCGCCTCCGCCTGCAACGTTCCCGCCTCTTTAACGGTAAAGTTTGTGACTGCGACCTTTGCAAAACTTGCGCATTGCGGCATAAGGTAATCGACGGGGATCGTTTCGGAGAAAGGCAACTCCACGTTTTCGCTTTCCGTACCCGTATCGGTGGAGTACAGCACCGTGGCGTACACCACGCCTTGCACTTCCGCGCGGCGTTCCTGCGAGGCGCATCTGGTGACGACGGCGGAAAGATTGACGGCGGTGAGCGGAGTTTTACCCGAAGTTATCGGGAGGCTTGCCGTTACGCGCTTGTCGGCAACGGTACTGCCGCAGGGCAGAGTTGTGGTTACGCTCTTGCGCTCGAAGAGGAAATCGCTGTTAGCCGTGTAGGCGTCGTCTACGTATTCGCATTGACCTATCTTCACCGCTTCCGCGCGCACGTTGACGGCAATCTCTACGGAGAACAGAGAATTTACTTCCTGCTCCGTTATGTTGAGGCGCACTTTGGTGTTTTTGACAACGACGTCAAGACGAAGCTGACTGTCCGAATCTATCTGCGACGCGTCCAACTCCCTTGTAAACTTGAAAGGCAACACGTCGGTAACGATATTCCCCTCGCTCACGTAAGTTAGACGCACGCAAGCCTCGCCGCTGAGATTGAGTACGCCCTCCGAAAGGGTGTAGTCCGTAGCGGTCACGCTGCTCTCGGCAAGCAAAACGGAACTTATCGTACGGGTGGCGTTGAGTTCCTCGTCCAAAACAAGGGGCAAATCCATCAGATGTGCCGATTGCAGGTACTCCACGCTTTCCACTTTGCAAAACGCGTCCTCGGAGGCGCACAGGAAAGGAACGCTTTCCGTAACGTAGGCGTAGACGGAAATTTCCAACAAGACGGTTACCGTGGCGGTGTTGGCGTTGGTTTCCGTTTTTACTTCCGAAGCCACCACGTCGAAAGTAAGTTTACTGTCGGGTTCCAACATATCATCGGAAATGCTTGCGGTAAAATCGGCGTTGAAACTTTGTCCGTTGACGGTTGTGCCGTCGGAATACAAAAATTTTACGTTGGTTTTGCCGTAGAAAGACGCTTCGCCGCGCGACGACTCGTAGGAATTGACGTAGTTGTCCACTCCCACGGACAGTACTTGCACAATATCCGTCTTTACGGAAATGCGCACGTTTTCGGCGGTTTGAATTTTTCCGACAAAACGTCGGCTAAGACAGGACAGATCAGAAAATTGCATTGCTTGGTTACCCCCGCGAAATTATTTTATTTCATTGTAATATACGGGGTTTGCGCAAAACTTAGACCACAAAAAAATTGCGGCGAAACCGTAGTTGCCGCATTAAAGAAAGAAAAAGGGCGTACGAAGTCGAAAAGACGTTTACGCGCCTTTACGGCGAAGCGCAACCGCCCAAAGCGAACTATCAAATGCGCGGTTTTATTTGCAGTTCGCCGCACACAAGGTCTACGTAACTGCAACTTATGCGATCGAAAATGTCGTCCGCAAGTTCAATTACAAACACATTGGAATGTGCCTCGCTGACAACGCCGTTGTAGTGTTTTATTTTGTTGCGCCCGCGGTTGAGCCTCACCGTCACGCTCTGTCCGAG
>CANQND010000050.1 GCA_947625115.1 uncultured Clostridia bacterium | reverse complement strand
AGCCACCGCCGCCGTACTCAAACGCGGTTTGGCGTTGTTGGGCATAGAGGCTCCCTCTCAAATGTAATTATTACGACTAAATACAGGTAACTAAACAATGAAAGGCAGGTTTGTTGTCTTTGGTGCTTTCGGTGATTTTCCAACTAATGGCAGTAAAAGCACTTTTGGACAGAATATGAACAAACCGCAAACAAAGCAAAACATAAATTAAATATCGCGGGCGCGCATTTTGTACAAATGCGCGCCCGTTAAATTTGCGAAACAGTTGCATTTTTATTCGTTTACGATCAATGTGGATAACGCTTTGCGTTGACTTGTCGTCGGCGGTTTGAGTTTGCCGTTGTTCAGCAGTGTTTTTATACAATGCAGTAGAAATAAACCGTCGGATTGAAAGATAAACTGCAATTCATAGGCTTGTACCTTTTTCAAATGAGGCGGTACAGAGGACATTACGGCTTTTTCGTACGGTTCTTTCAATGCTTGCAATTCCTCGCGATAGTCGTTTCTTATTTTATCTCCGATCGCTAATAGACGGTCGCGAATTTCGTTGCTTGACAAAATTACGATTTGCCAAAACTTTTTGAAATCGCCATCTTGACTGTATGTTTTTAGGTAGCCGTTTTGACATAGCCAAGCGCAGTCGTCTTTGGACAGGTTGCCTCCTTTTTCTTCAAAAAGCGACAGCACCCGCCTTGCGATATGTGCGTATGAAACGACGTTCGTTTCCCGATCGGACCATTTGCTATTCACCTGCCACAGAATATGCTTTCCGTCGCCGTACCACATAGGACCGCACCATTTTGTCATATCGGCGTAGTTTTTCGATAGCGGTATGCCGTTAGGAACAACTTCCGCATTAACGATATTGTAAGCACCGTCAGGACGAAAAGTTGCCACCTCGTCGAAAGAAATGCCGTTGTTAAGCGATTTTTCTCCCGAACGCGCGGCGATATAAGGAATAAGCGACCACAAAACAAAATTTATGTCTTTTTCGGGAGATTTTTTGCAATCGAAAGCTCCGTCCGACTGTTCACAGACGATACTATTGTCAAAAAGCAGTCCGCAGGAAACGAGTTCGTCGTACAATTTGTTTGCAAACAGTTCCGCCGCGCGGCCATATATTTCGTCTTGCAGGGCGAGCAACTGCTCTGTCGGTTCGCTTATAAGAAAATTTACAATGTATTTGTTTCCTTGTGCCGATAACAATCCGTATTCTTCCAATATTTCCGCTTCGTTTTCCACAAAGACGGGGGAAACGCCCAAGTCGCTCGCGATTTCGTTTGCCGTCTTTGCTTTGTTGCGTACACAGTAGCAGATATTTTGAGCCAACAACGATTGCAACAGATCTTTCGGCGATTTTTTTGTCACTGTGCCGTCTGTCCATATGGAACGGAATTGTATCGGGTTAAATTTCAACTCGCTTGTTTCTCTCATTTTCTCAAAACCTCTCTTTAATTCTTTTTTTGCTTCAAACAGGTGCCATTTTATTGTGCCGACAGGGATACCGAGTTGCTTTGCTATATCTGCTTGCTTGCGGTTTTCAAAATAATAAGCGACAACGATCTTACGTTGCATTTCGGACAAATATGCGATTTCCTTTTGTAGGCGCGCTATGGTGTCGTTATCATCGCAGTACAGACGAAAATTCGGATCCGCAAGACTTTCGGCAACTGCTTCGAGCGGTATTCCGATTGTATTTTCGGCATTATCGCGGTAGTAGTTGCTTAACGCATTGTGCGCAACCGTCCATACGAATTTGTCAACGTTTCGTATGTCGTCTTTGATCAACAGCGCGCGATAAACTTTTATTGCAATGTTCTGCGACAAATCTTCCGCGTCCTGTACGTTTCTGCATCTTTTCAGAGCAAATCCGAAAATCGGTTTGATATATTTGCTTATAATTTTGTTCGCGTCAAAATCGTTCACGTTGGCACCTCTTCGAAGTTTCCGTATATACAGACACCGCTCCGCTCAAAAGGTTGGAAATTTTGTTGAACGTTTCAACTTGTTTGTTAAAGCGATGGTTAATTCGGGCAATATACGGCTTTTCAATTCAAAAGAATATTATATCACAATGAGCGGCAATTGTTTTCGCGAGGGTAAAACATTCATTCGCCGACATTTTTTGAAAAATGTACTACAACAAGGCGAAGAAAGGGAAAATCAAAGTGAAAAGCGATAAATAACAAGCGAATTTGAACAAAGTAAAATCTCAACCGAACCGACAATCGATTCGGTTGAGATTACAAAAAGTCGGGCAAACTGCCGAGAGGACCGTTTTTTGAAAAATTTTGCGCCGTTTTTTTTGTCGTCGCGGAAATTGCGCGGGTTTTTCGGCTCAGGGCAGGGGTCTGCCGCCGCCCACGGTCGAAACCTGTTCCCAAGTGAGCGGTCCCACAATGCCGTCTGCGTTCAGCCCGTTTTCTCTCTGAAAAGCGACTACCGCCTCGCGCGTGGCGTTTCCGAAAATCCCGTCTATGTTTCCCAGCGGGTACAGTTTGCTTGTAAGTTTTTGTTGCAGATAACGCACGTACACGTTTCTGTCGCCCGCTCTCAACGTCGGGCGCGGCGGCAACACAAGCAAAGCGCGCCAAGTGTTTTGTCCCACAATGCCGTCCGCGTTCAGCCCGTTGTTGCTTTGAAATTCCGTCACGGCGCGTTGCGTGTTTGTCCCGAATATGCCGTCAACGGACAGGTTGTAGCCGTTTTGCGTCAGTATGTACTGCAACAAGTAAACAAAGTTTCCGTTGCTTCCGCCGCGTAGCGTGGGGTAGTTGTTGAGGTTTTCCCGCGAGAGGTACCTTTCTCCGAGATATTGGCACACGCCGTTGCAACTCGCCTCTCCCACTTCCGTCTGGAAGTCAGGATCCAACATCAATTTCGCCTCGTCAAAGTAGGTCATATACCCGGGTTCCGCCAACGCGGACGGACAGTTTACGCTTTGCAACACTCCCACGTCCGTCAAAGCGGACACTCCTCTGCTCGGCTGATTTGTGTTTTTCTGCAATTGTTCAAAAATTTCTTCCGCAAGAGCTTGACTGCGCGACGGTTGAGGATTTTGTCGTGAGAAAAAAACGGATATTCCGCGCGCGGAGTTGAAACTGTTGCCGCTGCCGAACGCATTGTAGCCGAACGTCACCAAAAGAGTGAGGTTTTGCGCGTTTATTCGGCGTACCCGTGTGGAAACGGACGTGTCCGTCAATTCGGGCTTTACGTCGAAAACGGCAAAGTTGTTTCTCAAACACGCTTCCAAAAATTTTATTTTTGCGGGTCTGTTAAATTGATTTTCGTAAAAAGGCACGTTCAGATAGGGCATGACGGGCGTGCGTTTACCTGCGGTAAAGGGGTTTTGTCCGTGTTCGTCATTGCCGCCGATGTAGTAGGTTGCCAATGTTCGCTCCTTTATGTTTGTTCTGCTTATTGTATGCTTTGTTTTTGCTATCGGTCACAAAAAAACGGCTCTGCGTTTGCATTGCCGTTGTCGAATTGCTTTTGATAACGTTATTTTCCCACAAATCCAAGTACCATCGCGCTTGTTCCGAGATGTACTCCGATAATGGGAGAAAGAAGCCGTATTTTTATGTTCACGTTGGGGTTGACCGAGCGCACCTTTTCCGCCAGCTCGTTGGCGTAGTTTATGTCGTTTGCGTGAGTGATGTACACGGTGTGCAGGTTTTCCGCGTCCGTTTTGCCGAGATAGTATTCTATCATATTGGCAATGGACTTTTTGTAACCGCGTTGTTTTCCCCAAACGGAAAGTGTACCGTCGGGATTGAACTGTATCAAGGGCTTTATGTCCAACAACCCGCCGAAGAACGCAACCGTTTTGCTGATACGTCCGCCGCGTTTAAGGCTTTCAAGATCGTCCACGTAGGCGCAAGCATACGTTTTGTGTTTGAATTGTTCGATGTCCGCAAAGTTTTCGTCCAAAGACAAACCCTTGTCCTTATTTTCTATCATTCTTTCGGCAATCAAGCCCGTTATGCCCGTAGCCCTTATGGAATCCACGGGGACAAACCGCGCTTCGGGATATTTTTCGTTCAATTCTTTCGCGGCGGTAACGGCGGAGTTGTAGCTGTTGGAAAGCCCACTGCTAAGGCAAAGGCAAAGAACGCTGTAACCCTCTTTCAGGTAGGGTTCGAAATATTCTTCCCATTTCGACGGCGAAAGTTGAGTTGTACTCATAGGGGCTTTTTGTTTTACAAAGTCGTAAAACTTAACGGGGTCCATACCGTCGCTGTCGTCCGTGTACACAAAAACTTCTCCGTTGATAACAAATTCCATCGGAATCAATTTTATTTTGCCGCTTTCCACATAGCTGCGATCCACATCGCCCGATACGTCCATAAACAGCAAGTAGTCTTTCATATTTATCCCCCGTTACAGTTTGCCCTGTTATGCTGAAAATATTTTATAACTTTGTATCTGCAATATTTACTGTTTCAGTATAAATTATTGCAAACGTTCTGTCAAACTGTTTTTCGACTTTATTTGTCAAAAAACAAAAAAACGGGTAAAATTTTTCTCTCTTTATTGTCACGGACGGCGTGTTGTTGTATAATGTTATCAAAAAAAAATCAAGGAGAAAACAATGTCGAACAAAAAGAAATTAAACAATCAAACGATATACCAAGTGTTTGTCAGACAGTTTTCCGACTCGCACGATTTTAACGGCGTTACCGCACAGTTGGACAGAATAAAGGCTTTGGGTGCGGATATTCTGTATCTTATGCCCTTTTATCCGATAGGCGAAAAGGGACGTAAAGGCAGCGTCGGCAGTCCGTACAGTATCAGCGACTACCGCGCGATAGACCCCGCCAACGGCACGTTGGAGGACTTTACCCGTCTGCTGAGCGAAGCTCACGCTCGCGGCTTGAAAGTTATCATCGATATGGTGCTTAACCACACCTCGCGCGATTCCGTTTTGCTTCAACGCCACCCCGAGTGGTTTTGGAAAGACGCCGACGGAAACGTCGGCAACCGCGTGGGCGATTGGAGCGACGTTTGCGATCTGGACTACTCCGACAAGGGCTTGGTGGAGGAAATAACGGACATTCTCTGTTATTGGGTCAAGTTGGGCGTGGACGGCTACCGTATGGACGTGTGCAGTCTTGTGTCCGAACGGCTGTGGAAGTATGCCGTTCCGCGTTTGCGCCGTCTTAACGGCAATTTATTTATGTTGGGCGAAAGCGTCGATCTCGGTTTTATCAGATATTTACGCTCTTTGGGTTACGAGGTTATGAGCGACGGCGAGTGTTACAAGTATTTCGACGCGCTTTACTGCTACGACATCGGCCGCGCGCAAGGCTCGTTTATCGAACGCAAGGGCGGCACTCTTGCTCGCTGGATAGAGGAAATTCTCGGGCAGGAGGGCAGATACCCCGCCGACTATGTTAAGGCAAGATACCTCGACAATCACGATCGCAAGCGCGTTGCGGAATTTTGGCAAGGCGACAGCCTCAAAACGTTGTGGGCGTTGAATTTTTATCTTAAAGGCGTTGCGTTCGTCTATGCGGGCGACGAAACTTCCGCTGAGCGTCAACCGAGTTTGTTCGAGAACGACGCGGTGCAATGGGCTTTTGATACGTCCAAAGATATTTCTCCGCTTATTTCCCGACTTGCCTCCATAAAAAAACGCCCCATCTACCGAGAGGGAGCGTTTGACGCCGTTATGCAGGGCGACGACGCGGTGGTTTGCAGTTACTCTTGGAACAACCGCAAGTCCGTTGGCATATTCGTTTTGGGCGAGCCGCGTTCGGTGGAGGTACCTTTGCCCGACGGCAGGTACGTCAACAAGATCGACGGCAAAACCGTGTACGTGCGTAACGGAAGCGTTTCTGCGGGAACGTTGCCCGTCATTTTGGAAAAGTAACGCCCTTTTGTCGTAGCTTACCAAACAAACTTGGCTTTCGCGCTTTCGCCGTTGTCTACGATTATGTCTTGCGCCGTCATCGATTTGTTGACTGCCGACACAAAGTAGACCCATTCGGCGATTTCCTGCGCGGAAGCCCATTTTTTTAGCGGGGTTTCTTCCATTATCTGTTGCCAAAGAGCGGGGTCTTTCATCACGCGGTCGTTGAGCGCGGTGGTAACTCCGCCGGGAGAAATGCTGTTGCACGTCGCGCCCCATTGCGCTACGCGCAGGGCAACGTTCTTCATATAGCTGATAATTCCGCCCTTAGATGCCGCGTATTCGGGAAATTCCGAACCCGTACTCGCGCTTGCCGAAGCCACAAATACAATGCTTTTTATGCCGCGGCGCACACCGTATTTTTCCGTTACGCGTATTGTACCTTGTAGATTTACTTCTATATCCCTGCCGCTGTTCTGCACGCCCGCGTTGTTCACAAGTATATCCACTCCGTCGATTTCGGGCAGTTCTCCCAAAACATCGGCGACAATGTGCGTGTAATTCGGGTGCGAAATCGCGGCGGGCAGTACGTCTATGCCCGTTACGATATGTCCGTTTTCGAGAAATTTTCGGGCGATGGCTTCGCCTATCCCTTTACTGCTACCGGTAATTGCTATGCGCATTTGTCTGCCTCCGCTACAAAGTCAAAGTAAGATTTACCCACGTTCTCTTTTTGCCAACGCCTGCACACGGCAAAACCGACAGGGCTGAACAACGCCTCGCACAGCAGTTCCGCCAACATTCCCGTCGCCGCGCAGGTCAGACATTGAACAATCGTCCACCCGAAGAAGAAGTGACTCACAATCAGCGCGAATATCAGGTTGTCCGCAAATTGCGCTATCGCTGTGGACAAATAGGTTCTGCAAATATATGCGCCGAAACAGTCGGGCTTTTTGCGGAACAATTTTCCCACACCCCAATTGGCGAAATTGTTGATTACAGCCGACGCTACAAAAGCGACGGTACTGCCCGTAACGACGTACCAAGTTCCGCCGAATGTGCCGTCCAACGCGTCATTGATCGCCTGCTCTTCGCCGAAATCGAAAAACGCGCCCCAAGTTCCGCCTATTTTGCTTGCCGCAAACATAACCAGACAGCACAACAAATTTACCGCAATGGCGAACAGCGAAATCATCGTTGCCGCCTTTGGACCGTAGTGTTTGGTAAGTACGTCCATACACAAAAAAGCCACCCAAGACACAATCAATCCGCAGTCGAGCGCGAGCCAATCAACGCCGAGATCGATACTTTTGTTGGCTAGTAGATTCATCGAGAACACCGACAGAACAAAAAGACAAACCGTCACGGAGGGAACCGAGTGAAGTAAAACGCGGTATTCGGCAAAGAAATTGCGTATTTTTTGCATAAAAAAACTCCTTGTTTTTTATTGCCCGAAACGAGCTATCCGACAAAACGGATCGCAAACAAGATGGTTAGTGCAAGGACAACATCTTTTTGCTCTTTCAGTATACAAAATCATTGTCGCTTTGTCAAAAGTTTTTGACTATTTTTTTTCTTTCGTCGACAGGAACGAACGTTTTGGAATAAATTTCGTTGCGAAAAGAGGCTTGTTGTGGGGCGCGGCAAGGCTAATACACTCAAACAGTTGAAAAAAACGCATTGATTTGATATAATGTACAATGTAGACATATATGCGCACGCTTTTAGTTGCAAAAACATTGTCGGAGAATATAT
>CANQND010000049.1 GCA_947625115.1 uncultured Clostridia bacterium | reverse complement strand
TTAAACTACCGAAAACCGATAGATTTATTTAATGAATTTCTTTCAAAGTGTTGCACTTAGTTTGACAATTCACCTTGTGCAATTTCCGCAAGTTGCGCTATGAATATAATTTTATTATATATCTAACCCTATACTTGACATATTTTTGCGGAAGTGTTACCATATATTCAAAATGGATAATTATGTCCGCAGGAGGATAATTATGAAAATCAGACCCTACGAAAAAAGAGATTTTCGCTACGTGCAGGACATCTGTATGGCAACGAGCAAGTACGCCGAAGAGGACACTCCGACCAACCGCGCGGTGCAGTGCGCGATGTACTGCGACTACTACCTTGATTTTCAGTCCGACTACTGCTACGTGGCGGTAGACGACAACGATATTCCCGTCGGTTATCTGCTGTGCGTGGTGGACCTCGACCAATATCGCGACTGTATGCAGGAAATGTATCTGCCCCTTGTGCGCAAGATAAACAGCGGCGAATACTTCCGTTTTATTGCGGAAACAAAGGTGTGCGAACGGTACGGGCGGTACGGTTACACGGCGCATTTTTACGTAAACGTGCTTTCGGACTATCGCCGCAACGGGTTGGGTACTCAGTTGTTGCAGGCGTTGGAAGCGCAACTCAAAGAGATGTTTGTGGAGGGGCTGTACTTCATTGTCGGGCAGAAAGACGCCGCCGCCAAAGCCTTTTGCGAAAAAATGGGCTACGAGGATATCGATTACCTTACGGGCGCGGTAGTTTACGGCAAAAAGCTGTTCACGGAGGAAGAGTAAATGGCGTTTTTCCCCGATATGTCGGAGAGCGACGCGCTTTCTCTCAACGCGCTTGCGCTTGCCTACGTTGGCGACGCGGTACACAGTTTGTTTGTTCGCAACAAGTTGGTTACGGAGAGCAACGTCAAGGCGGAAGTTCTGCACGAACGCTCGTCGGAGCGCGTCAAAGCCTCGTCGCAAGCCGCTCTTGCGCAAGAGCTTCTGCCCCTCTTTACGGAAACGGAACTTTCCGTCTACCACCGCGGGCGCAACGGCAGTCCGCACCACAGGGCGAAAAATCAATCCGCCGCCGACTACCGCAAGGCAACGGGGTTGGAAGCGGTGTTGGGCTATCTGTACCTGACGGGACAGACGGAAAGACTTTTGCAATTGTTGACTGAAATATGAAGATAGAAGGAAAAAACAGCGTTCTCGAATCGCTCAGATCGGATAACGTCACCGTCAATTCCCTCACCTGCGAAAAGGGCGACAGGGGCGGCGTTGTGGCGTTGGCTTTGCAAAAAGGGGTAAAGATCACCTACGTGGATCGCTCCGTTTTGGACAAGATGAGCGCGACGGGCAAACACCAAGGGTACATAGCCGACGTATCCGATTTTATTTACTGCGAACTGTCGGATATATTGCAGTCGAGCGATCAACCGTTTGTGGTGATATTGGACGGGCTGAACGATCCGCACAATTTCGGCAGTATAATACGCGTTTGCGAGTGCGCGGGCGTGGACGGCATTGTGATAGGCAAAAATCGTCAAGTTGCCGTCACCGACGCGGTTTTGCGCGTTTCCGCGGGAGCGGCGGCGCACGTTAAAATTGCGCGGGTTACAAATATCAACAACGCCATACGCGAATTGCAAAAAAACGGCGTGTGGGTGTACGCGTTGGATATGGACGGAACGGAAATAACGGAAACGAACCTCACGGGAGCGGTGGCTCTGGTGGTGGGCGGCGAGGGGAACGGCGTTTCTCCCTACACAAAGAAGTGTTGCGACGGCGTTGCGTCGCTCAAACTCAAAGGCAAGGTAAATTCTCTCAACGCGTCCGTTGCGTGCGGGATAGCCCTTTACGAAGCGTTAAGACAAAGAGGTTAGCTTTGGACGAACTTTTGATAAAAGCGCGCGCAGGCGATCAGTCGGCGTTGGAAAAACTTGTGGCAAACTACAAGGGACTGATACGAGCCGCCGCCAACAAGTTTTTCTTGGTGGGCGGCGACAAAGACGACCTCTTGCAAGAGGGAATGTTGGGGTTTTTCTGCGCCGTCAACAAGTACGACGAAAGCAAGGGTTCCTTTCCCGCTTTTGCCGAGCTGTGCGTGGTGAGATACATCTTGAACGCCGTCAAGCGGGATAGCGGCTTGCGGCAAAAACCGTTGAGCAACTACGTTGACGTGGACGCGCTGTCCGATTTGCCCGACGGGCTGAACACTCCGTTGGAAAGTCTGCTGAAAAAGGAGTACAACCAACGCCTGTTGAGCATAGTCAACGACAAACTTACCAAGTTGGAGCGCAGTGTGCTGACGATGTTTGCGGACGGTTTCAGTTACGAAGATATTGCCAACAGGCTAAATTGCAGCGTCAAATCGGTAGACGGCGCGTTACAGCGCGCGCGTAAAAAAATTTTGGAAATGTTAAATTGAACAAAGGAGTACACGGCATATGGCATACGTAGCTCTGTACAGAAAGTACCGCCCCTCCACCTTTGACGAGGTTATCGGGCAGGATCACATCATCAAGACGTTGCGCAACCAGATATTGCAGGACAAAGTTTCCCACGCGTATCTGTTTTGCGGAACGCGCGGCACGGGCAAAACAAGCACAGCAAAGATATTTGCGCGGGCGGTAAATTGCCCTCACGCCAAGGAGAACAACGGCAATCCTTGCGGAAAGTGTTCCGTTTGCGCCACGACGGGCAACGCCAATCTGGACATCATCGAGATGGACGCGGCAAGCAACAACGGCGTAGACTACGCCCGCGATATTCGCGAAAAGGTGCAATATCCCCCCGTAAACGGACGTTACAAGGTTTATATCATCGACGAAGTTCATATGTTGTCGGTGGGAGCGTTCAATGCGTTGCTCAAAACGCTGGAAGAACCGCCGCAACACGCGCTGTTCATCTTGTGTACCACCGAGGTCCACAAGATACCCGCAACGATACTTTCGCGCTGTATGCGTTTCGACTTCCGTCTGGTGCCTACTCAACTGTTGGCGGAACACGTGGCGCATATCTACGACGCGGAGGGCAAGGCGTACTCCAAGGAGGCGGTAGCCGCCATTGCGCAAGCGGGAGAGGGCAGCGTGCGCGACGCGGTGTCCATTGCCGACAGGTGCTACTCCGTTTCGAGTGGCAAGTTGGAGTACCGCGACGTACTCGGCGTGTTGGGGGTTTCTTCCAAAAACAGTATCGTCGCTTTGGCGAAAGCCGTTCTCACCAACGCAACTGCGGATATTCTTACGGAGATAAACAGCCTCGTTTCCGAGGGCAAAGACGTTTCGCGCCTCAACAAAGATCTGTCGCTGTACCTGCGCGATCTGCTAACGGCAAAAGTCTGTCCCAACGCCAACGCAATGCTTATGTTGCCGCAGGACGTATTTGCCGCGCTGAAAGAACTTGCCGACGGCGTTACGGTAAAAAAACTGCTGTACGCTATCGACAAATTCGTAAACATCGAAACGGCTCTCAAATACTCCCTTTCGCCCCTAATGTTATTCGAGGCGACGGCGTTGAGAGTGGCTTGCGGCACGGGCGAAGTGGACTACGACGGCTTGGACAAGCGCGTGACCCGTCTGGAACAGCTTCCGCACAATCTCACCGCCGAAAACCGTTCGGTGTACGTGGTGGACAAAACGGACCCCAAGTCCATTTGGCGCGGCGTAAAGCTGTCGTTGGACGGACGTCAGGACCCATTGCTTGTGGGCGTGTGGGAGAGCGTAAAAGTAAGTTTCAACGCCGAACATTCCTTTACGCTCAAATGTACCGAAAGCACCTTTTGGCTGATTGAAAACAAGTACAAAAAAATTCTGCAAACGGAAATCGCAAAATTTTTCGACGGGAAAGTGGTTATCGAACAGGAAAACGTCCCCTCGCAAAGCGACATAGACAAACAACTAAGTCAATTGGGTACGAACGTCAAGTTCGACGATTGACGTCAAGGAGAAGATTATGGGAAACAAATACGGTTATAACGGAGCGGGCGGCGGTCACGGCGGCGGCTTCGGCAATATGCAAAATTTGGTAAAACAGGCGCAACAAATGCAACAAAAACTGCAAGAGGCGCAACAACAGTTGGAAGAACTTCAAGTAACGGGTTCCGCCTCGGGCGGAATGGTGCAAGCGGTGTGCAACGGCAAAAAGACATTGCTGTCCGTCACGATAAAGCCCGAAGCGTGCGATCCCGACGACGTGGAAATGTTGGAGGACCTCATTCTTGCCGCGGTAAACGACGCTTATCAAAAGGCGCAAGCGGAAGAGGACAGAATTATGGCTCCGTTTGCGGCAATGAAAGGAATGTTGTGATATGCCCAACTACATCGAACCTATCGAAAGACTTATCGGACAGTTTACCCGTTTGCCCGGCGTAGGCTCCAAAACGGCGCAACGCTACGCGCTTACCGTGCTGTCTATGAGCAAAGAGGACGCGCTGGCTTTTGCCGATGCCATTGCGGAAGCAAAGAGCAAGGTGAAAGTGTGTTCGGTATGCGGTAACTACACCGACACCGACCCCTGCCGAATTTGCCGCACGCGCGATCGCAGTACGATATGCGTGGTGCAGGAGGCAAAAGACGTGCTTGCGGTGGAGCGTTTGGGCGAGTACAAGGGCGTGTACCACGTGTTGGGCGGCGTTCTCAACCCGTTGAAAGGGGTAGGGCGCGACGACATCAGGCTTGCGGAACTGTTCAGACGTCTGACGGGCGAAGTTAAGGAAGTTATCCTCGCCACCGACACCTCCGCCGAGGGCGAGGCTACGGCAACGTACATCGCGCGTTTCGTCAAGCAGTACGGAGTAAAGGTAACGCGATTGGCTCAGGGTATCAGTATCGGCAGCGAATTGCAGTACGCCGACGAAGTTACTTTGTCGCGCGCGTTTGCCAACCGAAAGGAAGTCTGAATCTTGCCGCTCTTATCTACATTTTAACGGACATTTAGTTATGAGATTGGACAAATTTCTCAAAGTATCCCGAATACTCAAACGCCGCACCGTCGCGCAAGAGGCTTGCGACGCGGGCAAAGTGGACGTAAACGGCCGCACGGCAAAGCCGAGTTGCCAACTTAAAGTAAACGATCTCGTCTGCGTGCATTTTGCGGGCGGCGCGCTTACTTTTCGCGTAAAAATGCTCAAAGAATCGGTCAAAAAAGAGGAAGCCGACTCTATGTACGAGATAATAACCGACCTATGAGATATGCGATAATCGTGTGCGGAGGGATTTCCTCGCGCTACGGCAAAGACAAATTGAACGAAACGTTGTTGGGCAAGCCTCTGCTCGAACACAGCGTAAACGCGTTGCTGACCGTCGCCGACAAGACGGTGGTTGTGGGACGGCGCGTTGAGGGCGCGGAGTACGTCCCCGCGGGAGAAACTCGCTTCTTTTCCGTTTTGAACGGGCTGAAAGCGTTGCCCGATGAGGGTACCGTGGCGGTACACGACGGTGCGCGCCCCTTTGTTACCCGCGCATTTGCCCAAATGCTGTTTCGGGAGGCGGAGCGTTACGGTAGCGCGGTGCCTCGTCTGCCCGTATCCGACACTTTGTACTGCGACAAGGACGTTTGCCGAATTGTGGACAGAGAAAGTTACTTTACCGTGCAAACGCCGCAGGCGTTCGATTTGCGCTTGCTAAAACAAGCCTACGAAAAAGCGGCGGCGAACCCCGTCTACACCGACGACAGTTCGGTTTTTGCCGCGGCGAACAATGCGTTGCACTTTGTGGACGGCTTGACGGAAAACGTCAAGATAACCTATCGCGGCGATCTGCCCGAGTTTCGCGCGGGAAACGGTTTTGACGTACATTCCTTTACCGAGGGCGACGGCGTAACTCTCGGCGGGGTGAAAATACCCTTTGATAAAAAACTTTTGGGTCACTCCGACGCGGACGTGCTTTGCCACGCCGTTTGCGACGCGATCTTGTCCGCAAGCGGCAACAAGGACATCGGTCATCAATTTCCCGACAGCGACCCCGCCTACAAGGGCGCAGACAGCACTCTTTTGCTGGCGCGGTGCGTGGAGCTTGCCGCCGAGAGCGGTTTTGAAACGGTCAACGTTGCCGCAACGGTAATTTGCCAAGCTCCGAAAATTTCCCCCTATGCCGACCGAATGGCGCGGCGGATTGCGGAAATATGCGGGATAACTCCCTCCTGCGTGAGCATTTCGGCAACCACAACGGAACATCTCGGCGCGTTGGGCAACGGCGACGGAATAGCCGCCGAGGCAACCGCGCTTTTGAGGCTCAACAAGCGTCTGCTCAATTGACGGAGTACTTTTCCAACAATTTTTTGAAAGTTTCAAGGTGTAGCTGTTCGTCCAACACGATACGTTGAACGATTGCGGCTACATTTTCGTTTTTAAGCGCGAACAGCATTTTTTGATAGTCGGCAATGGCGTCCATTTCGCTCTGCACGTCGTCCATCAGCATTTTGACGGGCGACGTCGCCCTGCTTACCTGCGAGGAATTGAAGTAGGCGTAGGTGTTGGGACACTGCACAAAGCGCGGCGACACTCCCAGCCTTAGCATAGTTTTGCCGAGTATGTCAACGTGGTGCATTTCCGCCAAGGCTATGGAAAACAGCGCGTCCGCGTCCTCTTTGTCTATCCTGTCAAAGTAAAATCGATGGTATATGTACTGCAAAACGGCGGCTACTTCTCCTTTCAAGGTGGCGTAGCCGAAAGAAATTATGTTTCCGCTCCTCACGTCCGTAGACAGGTCTTTGAGGGAGGGATAGGGTAAATCGAGCGTCAACGGTTTCACAAAAATCTCCGCTTTCAATGTATGCCGAGTTTCCGCGCGGTGTCAAACGCGCTTTTTTGTTCATACAATTTTGTATGAAACTTTCCGTAACGTTGATAGCGCGCAACGAAGAAGAACATCTTGCGCGATTGTTGCCGCAACTGCGTTTTGCGGACGAAGTGGTGGTTGTGGACACGGGTTCGTCAGACGGCACCTGCCGCGAGGCGCGCCGTCACTCGGCAAAAGTACTTAGCTACGAGTGGCGCGACGACTTTGCCGCGGCGCGCAACTTTGCTTTGCAAAACGCCTCGGGCGACTTTGTTATGTGGTTGGACGCAGACGACGTTCTGCCCGAAAAAACGCAAAAAAAGCTAATGGGGTTGAAAAATTCTTTGGCGCAAGCAGATTTCTACTATATGCGGTACCGAATGGACGCCGATTTCCCTTTTTGGTTTTGGCGGGAGCGCATTGTGCGCAGATGTTCCAAATGCCGCTTTGCGGGGTTCATTCACGAAGCCATCGCGCCTTTCGGCAAAGCTGTCTATCTCGATTGCGAGGTGTTGCACCGTCCGAGCGGTTCTCACGCGGAGCGCAACTTGCGCATTTACCGCAACGCGATTGCACGCGGCAAAAGGCTCGGATTGCGCGACAAGTACTACTTTGCGCGGACGTTGTTGGACAACTCCCTTTCGCGGGAAGCCGCGCCTTTGTTGAAATACGTCGCCCGTTCGTCGCACGCTTCGCCCCCGTACTGCTACGATTGTCTTAAACTGCTTGCCCGACTCGCCCTTGCCGACAACCTGCCCAAAGAGGCGTTGCGCTACCTGTCGCGCGCGGTGAGATTGTTGCCGCCCGACGGCGAAACGTGTTGTCTGTTCGGGCAGGTGTACTTTGACGCTCAACTGTGGCGGCAAGCGGCGGAGTGGTACGGTTTTGCCAAAAATTCCTCCTCCGAAAGCGGCTTCGTCAACAGTTACTACACCGATTTTCTGCCCAACGTGCAGTTGTCCGTCTGCTGTTGGAATATGGGTTTGACGGCACAAGCCAAAAGCTATCACCTTGCGGCAAAAGCCGTCGCGCCGTTGCACCCCGCCGTCACGCGCAACGACGTATTTTTCAGATAGGAGAAACTTATTGAAAGTATAAATTTTAGCAATAGATATAAACTCTCCAT
>CANQND010000048.1 GCA_947625115.1 uncultured Clostridia bacterium | reverse complement strand
TTGAAACGCGCCGGCGCAAACATTGCCTATATTTCGGAATCGCTGGGGCACAATGACCTGAAAACAACGGAAAACTACCTTGCCAGTTTCGAGCGAGAGGAACGGGTAAAGAATGCGGAATTATTAACAAAGTTTTAAGGAATGGGACGATACAAATTTGATAAATTTCTAATTAGGTTTTCGAAAGATACTCAAATCGCTATCATAAAAGACCTTATAGAATGCTATGGTATCAACGACGGTGATTATGATTGGAATATAATAGACATTCGTGTTAAGAAAGCAAATCGAGCGCTACGACATAGGTTTGCCGATACGATAGCAAAGTTGGAGGCATTCGATAAAACAGAAATTTCGGGCCTTTATGAAATATTAGAAAATGGAGAGCGAGATATTTGCGTAAGTGCTGCATGTTTTGCCCGGATAACGGGACGAAATAGAAAAACCGTGGTAGATTGGATTAATAAGGGGTTTATCGCAACTACTGGTTATTCACGGGGTCGGGGCCGAATCAATATAATGATACGAAAAACCATAAAAAAATTAAAACAAATGTAATTTTTTTGTGGGGGCATTGTGCGTTTTTGCTGAACAGTTTTTTGTGCTTTGTCTTAAATTGTCGTTTTGCTGGGTAGTATAATTGGCGAAACGATGGGCATTTTTTCTTGAATTATCCGGCATTGTCGTTTTGCTGGGTAGTATTTACGATTCTGTTTTATTATCTGCTTCTTTGCACTATCAACGTTGAACAACCCGCACGGCCGGCGGGAATCGTTAAACCGAAAATAATGTAAAGATTATGGATAATACCATTATCGTAACCACCCCCGCAGAACTTCGCGCCATTGTAGCCGACGAAGTATCCGCAATTCTTCCGAAACTCGCCGATTTCCGGCGCAAGAACGAACCCGTCGAGACGGACGGGATGCGCGTTGAGGATGCCGCAAAATTCCTGACAGCACAAGGTATTCCGACCACACGCGCCACGCTCTACAATCTCGTCTACAAACACACAATTCCGTACAAGAAGTTCGGGCGCCGCACGGTGTTCTCGAAAAAAGAGCTGCTGTCGTGGATCGAATCCCGTACCGTCCGTTCGGGCGACAGGCGGGCCGCTGCTGCATTGCGTATCTCCGAGAGTGCAAATCGTAAATAATCGGCGGAGGTATGAAGCAGATACAGCAAGCCCCCGCAGCTCAAAGAGAGCAAACAGGGGCGCAATGGAAATATCGATGTGACAAAGATAATGCTTTTTCGGAGAATCTACCCCATCGACAGGGAAAAGTTTATCGATTGCTGTTAGACGGTGTACCGCGTTCTGCGGCCGACATTACAATTGCCTTGCATTTATCCGATCCTCGCAGTGCTATTCGTGACCTTCGGAAGCGAGGCGTACCTATCGCGGACGAGTGGTGCGAATCCGTATACGGCGGGCGTTTCAAGCGGTATTTCATCCGGAAAGGAGGTGCGCAATGAAAAAACGTATAAACAAGTTTGTAACCATTTCGGACGACGGCATAACGGTGTATGAAAAATTCCGCTGGTTTGTTAAATGGGTGGCGTATTGTGGAATTCTGCACGATGAAGCAGAAAGGCTTGCGTTTAATGACGCGATTGTAGAATACGGCATCATGAGCAAGGAGCCGACCGGAATAACGGGGGCAACCCTTGAATATTTCAATACGGAAATAAGGCCGGAACTTGACCGCCAGCACGAACAAATGATGAAAGGGCGCGATATATGAAACAAGCGAAACAAGTAGAACAAGCAGGCGAGGATACGTTTGTTTTTTGTCCGTCATTTTACCAGCAATTGTGTGCTATAAAAAACAACGAGGTACGACTACGGCTCTATGAATCGGTCGCCGAATATGGGGTGTTCGGCACTGTTCCAGACTTTACAGAAATTGACCCTATGGGGCTAATGAATGGGGTTTTTGCTGCTATTAAATACGTGATTGACAGCACAAAGTCTAAGCGTAGTAATATATCGAACATTCGGAGTAACGCAGGTAAAAACGGCGGTGCGCCGAAAGGTAACCAGAATGCACGCAAACAAGCAAAAACAAGCAAAACAAACAAAACAAGCGTAGATGTAGATGTAGATGTAGATGAGAATATAAAGAAACTCTCTAACGAGAGTAAAGAAAGCGCGGACAAGCCGCGCACAGTCGCAAGCAAACGCGCCGCGTTTGTTGCTCCCTCGCTCGAAACTCTGCAATCGTATTTTCCCACTATCGGAGGAACGGCCCATGACGCCGAAGCATTTTTCGACCACTTCGAGGCGAACGGCTGGAAGGTGTCAGGCAAAACCCCGATGAAGAACTGGCAGGCCGCCGCCCGAAACTGGGTGCGCCGCAAATCCGAATTTAGCAACACAACCGCAAAAACGATAACCCATGAAACGACGCGAAAGTATAACGACCTATAACCGCGTGGCGCCGGTCGAGGAGCTTCCGAAATCTCCCGAGCTTGAAAGAGCCGTTTTGGGCGCGTTAATCCTCGAACCGGCATACTTGCCCGACGTGCGTGCGATCGTCGAAAATTCGGCATTTATTGACACAAATAACGGCAAAATCTTCGACGTCCTCGCCGCGATGGATGACGAACAGGCGAAAATCGATCTTTACACCCTGCTGCAACGATGCAAGCAGACCGGCGCCGGAATAGAGACTGCATATCTCGCGCAGCTCACGCAGTGTGTCGGATCGGGCGTGAATGTGTTGGATCATGCACGACGGCTCAAAGACGTAGAGATACGGCGCCGGCTGTGTCTTTTCGGGCAGGAACTTTCGGCGCGGGCCATATCGAATCCCGACGGCGTATTGGATTGGGCGACGGAGGAAATAACCGCCATAGCATCCGATACGGTACGTGCCGGCGACATTATGCCGCTTTCGGACGTATTGCGTGCCACCCTTGACCGGTTGGAACAACGGCAGAAAGCACTACAATCGGGCGCGTGTGTGGGTATTCCTACGGGCTTGCAACGGCTCGATGCCATTACGGGCGGATGGAGAGGCGGACAGCTTATCGTACTGGCCGGACGTCCGGCGATGGGTAAATCTGCCGTAATGCTGTATTTTGCCCGCGCTGCGGCCGCTTCGGGGGTTCCGGTGTGCATCTTTTCACTGGAAATGCCCAACGATCAGTTGGCCGGTCGTATGCTGGTCGGCGGTTCGGATGTGAGTGCCGGAGCGTTTCGTGTGGGCAATATCGATACGGACGGGTGGTATAAACTCGAACAGACAAGATCGGCTCTCTCTGCGCTGCCTGTTTACCTCAACGATCGGGCGGGCATTTCAATGACGGCGATACGCTCGCAATGCCGTACAATGCAGCGTCGGGGACGGTGCGGTATGGTCGTTATCGACTACCTGCAACTGCTCGATACTTCGACAGGCAATCGTACCTCAACCCGCGAGCGGGAGGTGGCAGAAGCAAGCCGCGCCGCAAAACTGCTGGCAAAGGAGATCGACGCCCCCGTTATCCTGCTGTCGCAATTGTCTCGAAAAGTTGAGGAGCGAGCAGATAAAACGCCGCTGCTGTCCGATCTGCGCGAATCGGGAGCCATCGAGCAGGATGCCGATATAGTGGCATTCATCGACCGGCCGGCAATGTACGGAGCGCAGACGATCGAGACGAGCCGATACGGGACAATATCCTCGGAGGGTGTCGGGGTGCTGCATATCGCCAAGAACCGCGAAGGTGCTACGGGGCGGATATATTTTCGGCACAATGACAGCCTGACGCAGATAACGGACTACGAAACCGGAACCACCTCAACGAGTGAAAATCCATTTTAACAAACTTCCAAACCGATAAAAACATGAAAACGAAAAAACAAATCATCGAGAAAGTAATCGGCGGCGGCAGCTGCACGTCGCAGCGTATCGCGGCCAACGGAGGCACAGCGGGAATCCTTGCCGGTATGGTCAAGGTCACAAAGGACGGCCGACCGGCGCCCGATGAAATCTACCTGAGCATCGAGACCGGCAGCGGCGATACCTGCACGGTGTATCTTACCCCGAAGCAGGCGGCGCAACTCTCGTCCGCTCTCGACTACCTGTCAGACGTTGCCGCCTGGTAGCAGACATCGGCGGACTTTACATCCGCCTATTTTGAGATTTCAGCGCATGAAACATTGCGGGTGAAACAAGTACCCACAACAGGAAAGATAATCGAAATTTCAGAAACAAGAGATGAAAAAACGTATGTTTTACCCGCCTTTGCGGGACGAGTTTGCCAAATTCGGCGACAAATTCGAGAAAATCGCCCACAATGAGGCCAACGGATTCAAGACGGGACGCTGGCGTCTATCCCTAAAAATTTAGGTTATGGTAAAGCATAGAACGTGGCCTACATTGTTCGACGAGTGCAAACGCATCGAGCTTTCGTATTTGTGGAAACGATATGCAATGTGGATGCCTCAACATCGAAAGATGTCGCTTGCGTGGACTTGTTGCGGACGGCCAGCCGGCAATATCGATCTAATCATCGACACTCGGGAAATGTATATCGAACTCGATTACAGATTCGGAGACGAACCCCGACACTATCGGGTGCAGTTGGTATCGGTACCTTCGAATCTTGGCAAGGGGCGGATATGGTATTTCTTATGCCCGCAGACGAGCAAACGTTGCCGGATCCTTTACGGAGTGGAGGGCTGGTTTTTCCATCGTTCGGCATTCCGTTGGTGTTGCTACGATCGGCAGACCCTTTCAAAGCAATACCGATTACTCGATTACACGATATTCCCCCGACAGATCGAGATTAACGAGCAACTACGCAAGTGCCGTAAAACCTACCGAGGCAAACCGACACGACGGTATCAGAACTTAATACGACGATTGGGAAAATGTGACGATATGCAACGGGCTATAAGTCGCAGTTGGGCGGGGTTACTTCAAAAATAACGGGGGCTGCCCGAAAGCTGATCCCCCGATGCTTTGATTCTCACAAGTCAAAGATACGAAAAAATCGGGGATATGAGCAGGACACGACCGCAGCAAAAACGCAGAGGGGGAGTGAGGGACGACAGTACACTGAACATCGGCCTTAACCGTCGGGAGATTGCCGAACTGTTGAATCGGATTCGGATCAAATTGGAACACGACAGCAGGGAATCGGCAGCTGGCAAATTTGGTCTTTGGGACATATGTAAAAATGGCTACCTCGGTTGAGGTAGCCGTTTTTATATACGCGGATTCTTGCGTATGGGATGGTGGGGTCGTTTCAAATGAGGGCATAACAACCAAAACGGCCGTATTGCATCGGCTTTGAACCCTTTCCTTTTGCAATTTTACGGCTTTTCTACGTGCAGCTACAATATCCCAGCGAAAGCAGTAATAGCCCACTGTAAAGGGGTTACTGTTTTGGAAACTCCTACAAAATCGTCGTACCGTTGGCGTTATGCTTCGTACCCCTCGTAATAGTACGATTGTTCGATACCCTTGAAAATAACCTCCCGATCTTCCGTGCGGTCGGTCAAAGCCCCGCCGAGCAGCGTACGCAGCTCCAAGTCGTTGATCGGGCTGCGCTCCATTGCTTGCAAATACAGGTCTCTGTCCACCTTGCGCCAGTCGACAACCTTGCCGATCCGCTTTTTAAGCATCATATCGAGCCAAATGCGAGTGGATCGTCCGTTACCTTCCATGAACGGGTGGGCGATATTCATTTCGACGTATTTCGCGATTATTTCCTCGAATGTCGTTTCGGGCATCCGCTCGATAACTGGCAATATTGCGTCGAGGTATAGGGCATTAGCAAAGCGGAAGCCACCCTTCGATATGTTCAGCGTCCGAATCCTTCCGGCAAAGTCGTACAGCCCGCCGAACAAATAGCGGTGTATTTCGCACAGCCCTGCCACGGTTCCGACTTCGATACGGTTAATATCCCCCGATTCGAATAAGGCGCGTGCCTTGTCGAGGCTTTGAGCGTCTATGTTGTCCGTCCTGCCCATCGTTATTCCGCCTTTATGGTTATCGACTTCCCACAATGCGGGCACGTGATCGCACCCTCTTTTGGGGCGGCGAAAAGTTCCGGAACCTCAACACCCAACACGTTCGCAACCTTTTCCAGCGTCCCGATAGTGGGATTACCTTTGAGGGAAGCACGTAACGCAATATCGGTAACACCCAATCTTTCGGCTAACTCTTTGTGCATCACTCCTTTTTCTTTGAGCAATTCCTTGATTCTCAACTCCATAATGTTTAATATTTGTTTTGTTGTCTATTGCAAAGGTAGTAAAAAATAATGTTTACCGTATGTTTTTAGTGAAAAAATAATGAAAAATATTTGTTTTTATTTTGTGGAATAAATAATAAACATTATATTTGCATCAGAAAACAAACAATAAACGTTATGACAACCGCAACCTATACCACGATGCAAAACCTCGCCAAGCAGGCGGCAGCGTACATTACGAAGCTCAACGGCGAAGCCGAGACCTTCGAGATCGAGAGTAACGGTATTACGGCCGTTATCGCATACGACGCCGAGATCGTCGAGGACAAGGGCGACTACTGGACGGCGCCGAGCTGGTCGATCGAGGACGAAACGGTAGCCGTTGAGGCGGTCATCAACGAGGACGGCAACGAGGACGAAGAGGCTGCCGAATGGCTCGAAAAGCAACTGAATTAACCGAAAATCGGGGCGGCCTCAACCGCCCCCCCCCTCAACAAAATAACAACAATGCTATGAAAAGAAACGATTTGCAAACGATTATGCGTCGGGCGTGGCACCTGTTCCGCTCGACGGGCAAAGCCTTCGCCGTGTGTCTTTCGAAGGCGTGGCAGCTCTACCGTCTGACGAAGCGGATGCGGGCCGGCGTGGTGCGGTTCGCCTACGAGAAAGCGGACGGTACATTGCGAAAGGCGGCGGGCACGCTGCACGAGGTGTCGGCGACAATCAAAGGGACGGGCCGACCGGATGGCGGTCAGGCGGTCAGATACTACGACGTTGAGGCCGACGGCTGGCGCTCGTTCAAAGTGGAGAATTTCGTAACGGTATATTAAAATTCAATGGACACTCGAAATTCAGCAACACGGCGGCGAATTCTTATGGCCGCAGCCGGTCGGATCGTAGAATCCATGAACCGCAATATCGACGCTATGGAGCAGGAAAAATCGATCCTTCGGAAGCTCGCCCGACTGTTGCCCGAACAGGCCCCGTCAATACGTGCTAAGGTCGATTCGGCCGATGCGGAAATAGCAGCAGCCCGAAAAAGGATCGAACGATACCGCAACGTCAAAACAGCTCTCGGTCTTTAAACCGATCGATAACAGAATAACAATACGTCGCACCCCTGTATACACTTTGCACTGAGAATCGATGCCCCCGTCGGTAATACGGCCGGCGGGGTTCAGGGCAAGCGAAATAAACGAATTACGATAATGATTTACGAACTTTCCTACAAAGGCTATCGGCTGGGAATGTTCCCCACCGAGGCCGAAGCCGTCCGCCGTGCGGACTACCTCCCGAATGGATGCTACACGGTTCGGGAATGGATGGACGAAGGCGAATTTATGACGTTCGATCCCTCAACCAATAAACGATATGATTTCGATAACAAACAGTAACCACGGCAATTATTTGCCGAAATTCCGCTCGAATATGAAAGCAATAGCGCGGAGGATTTCGGAATACGTCGACCTCAACTGCGACGATGTAGACGAAGGTTTCGAAATAACCTACGACCGCTATCTGGTATTCGTCGAATACCGATGTACATCGGAGGGCGGAGCCGTAACCGTTGCCGATGTCTGGGACAAAGACGGGAACGAATATCCCGACGTTGCCGAGGCGCTGCAACTGCTGATCGACTGACAGGAGGGCGGCCAAACGGTCGCCCCTTTTTCTTCCCGAATAGCTGTTTTTACCGCGTTTCTCCTCCCGAACGATAAGAAGTACCACCCACAGCCTAAAACGCAGCCAGACGGAAAGAGGATCGCGGGACAGGTTATTGACGACAGAAACCGATACGGCGATTTCTCGGCTGTTGAACAGCGAGGTAACAGCGAGGCACTGCAACGGGAAACACAGAAGAAACGAGACCGCGAGCCCCAAAGGGAGAAACAGAATAAATGCTGACCGCCTCAACCTCCGCCGGCGACATCCGGACGCCTGACCGGACAGCGAAACCCGCGTAACAACCGGATGAAATTAGGGTGAAATTGTGTGCAAATTGTGTGCAAGACAAAAAACAAGCAGCTACGAAAGTGTCGTAACTGCTTGATTTTCAAGAGCGGGAAACGGGATTCGAACCCGCGACCCTCAGCTTGGGAA
>CANQND010000047.1 GCA_947625115.1 uncultured Clostridia bacterium | reverse complement strand
GGGTTGAGCTTCGCCTTGATTTTGTCGGAAAGCAATTCCATAACGTCGGGGTGCTGTTCCAAATAGAGTTTGGCGTTTTCTCTTCCCTGACCGATACGCTCGCCGTTGTAACTGAACCACGAGCCGCTCTTGTCGATAAACCCGTTGGCAACAGCCATATCCAACACGCAACCCGAATTGGATATTCCTTTACCGAATATAATTTCAAACTCCGCAGTTTTGAACGGGGGCGCGACTTTGTTCTTTACCACTTTTACGCGCGTTTTACTGCCGACGATTTCCGTGCCGTCCTTTACTTGGTCAATCTTTCTTACGTCAAGTCTGACGCTGGAATAGAATTTGAGAGCTTTTCCGCCCGTGGTCGTTTCGGGGTTGCCGAACATAACGCCGATTTTGTCGCGCAGTTGGTTTATGAAAATGATACACGTATTAGATTTGTTGCCCACAGCTACGATCTTGCGCAACGCTTGGGACATCAATCTCGCCTGTACACCCATATGGCTGTCGCCCATATCGCCCTCTAACTCGGCGCGCGGCGTGAGCGCGGCAACGGAGTCCACTACCACAAGGTCCACGGCGTTACTGCGCACAAGGTAGTCGAGTATCTCCAACGCTTGTTCGCCGCTGTCCGGTTGCGAAATGTACAACTCGTCGAGATTTATACCGAGGTTGGCGGCATAAACGGGGTCGAGGGCTTGTTCCGCGTCGATAAACGCCGCCGTTCCGCCCATTTTTTGTACTTGCGCTATTACGTGCAACGTAACCGTCGTTTTGCCCGAAGCCTCAGGTCCGTAAATTTCAATAATACGTCCTCTTGGAAGTCCGCCTACGCCAAGAGCCACGTCCAAAGGCAAACAGCCCGTGGGTATAACTTCGATATTGCGCGTTGCGGCATAACTGCCCAACTTCATAATAGCTCCCTTGCCAAACTCCTTTTCAATTTGAAGAATGGTTTGTTCCAATGCTTTTTTCTTGTCTTCTGTCATGGTCTATCTCCTTGTAGGTGTTCAATTATTTTGTAAGAGTTTTGTATACCAAATAAAGTGCCATATTTGCCGCTTGCGTGCGTACGGCGTTTCTTCCGCCCGAAAACACGTTTCTGTACACGGAAACGCCCTTTGCCGTCGCTATACCGATAAAGCACAGCCCCACAGGCAAGCCGTCTGCGGCATTCGGTCCCGCGTAGCCCGTTATCGAAACGGCAACATCCGTGCCGTTTTGGATAAGCCCCGTAGCCATTTTTTCGGCAACCTGTTGTGAAACAACGCCGTATTCGTCCACAAAATGCGGGTTTAACCCCAAACGCTTGCATTTGGAAGATACCGAATAGGTGACGACTCCCTCGTACAGAACGTTGCTTGCGCCCGCAATGTCAACAACGGACGAGGCGATAAGCCCTCCCGTCATCGACTCTGCGGTGGACAGCGTTTTCCCCAGCGAATTGAGCAAGTCCACCACGGTTTTTGCAAGAGTTTGGTCGGCTGTGGCATAGATAAAATCGCCGAACAGTTCCTTTACCTTGTCCGCCGTTTCCGCAACTACCTTGGCGGAACACTTTTGCGGAAAGGACAAAATGATTTTCGTGTCGAGATTAGATGTTTCACACTTCCGTGAAACATACTTTCCCAATTGATCCAATTTGTCGTTTACCGTTTTTGCGCTCAGACCGAAAACCTTGTAAATCAAACGCTGAACCTGATCTGCGTTACGAAAGATGTCCTTATAAAGGTAGTTTTCGTAAGCTACCGCACATTCTTTGGCGTCGTTCGGAATAAGGTAAACGTGAGTTTTTTTGTATTCGCCGTAGCACGTGCATTGATAGCCGTACGATGAGGCGTAGTGATTGAATGTTTCGGGAGCGATACACAGCTTGTCCATCATATGTTGAGGCGGTAAAGCCAACCCCGACAGTTTGCAGTATTCCTTTACGTTGCGTTCGGCAAATTTGTCGTAGAACATCGACAAGCCGAATGCGTCCGCAAACGTTGTTCCCGCGTCCCACACGTTGCCCACCATTATCAACGCGTCGCAACCGATTGCTCCGCGCAAAAAGTCAACGCAAGAGGAATTGTTTTTGGAAATAAACAAATCGTACTCCGTCAACTCTCCGTCAAGTTTGCCGCACAAATATTGCAACGCCTGACTTTGCTCTTTTGAATATATTTTTATCATTTGGTACTGAAAACCTTCCTGTTTTGTACTAAGTAGATTACGCAGGACACCACGGTAAGCACAACGGCTACCGAGAACAGCACCACGCCTGCCCACCAGCCGCAAAGGTACAACGTGGAGTAATCGAAAACGGCTTCTCCGCCTGCGCATACCGCCGCATTGAGAACTATCAACACGGGCAAACTTATATCCTGAAAGATCGTTTTGACTTTGCCGTAAACGTTTGCTTGCACCACGACCCCCTTGGAGGCGGCAATTTGCCTCATCGCGCTGATAAGCAGTTCGCGCGCGAGAATAATTACTCCGCCGACGCAAAGGAAAACGCGCCCGAATGTATCCGCCCAATGCGCAGACGATCCCACCAAGTTTGCAACCTTTATATCGCCAAATTGCAACGGATTTGTTGCGACAACGCAAAACAGAGCCGCGCACACAAGTATTTTGTCCGCAATGGGGTCAAGCAATTTGCCGAGATCGGTAACCATATTGTACTTTCGCGCAATGTATCCGTCCAAAAAGTCGGTAAACGCCGCCGCTACAAACAGCCCCAAAGCCACAAGCGCACCCCACCAATACGGCAAAAAATATGCCGCTACAAACAGGGGAACCAAACATATTCTCATTGTAGAAAGTTTGTTGGGTAAATTCATTCCGTTACTTCTCCGATCAAATCGTATTCCTGCGCGCCGTTGATAAGTACATTGTAAAAACTTCCCACGTTCAACGCTTTGCGTGACGCTACGGACACGCACCCGTCTATTTCGGGGGTCATAAAGTACGTGCGCCCTCTGTATAAATGGTATTTGCCGTCAAAACCGTCATATCGGTCGATGATACATTCGTAGGTTTTGCCTATATCGGCGGCGTTGAGCTGTTCCACAACGGCGTACTGCGTTTTGTACAGCTGTTTTACGTATTTTTGTTTGGTGCGCTCAGCAACCTGACAGTCAAACTTTGCGGCGGCGGTACCCTCTTCGCGAGAATAGGCGAAAAAGCCCACGTTGCGCAATTTGTACTGCAACAAGAAACGTTTCAATTCCGCAACGGTTTCTTCCGTTTCAAAGGGAAAACCGCAAATAAACGTGGAACGCACCTCTATTTGCTTGCTTGCAAGTTTGTCGAAAAGCGTTCTGATCGACGCCCCGTCCGAACGGCGGTTCATCTTTTTCAGCAAAACGTCGTTTACGTGTTGCAAAGGAATGTCCACGTAGTTTACCGTTTTGGGGTTGGTCGCAATCGTTTCTATCAATTTTTCCGACATAAGCTCGGGATAGCAGTACAACAATCGTATCCAATGCACGCCCTCTATCTGCGACAGTTCCTCGACGAGTTCGGCAAGTTTCGCTTCGCTGTACAGATCCATTCCGTAACGAGTTGTGTCCTGCGCAACCAAAATCAATTCCTTTACGCCTTGCGCAACCAATTCGCGCGCGTGCAAGACAATTTGCTCTTTGGGAACGGAACGGTAACGTCCGCGTATGTACGGGATAAGGCAATATGTACAGAAATTGTCGCAACCGTCCGCGATCTTCAAGTACGCGGTGTGGGGAGCCGTTGTCAATATTCTCGAACCGAACGTCAAGCCGTTGTTGCAATTGTTGTACAGTTTTCGTTCGCCGTTGAGAGTACTTTCCACAATCTGACAAATGTTGTCGTACTCGTAGGTACCCACTATCGCGTCCGCTTCAAACAGTTCGTCGTACAGCTCTTTGCCGAATTTCTGTCCGAGGCACCCCGTTACGATAACCTTTTTGCATTTGCCCGATTTGTAACCTGCCATTTCCAAAACGGTTTCTATGGCTTCCTTGCGGGCAGATTCCAAAAAAGCGCACGTATTTACGATTATCACGTCGGCGTTTTTCGGATCGGAAACTATTTCGTAACCGCCGCGCTGTAAGTTCGCCAACATCACTTCGGTGTCTACGCGGTTTTTGTCACAGCCGAGCGACACCACGCCCACTTTTGTTTTCATAAGTAACTAATCCTGCAAATCGGGGAATATGTTGTCCAACTCTTCCAACGTTACCAACACGCGCAACGGCTTGGAATTGGGTTCGCTTGGTGAAAGCGTTTCCACATAGCCCAACTTTTGCAACGAGTCCATTATTCTTCCCGCGCGGTTGAAACCTATGCCGAGATTGCGTTGAATGGAAGCGATCGAAGCTCTGCCGCCCTGCTTTTCCAGCCAGAAGCGCAACGCTTTTTTGCAAAGCGGGTCCACCTGCGTTTCCTTGGCGTTTTCCTGTTCTTGGGGCGATTCCTCGGGTTGCTTTTGAGATACGAATATCTCTTCGGAAATTTTGTCGTCGTAGTACACTTCGTTTGTGTCGCGAATGTATTTGACTAACGAGCGAATTTCGTCGTTGGACACATACGCACCCTGTACGCGCAACAAATCTGCCGAACCGGGTGACATAAAGAGCATATCGCCCTTGCCCAACAGTTTTTCCGCGCCGCCACCGTTTATGATTGTACCGCTATCGGCAGGCGAAGAAACTTTCAACGCCATACGGCAGGGCAAGTTGGCTTTGATAGTACCCGTTATTGTCTTGACGTCGGGACGTTGCGTTGCCAATACGATGTGTATTCCCGCCGCTCTCGACTTTTGCGCCAAACGTTGAAGTTTGCTTTCAAACGCCTGTTTGCTTACCGCCATCAAGTCTGCCAATTCGTCCACGATAAACACCAAATAGGGCAAACGTTGCGTAATGCGCGGATTTATGCGGCTGTTGTACTCCGTTATGTTGCCGACGGCGTTCTGTCTGAACAGTTGATAACGCGCTTCCATTTCGTTTATGAGGTAGTCCATTCCCGCAAGCGCGTCCGTCGGAGTGGTTATCGTTTCGGTGGTGAGCATATGCGGAATACCGTTGTAACGGGACAGCTCGACAAATTTGGGGTCCACCATTACAAAACGTACGTATTCGGGACCGTACTTGTACATCAAGCTGACGATAAGGCAGTTGAGCGCGACGCTCTTGCCCGAACCCGTGGCTCCCGCAATAAGCAAGTGAGGCATATCGGAAAGATCCGCCACGACGGCTTTGCCTGTGATTTCCTGACCGATTGCAAACACAAGGTTGCCTTTGCTCTTTTTGAAGTTATCCGATTCGATTATGCTACGGAGAACAACGGGACGTTTTACCTTGTTGGCTACCTCGATACCCACCATAGAAGTGTTGGGTACGGGAGCTTCTATCCTTATGTCGTCCTGCGCCTCTACGCAAGCCTTTATGTCGTCGGTAAATTTGACGAACTCGTTCATACGCGTTTTTTGCGAAAGCACGTTGAACATATAGCGCGTTACGGACGGACCGACGATCGTGTCCGCCAACTCCACCTTTATGTGGAAAACAGCCAACTTGTTGATTATCGCCTCTGCGGCGCGTGCGCGCGTATCCGCCTCGGTGTCCTCTACAATGGTGACGTCGTTCAACAAATCGACGGGCGGTTGGTTGTACTTGGGATATTTGTGAACGTGAGATTGCTTTTCTTCCAACTCCTTGCGCGAAAGAATATCCAATCTCGCTTGAACTGCGGGACCGGAAGAAGTTTCTATCACCGTTTCGCCCTCTATCGCCACCATTTCATTTTCGTCCTCTTGCGATTGCTCGCTTTGGGGTTGTTCTGGCTCGGGTTGATTTTCAGGCTGTTCAACTTGCGGAGGTTGCTCTTCGCCGCCGTCGTAGGAGTCGGAAACAAATTCCGCCTCGGGGCGTTGTTCGTCTTGAACAACCACGTCGGAAACGTCTATTACCTCTACGTCCGTTTCGGGAACGTCGTCGTCAACGATATTTTGCGGAGCAGGCTCGGGTTGCACTACGGGAGGCTCCGCCTCGTCAGCCTGCACAACGACAGGTCCTTGCTCCGTCACGTCAGGTTGACTTTCGTTGCGGGGTTGTTCGTTGTTGCTCGAAACTATCCAATCAGAGGAGTTATTCTCGTCGGCACCGTCATTTTGCTGTGTTTGGGGATCGTTGTAGTATCCGCGAACGATAAACGGGTCGTCGGAAGAGTTCTGCGAGGGACGGAAAAAGCTGTTGCCTCCCTGCTGTTGTTGCGCTTGTTGAGGCTGTTGCTCCTGCTGTTGTCCGTCGCGCGCATTTTGCTGTTGTTGCGAAGCCGCGCCGTCGCCGAACAATATGCTCGCCGCCTGCGCCTGAGCGTCGTTTGGCGCGGGACGATCCATAGAGGACTGTTGCGCCACGTCGTAACTGCGCAAAGGAGCCGAGGAAACTTCCTCGGGATAAGATTGATTGTCAAAAAGAAATCTGCGCGCCCTTTCCCTTTCGTCATCGGGAGAATTGCCCTGAACGGGAGTTACGGAAACGGTTTCCTCGCTCGGTTCCAGATCGTTTTGAGCGCGAGAGGCTTGCAAAGTGATTTTGCCCGTGGAATAAGCGTAGAAAAAGTCGCCGACAAAGAACACCGACACGCCCAACAACACCACAAACAAAATCATCGCGCCGTACACCGACAATACGTGAGATAGCCCCCAACAAACAATGCCGAACACAACGCCGCCGAAAGTAGGTACGCCCATAAGCTGATCGTAGTAGTTGTACACAAGTTGCACATAACGAGAAAAGTCGTCGGCGGGCAAAAATGTGGTTGTAAGCGTATGCACTATGAGTACGACGGAAACAAACGTCAATGCGAAAAACACGGCGTATTTTGCGGGTATTTTTACGCTTTTACCTGCCAAAACAAAGGAACAAATAACTATCACAGCCGCCATTATGCCGTAAAACGCCATACCGAAAGTGCCGAGAAAGAAATTTCCGAACTGTCGGTAACCGCCCTCGGCGTACCTGCCTGTGAAAGCAAAAATAATCAATAACGTTGCAAGACAAATACCCGTTATGCCTGCCGCCATTTTGCCTTTCGTAACACTATGTGACTTCAAACCGTCACCTCCTTACACTTCAAACAAATGCAAAAACGCATATCAAACCAATATAAAATATATTATACTATAATATCGTCAAATAATCAACACTTCAAAATCAAAGTATGAGGTAATTTTTTCACTTTTTATCTTTGGCGCGGTAGCAAGGCACCGCTACGAAAAAAGTACTGCGATAAATATTAAGCGGACAAAAGCAAGCGAGGGTCTTGTGACACAAGGAGCGAGGGTATTCGACAGAAAAAGTCTGCAACGAGGGAGGGGCGAGGAAATTGGTTCCGTATATTCCTCTTCCACCGCCTAACGGCGGTCCCCCTTCCCCGTAACGGCGTTGCCGTGACGGGGACGGTCTTTGGAGAACACGTCTTGGGGCGGTCCCCCTTCCCCCTCGTCGCCGCGCGGCTTTGGTTAGCACCAAGCGCGCAAACGCGCTCGGTACCGCTAACAGTCGGCGGCTCCTCTTCCCACGCAAGTATTAGCGTACTTGCGCGGGGACCTGTTTTGTTCACCGACAGGGACGGTCTTTATCACAGTTGCAGACCTATTACTTGCGGACAGGGGTGGGCGGTCGGTGAGAGGAACGGCGGGGGCAATTGATTCCCCGTCCTTAACTTGCGGCAGTGCCGCAAACTTCACACGCCACAAGGCGTACTTCACTGTGCAATAGCACAACTTCACTTGCCGCACAGCGGCAAACTTAACTTCACTCAGGGGTGGGCGGTCGGGGACCTTGTAACACAAGGAGCGAGGGTGTTCGACCAAAAATAATCTACAACGAGGGAGGCGAGAGAATATATCTTGTTTCGGTAGTCGAAACTAATCAGTCACCTGTCGGTGCCGACTGCGTTGGGGCGTTAGAAAAGCCCCAACTTGCCCGCGCTCACGGCAAAGTGTCCACAGGACACATTTGCTTTTCGTGGCGCGCTCTTGCGTCGTCAAGAGAAGCCTTTATTTCAGTTGCGAGCTTATCCCCTGTGGACACATTTGCTTTTCGTGGCGCGCTCTTTTGTCGTCAAGAGAAGCCTTATAAACGGTTGCAGACCTGCTCCCTTTGGACAAAATACATCAAAATATCAAGTTCTCGTACACGGTAACTCACTTTATCCTTGCGGACAGGGGTGGGCGGTCGGGGACCTTGTAACACAAGGAGCGAGGGTGTTCGACCAAAAATAATCTGCAACGAGGGAGGCGAGGGGATATAACTTGTTTCGGTAGTCGAAACTCATCAGTCACCTGTCGGTGCCGACTGCGTTGGGGCGTTAGAAAAGCCCCAACTTGCCCGCGCTCACGGCAAAGTGTCCACAGGACACGTTTGCTTTT
>CANQND010000046.1 GCA_947625115.1 uncultured Clostridia bacterium | reverse complement strand
ACAGACAGACAGACAGACAGACAGACAGACAGACAGACAGACAGACAGACAGACAGCGGCGAATTACGCCATATTTCAGGATCATTATACGCCGCAAGGTGTAACGGAATCATTGGAGTCCCAATCACATTTATCGATAAATACAACCCAAAACAATTTGAACTTGTTGGAGCAACAGAGAGCGAGGGAAAGGGATTCTCAAACGGGTTGTGGCACAGTAATAGCGGTGTCGCCCAAGCAACCGTTGCAGGTGTTAAGAAGTACAAACGACTCTTCATTAAATTCAGAATGTAACGGTTTGATGGGGGTACCTATCACGTTTTTGGACAAGTACAACCCCGAACAGTTTGAAATAATCGATATAAACCCGCATTTTTTCACGTTGATTGCAATGGGACTACCTAAAATAAAGCAGTTGTCACTCAAAAAGGCAGGCAGAAAAGACCCTTACGCTAGGGTAATTATACGGCGTAAAATTTAAGTTAATAAGGAGCAAGCACATATGAAAATCGAACTGCACGAAATAGAAATAGAAGAAATTTGTCGCGGGTACATAGACAACGACGAAGAGGGCGTGGTGGGTTACGGCGGCAAACTGAACATACGCCCGAAATATCAACGTGAATTTGTCTACGACGACAAGAAGCGCAACGCCGTAATCGATACGATAATGAAAGGTTTTCCTCTCAATGTTATGTATTGGGTAAAAAACGACGACGGAACCTTTGAAGTTATGGACGGACAACAGCGTACGGTAAGTTTTTGTCAATATCACAACAACGATTTTTCCGTAAAAGAGCGTATGTTTGAAAATCTCACCGAAACGGAAAAGGAGCAATTTCTTCACTACAAAGTGTTGGTGTACTTTTGCGAGGGTAACGACCGCGAAAAGCTCGATTGGTTCAGAATTATAAATATCGCAGGTGAAAAGTTGACAGAACAGGAGTTGCGCAACGCAACGTACACAGGACCGTGGCTGACTAATGCCAAATCTGTTTTCAGCAAAAGCAATTGCCCTGCCTATTTGTTGGCGCGCAACTATGTCGGCGGGTCGCCGATAAGACAGGAATTGTTGGAAACTGCACTTTCTTGGATAAGCAAAGGTAAAATCGAGCAATATATGTCCGCTCATCAACACTCTCCCAACGCTAACGAACTGTGGACGTATTTCAAAAATGTTATAGATTGGGTCGGTTTGACGTTTCCCGTATATCGTAGGGAAATGAAAGGAGTCAATTGGGGAGAATTGTATGACGGTTTCGGCAATGAGGTTTTTGATACAAGTGTGTTGGAACAAGCTGTTGCACGTTTAATGTTGGACGACGACGTAACAAACAAAAAGGGCGTTTATCCTTATGTTTTGACTCGCAACGAAAAATATCTCAATATTCGCGCCTTTACCGAAAATCAAAAAAGGCAAGCATACGAACGCCAGCGCGGCGTTTGCCCGTTTTGCGAACGCGAACATCGTGCTGTAACGCACTATCAAATAGAAGATATGGAAGCCGATCACATAACCCCTTGGAGCGAGGGCGGCAAAACCGTTGCGGAAAATTGTCAAATGCTGTGCAAGGAACACAACAGGCGCAAATCCAACGTGTGATTTTCGGGCGACGTCTTGTAAAAGACGTCGTTCGTTTTTTTTTGTGAAATTTGTCGTTTTTGCGTAATGGGGTGGGAAAATGCGGTCGTTTGCGCGTTTTTTCGATGTTTTGTGCGTTTTGCGCATACGTTTTGCGGCGGGCAGAATGCAACGCAAAAAGTCGCGTGTTGCATTTATTTTGTTTTTGTGGTATAATTCTAAATCAGGTAATCTCGATGAAAAGCAAAAAAATTGTTTTAATTTTAGTATTGCTCGTCAGCCTGACGGCTTGTCTTGCGCTTGCCGCCTGCAATTTCGACAACGCAAAAGTCGTGTTCGACTACAACGGCGCGACGGGCAACAATAACGTCATTTCCAAAAGAATTTCATTTGGCGAACCTTTGGGAGAGCTTCCCGCGCCCACTCGCGACGGTTACGAATTTGTCGGGTGGTACAGGGGCGACATTTTGGTAACGGCGGAAACCGTTTGGGAATTTTCTTTCGGGGATATTCGCGTAGTAGCCCGTTGGAAAGAAATCGAGGTCCCGCCGCAACCCGTACAGATAGAAATTTCCGCTTCTGCCGCTTCGGTGGAGATCGGCGGCATTTTGCAAATATATGTTTCCACGCAACCGTCGGGTCACGAGGGAGAGGTTGTTGTCGCCGTCAAGGACGACGCGGCGTTCGGACATATGGACGGCACGGTGTTTTGCGCAGACGCGATAGGCGAAGCGGTACTGCAAGGAACTCTTGCGTTGGATGGCGAAACGTACGTAAGCAACGAATTGACAATTTCGGTGACGGAAGAAAAGATCTCGGGCTTGACGATAACGCTTACCGCCGACAAAAATCTCATCGAATATTCCGACAACTGCACTTTGTACGCGACGGTGAGTCCGTCAAGTTACGAGGGAGAACTTACCTTTGTGATAACGGACGGCGAAGAGGTGGCTACCCTTGTCGGCAACGGGCAAACCTACCGTTCTGTTTATCCCCTTGACGAGGGCTACGTTACGGTGACGGCAAAAATCGGCGGTAACGTAAGCAACCTTGTCACGGTGCAGATAATACGTTACGACCCCTACACAAACGTAGGCGCAAGCGGTTTTTACGACCACTACACGCCCGCCGCCGATTTGGAGGACAGCTATTGGCGCACCAAGCACAATCTTATGAGCGGCAGTATCGAGGAACAGGACAAGGCTCCCACCATATCGCCCTCTCGCCCCAAAAGCGACAACAAGTTTGTACGCAACACAGACGAAAACTACGCGGACAACGGCAACAGTTACAAAGTGGTGGATTTCAACGGCAACGTTGTCAACACTGTTTACAAATGCGGTGCCTACGTAACGTTGGAAGAAGTTGCGGCGTATGTCTATGCGTGGGGAGATATTCCCAAAAACTACATCTCCGACAAAAGCGGCAGCCCCGCTTCCAACCCGTGGGGGAAGTACTTGCGTTTGAACAACAGTCAATTCAGCGGCAGCGTGGACAAATATCCATACGAACCCGTCCTGCCCGATATAAGCGGTTGCGGCGGAAGTTTGCAGTACTACGAAATTGATGTCGGCACAACGGGTAGCGGCTATTCCCCGACAGATTACAATAACGGGTCGAAAATTACCAGAGGCGCGGCGCGCATAGTGTACGCCCGTTATCAAGGCAGCAGGTTGCTCGACCCGAGCGAGAGATACGTGTTTTACACCTACAATCACTACAACGATTTTCAGGAGTATCTCAACTACCAAAACGGTTGGGGCGAGATGTTCGGCAACGCTACGGGCGGCGGCACTCTTGACAGCAAGAGCGACTACAATCCAACGTCGTACGTCGTGACGGCGCGTAGCAGTTTCGGAATGAGGTAATTTTACAAGAGAATTTCGGCAAAACAACTCCGCGTACAGCGGTTTGGTTCAGCCTGCCAAGCGAGCAAATTTACAGCCCGCTTTTTGCATAAACGGAGAAGATGGGTATGAAAAAATCAGGAATAATTTGCATTTTAGTTGCGGTAATATTGGCGTTTACGTTTGTGTTTGCCGCCTGTCGTGAAAACTTGGACGACATAACCCCTGCCGATTCGTCGGAAATTCTCGACGCGGTGCAAACCGTTAAAGACAAGTCCGAATTTTCCGCAGAGAGCGATTGGGACGACAGTTTGCAACCGCAGGCGGAGGGCGACGTGACGATAAGCGAAAGCGGCACCTATCTATTTCGCGGAAATTACGGCAAGTTGACGGTGGGCGCAAGCGATTTGAAGTTGCATTTTGTGTTCGACAACGCTCATTTTGCCTGCGACGACGGTATAGCTGTGGACGGTAGCGAATACAAAAAGAACGACATAGTGATAACGCTTGCCGCCGATAGCGAAAACACCGTTGCTAACGGAATTGACAACGCCATTCAGATAAAGGGCGTTTTGACGGTAAACGGCAGCGGAAAGCTGACCGTGCAAAGCGACGGAAAAAACGCGTTGAAAGTAAGCAAAGAATTGTACGTTGCGGACGCGCGTTTGGATCTGTCTGCGGCAAACCACGCTATCTCCGCATTGAGCGTTATTGCCAAAAATTGCACGCTAAACGTACTTAACGCGGGCAAAGACGGCATTAACGCCGAGTGCGACGACGAAACGACCGCGTTCACCGCCGAAGAGGGTTTTGTTTCTTTCAGCAACGTGATGTACACCTGCAATTGCGATGGCGACGGCATACAAGCCGACACCGTTGTGAGCATAGAGGGCGGAAATTGCAAGATAACCACTAACGGCGAATTTGTGGAAAACTCCTCTGCCAACCGAGAAAAATACGGTTTGGAAGCGAACGACTTCCGCTACGTCAAGAATGGCAACGAGTATCAAAAGGTGGCAAGCGACTACTTCGGCAATGCGACCTACGCATTGAAACAAGGTTGCAAGGGTATCAAGGCGGGCGAAATAGAGTATCCCGACCCCGAAAACCCCGACGGCGCGGAAATCACCGTAACGCAAGGCGAGTACTGCATTGTTCTCAACGGCGACTTTGACATAAATTCCACCGACGACGCAATTCACGCCAACAGCGGCAGTGTGGTGGTAAACGGCGGAACGCTACGTTTGCAGACGCTCGACGACGGCTTGACGGCGGATAAACTTGTACGCGTTGTGGACGGCGAAGTTACCGTTACAAACAGCTACGAGGGCTTGGAGGGTGCTTTTGTGGAAATTCTCGGCGGATCGGTGCAAGTCAATTCCTCCGACGACGGTATCAACGCCGCAAGCGACGACTCGTCCGTAGACGAATACATTTTGATAAGCGGCGGCACGGTCACCGTCAATGCGCAAGGCGACGGAATTGACAGTAACGGTAGTATAGATATAAGCGGCGGCACAACGGTGGTGTACGGTCCCACGGGCAACGGCGACGGCGGTTTGGACAGCGAAACGGGAGTTTTTGTAAACGGCGGAACCCTGTTGGTGTTGGCTTCGCGCGGTATGACGGAACCGCCCGTTAGCGGTTCTCGTCAAAAAGTTTTTGCCTACGGTTTAACTAACGCGGTGCAGCCCTGCGATATTTACGTTTGCGAAGTGGGCGGAGCAACGCTTTTTGAAACCTCCGCGCCAAAGGCGTTTCAAACGGTAATTTTCAGTTGCGATAAATTGGAAAGCGGAAAAAGTTACGCCGTTTACTCCGGCGAAACCAAACTTGCCGAGATAAAACTTACTTCGCAGGTTACCACCAGCGGCATACAGGGCGGCTTCGGCGGCTCGCCCGACGGGTGGCAACCCGGTATGGGGCCGGGCGGAGGCAGACCTTCAAGACCGTAAAAAGGCAACGTGCAATCGTCGTTTCTGCAAAACAAAATGGTGCAAAAAACAAGCGGTTCAACCAAAGGTCGAACCGCTTGCTGTATATTTTTTAACTTTCTTTCGGCGGTTGCTCGTCCGCAACGTCTTGTTCCGCGCTTTGCGCGTCCGTTTCGGTAGGTTGCAAAGTTTCTCCGTCGGTTTGATTTTCCGTTTCTTTGCCCTCTTTCGGCGACTTTGCGTCCTGCGTCAACGGCGTTTTTATGTCGTTCAACTGTTCTTCCGTCATATTGCCGTTTTTACGTTCGATTTTTATCTCCCATTGTATCAGGAAAGTGAGCGCGGCTCTGAGCAGTATTATGGCTCCGAGTATAAGCAACTCCGACCATTCGCGCACAACAACGGTACGCAACAGTTCGCCGCCGATTTTGAATTCCAACGCAAGGGCTATCCCCTCCGCCAATTTGAGGCGCACGTGCGGTTGCCTTTTGAACAAGCCGATTATTGCGGCGACAATGGCGTAAACAAGCACGATGATACCCACCAACTCGATTGCCAACACAATAAAGCGAACCGCCATATCGAAATATTTTTCTATCAGTTCGTAAACGTTTTCCATAGTTTTTCCTCTGTTAAGGTTGTGCTTTAACAAAATGATACCAATTTATTCCCCCGTTGTCAATAGCCAAATTTCGGCAAGAGCGATAGTGGGGCGAAAACAAACAATGTTCATCGCCCCACTCATATATGTACGCCGCTAAAAACAATTTCCTTAATCGACAAAGGCTTTCAGATATGGTTCGAACACTCTTATAAAGTCTAAAATGTAAGGGAAAACTTCTCGTACCATTTCACCGTAGGACTTGTTTATCTTAAAACTTTTTTTGATTATGCGCACCGAACTTGCCCGAGGTCCTCTATCTATCCAATCTACCTCATAGCCTAAATTTTCTTCTATTTCATCTTTTTTTGCGTACAGATAGTTGTACAGTTCTACTTTGTGATCTATAAAAGCCAAAACCCATATCTCTTGGTCTTTATATCTATACTGACAACAAAGCGTCTGCATTGCCATCGGGTCGGGATTGTTTATGTTCCCCGCCGCTTGATTTTTTCCGCCCTTTACGTGCGTAACGTAAAACGGGTTGCCTTGACTATTCAAATATTTGTCGAAACAGTCCCAAAATTCGTCCCTTTCTGTTTGGGCGTTTCTCCATTGCGGCTTGTTTTGTTTGTACGGTTCGCTGTTTTTTAATACAGGTTTAGATTGTGTGTACGGTACGCCGTTTTTATCGGGTATCGGCGGTAAAGTGCCGAGAGGATCGTTTTTGTTCAATATGCTGTCGCAAAGCCTATCCAAAGCGTCTATGTCGCTTTCGCAAAGGTCGGCGACGTTTTGGCGGTTTGCCAATTCGCTGTGAATACGTTTGCATTTTATCAGTTTTTGGTAAAAATTGTGCAATGGACTGTTTTGCTTTTGGCAGTCGGTCCGTTTTTCCAATTCGTTGATATATTGCGCAATGCCGTATTGAAATTTGAACGCGTCATTGCAAACCGACTCCGCGGCAGTGTAGCTAATGTTAAATCTTTCTTCAATTGTCAACGCGCTTGCCTCCTTGCTGTTTGTTTCGTATGTTTTGCCAAAATCTTTTATTGTCAGAGGTTTATCCTTGTCGCCGTCCGCCGCGTTGTCTTTCGGGGCGGAGTTTTCTGTCGGTGTTTCGTAACTTTTGGGCGGCAACAGGCTTTCGTAAAACTCCGCCACAGCCGTTTGTAGGTAAGGTTGTACCCACAGCGAAAGTATTCCAAAAGTCAAAATGCACAGGAGCCACCAACCGATAAAACTAATCTCCAAGCAGAACAGCCGCCATTTGTTTCCCTCCATCATTTCGACGGACTTTTTGCGAGCTTCGCTTGGGGTCATTCTCGGATTGTCCGCAAGGATATAGTAGGACAGCGCGTAGGAATATGCTTTTATTATCCCCGGGACGACCAAAAGCAACGACCACAAAAAGATAAATATAGAGTTGACAAAGCCAAGAACAAATGCGTTGCCGTAATTTTTGAAACCGTCGAACAATGTATCGACGCCGAATTTATCTTTGCGTATGACCGCAAGCGATACGTATGCCGAGCCGAGAGAAAGCGGTGCAAAGATAAACAACCATATAATTTGACCTATGTATGCGCCCCTGAATATGCTGCCAATAACGCCGCACAATCCGTATATCGCCGAAACGATAAGCGTAATAACGACGAGTTTTCCCCATTTGCCCGTATTCTTTTCCCAAGCGATCTGTCTGAAATATTTTGCATTTTTTACCGTTGTGTAGTCTGCCGACATATTTTCTTTTCCTTTTATGTGTTTTGTGTGCAACTTCGCCGCAAAACGGCGTTTTGCTTTTCTTTTCTATTGTGCTTGTCGCCTTGCAAGTGATACATTATAAATATCCATTTTTAAGCGTGTTTCACTTCATTATTTGAGGTATGGACTAAACACTCTTATAAAGTCTAAAATGTATGGGAAAACTTCTCGTACCATTTCATAATAGGACTTGTCGATTGGAAAAACTTTTTGTATTCTACGAACTGTTTTACTACGCATTCCTCGTTCTATCCATTCAACTTCGTATCCAAGTCTTTTTTCTATTTCTTTTTTTCTTGAATATAAGTAATCAAACAGTTCAATTTTTTGATTTATGTAAACTTGTACTAAAATTACTTGATCTTGATACTTAAATTCACAACAAATTGTTTGCATTGCCATAGGCGACAAATTGTTAATATTCCCCGCCGCTTGATTTTTACCATTTTTTACGTGGCTAACGTAAAATGGATTGTTTTGCCTTTCCAAATACCGATCGAATGTGTTCCAGAATTTGTCCCTTTCTTGTTGTGCTGCCATAATTTTTTTCTCCTTTTTATTGTAGTTAATATTGATTATTGACAATAACAGTTATTGTTACAGTTGTGGATTGTTGTGTGCTTTTATCTCGATATTGTCCTATGATGGATGTGCCTTTTGAACCGCTCAAAAATTCGATGTTTTTATAAAATGGCGGGTTTGTATCAACAGGCTTTCTAACTACCACACCATATGAATTAACAAAAACAGCGTAACTTGCATACCCATAACCAAAGAACAACGCATCTTCTTCAGGGTAATAATTATTAACCTTAAAAGAAACATTTCCATTTGATGTGGCAAAGTTATCAACAGCAAAAAAGCTTGTGTTAGTAGGGGGCTGAATATATGATAAAAATTCGTTAATAGTCGGAATTCCTTTCCCTGTTAAATAAATTTTATCATCTTTAACTTTTATGGTGTAATCTTTCGATTTCGGGAATTGAATTTCCATATCTTTATATGTGATATGATTTCTATTTTGTAAATATATCGTCAATTCGTTTGTTATGGAATCACTATCTCTCCAATGACCTAACGATTCAAATATCTCTAATGCTTCATCATACATTCCCGCATTATATAAACTTACCGCCTCATTGTATCTTATTGACGGAACAATTACGCAAATAATTAAGCATATAAAAAAAGTAACAATAAAAATGCACAGAAAGCTTATCGGTGCAGCTTTCTTTATCCTATTAATTAATTTGTCCTTATTCATTTTGTGAATTTCTGCTGTTTTTTGTCGAGTTTCTTTGATATTTTCAAGATACTTATTTACCTGCAATACAATTTTCTTTTCTCCAAATCTTACAAATCGAGAATAATTGATATTATCACTGAAATCTATTTTAACTTTGGACATTTCAGATATGTTTCCGACGTGTAAATCTATCATCAATTTTCCCAAATACGCACTTCCGTTTTCTGCGTCCAAATCTAATACTCTATCGCTAATATTATTCGCTTTATTCCATTTTCTTTCTTCTAACAAAAAGAACATACGTTTAACCAAATTGTTTACATAACCGGTTGCTTCATTAAGTTTCTCTTGTGAAACTTGTTTTTCCATTTGCTCAATAGAATATATTGCGCCACAGTTTTGACATACAAACACTCCATCTTGTTTGATAATGTCTGTACTTTTACATATATCACACTTAATAGCCATTTTTTCCTCCGATATCAAAAAAGTGTCGCAACTATCGCCGCGACACTTGTAGTATATGCGCCTCGATAGTTACCACACTAATCAACGTTCCATTATCATTACACTAATGAAATAGGACACATATATCTACCGAGATATAGTGTGTAATATATAATGGAATATTAAACTTTGATTAATGTGGTGCTATTATTTTAACGCAACTCCAACCAAATGTCAATGGCTTGGACAAGGCATAAACATAAATAAAAAAGACGGGCGGATCGCCGTAAAGCGACCCGCCCAAAATTGCCGTCGTATATATTTAGATAAAGCAAATACCCGACCAAACCTTTGGGTTTAATCGGGTACGCTATGGTAGGAGCAAGTGGACTCGAACCACCGACCCCCACCTTATCAGGGTGGTGCTCTAACCTGCTGAGCTATGCTCCTATATACATTACTCTTTCGGTTAGCCACCACCCTGTGGTTCACGGCGGTGCTCTAACCTGCTGAGCTATGCTCCTATATACATTACTCTTTCGGTTAGCCACCACCCTGTGGTTCACGGTGGTGCTCTAACCTGCTGAGCTATGCTCCTATATACATTACTCTTTCGGTTAGCCACCACCCTGTGGTTCACGGCGGT
>CANQND010000045.1 GCA_947625115.1 uncultured Clostridia bacterium | reverse complement strand
CAACTACCATTATACCAGAGATTTATATGAACTTCTTTTTTTTCTTCGGGTGTTGCACTTGATAGTATAATTCACCAGGGCAAAAAAATGCTCGCCGTGCGCGGCGAGCATTGCAAAAAACTTTCGAGAAGTTAAAAAACAATGATACTTTACAAAATTTCGAGGTTCTTTTTGAAAATCTTTTTGAAGTCCAACGCTATGTAGTTGGCGGCGTTAAGTTCCAAAGTCGCGTTGCCGTCAAGTTCCGTTTTCATAATAACGCTGTCGCCAAGCACGTCGCACGTTATCTCGCTGACAACGGAGCGCATACCGAAATCCAACGCTACCGCAAGCCGCACAATAACGGCGAGCTTGCGCACTGCCTCCACGTCCTCGGCGGTAAGCAGGCAATTGTACTTTGCCCAATCGGACGTGTTGAACTCTTCCTTGTTGTACACGTCCGTTACCATTGCGGCAAACACGATGTCTTTGTGAGAAATTCCCCACAAATTGCTGTTGAGTATCATATAGGACGTGTGCTTGGCGTGATTGTAGAACTTGAAAGTTTTACCCACGTCGTGCAACATTGCGCACACGCGCAAAACCTTTACGTAGGAACGGGGAAACTTGTGCAGAACGCGCAACTGCTTGAACAACTGAACGCACAAATTGAACACTTGCTCCGCGTGAGAAACGTTTACGCCCATATGGCGGGCAAAAGTTTGCAAACTGTGTCCCAAAGTGTCGCTGATGGGCTTTTCGAGAGTTTGCGGAACGATGTAGTTGAACATAACGCCCTCTCGCAAACCTGCGCCGCTTGTTGTGATCTTGGTGAAACCCATATAGTCTACAAAGGCCTTGATGACGGCAAGCGCGCTGGGGAACACGTCGGCACGGGCAGAACTCAAACCCTTGATACGACGTTTTTTGTCCAGATCGAGGGTGCGAATCATATTGTAGACGTAGTTGAAGTCCTCCGCGTCCATTTGATAGTTGTGAACCATATCCAACGGATACTTTTTTACCTTGCGGACAATGCGCGCCAAGTTGCGGCAACTGCCGCCAACGCCGATGAGCTGCGTGTCGGGGTCCACTTCCTTGAACCACTCCACTTGCTCCAACTGCTCCTTGACGTAGGAAACCATTTCGTCGGAGATCTGCTCGGGCGTTTTGCCCTCGGCAACAAACATATTGTACAGCGTTACCGCGCCGAATTCAAAAATTTTGGTATGCAAAATTGTGCGACGGTTGTAGTACACAAATTTGGTGCTTCCGCCGCCGATCTCCACGATAAGCCCGCGAGGGACGTCCATAGAGTTGACTACGCCTTGATACACGTAGTGCGCCTCTTCCTCTTCCGACACAACGGTTACGCGTATGCCCGTGGCGTTGTACACGTCCGAAAGAAACGTCTTTTGATTGGCGGCGCGACGTACAGCCGCGGTGGCTATGGCAAGAATACGGTCTACGTGCTTGATTGTGCAAATTTCTTTGAACATTTTCAGCGTGGCAATCGCTTGCATTATGCGCGTCTGTTTGAGGCTGCCGTCCGCCTCCGTTTCGCCAAGACGAACGGGTTCGCGACGTTCTTCGGACACGATAAAGTAGTGACTGTCCAAAATTTCATAAATGACCAATCGAGCGGTGTTGGAACCGAGGTCTATCAATCCTACCTTTTCCATAATTTTTACCTGCCTTGTTTTTCCTTTTCGGGCTACATTGCGCCTGTAAACTATTTATCTAAGTATAGCACACACAAATAAGTTTGTATAGATAGTTTTGAAAAAAATTTTCAAAAAAGTTACTTTTTTTTGCAAAAATTTACCCCCTTGAACAGGGGGCAAATTGCTGTTTGGAATTAAATCGACAGAAAATAACAGGATTGTGTTATTTTATGTCTATCATAGGCTGTCGGACAACGTTGATTGGACGTTTTTCAACGACGCCGCAAGTCCGACGGAGCGTTTAGGCGCGCCAAAAGGGGAAATTAGCTTTGTCCGAACGCGCAAAAAGCGGGCTGACAAACGCGGTCAGGCTTTTTGAACCGAGTCGGCGTCGGGTTGGCGCACTTCCGCTATCAAGCGGCGCACCGTTTTGGTGGAAAGAGCGATAAGACCCACCGCAAGCACGATGGCGATATCGGCGAACACAAACGTGTTGTACACAAACGCCCAACCTGCCGCAGAGTAGCCCTCCATTGCCCGACTGCTGAACACGTAGTAACCCGAAACGACGTGAGTGAAGTAGCGAAGCAGACCCGCTATCAACGCGCCCACGGTGAACTCCGCAAGGATATGTCCCTTTACAAAGGGAATTTTGCGAGCTATGCCCGCAACGCCCAACGCTCCGAAAGCGATTGGGTAGTCCAACAACACCTGTACGGGTTGATAGAATTGCGGACTTTGAATAAATTGCAACATTCCGTACACCACGCCTACCACAAGACCTTTGCGAGTGCCGAACATATAGCTGTACAAAATGATGGGCAGCATACTTGCAAAAGTGACGCTTCCGCCCTGAGGCAAACTGAAAAATTTGACGTAACTGAGCGCGAACGCGGAAGCTACGCAAATAGCTCCGTAGGTGAGGGCGCGCGTGTCGAAACCGCCCTCGTCGTTATCGCCGCCGAAGTACGCCAACACTCCGATGACCGCAACGATAACGCAGGTTACGAGGGGCATTTGCCATTTGCCGTCCAACGGCTCGTACTTTTCCTTTTTGGCGGGGATAACGACGGCGATAACGACGCAGTAGACGACAAACGCCAAAGCAAACGCCAAACCTGCCCACTTGGCACCCTTGACGTTGCATTTGTGAAGAATCAACGTGACGGCGATACCCACCGCAAGCAATGCGAACAGACCGACGATCAACCAAAAGTTCGAGGTTATATCCTCGTTAAGTTCGGTTATCACCAATTTGAAAGTACCCAAAACGGCAACGACGCCCACCGAATAGCCGACCGTTACGCCCGCGATAAGCCTGCGGGAACGCGCCAGATACGCTTCGTCCTTGTTGCGGACGACGATAGCGTAGACTATCAAGCACACGGCGACAGCCAACGTTACGTAGAGCGCGACGGAAGCTAACAAATCGAACAGCGCGTCGGCGTTTACCGACAGGTAGGATTCCTGCGCGTCGTCGGGCAGAGACAACCACTGTGCGAACAATTTTTGTAACATAGTTTTCTCCTTTTTTGTGAATTTGCCAAAGAAAAAGAGCCTCCGTGTACACACGCAGACCCGCAAAAAATCAATGCAAAAATAAGCGTGCTTCCTTACGCAAGTGTAAACTTGAATCAAGTTCAAAGGGACTCTCTCAGCCGATTGCTCGGCACCCCCAGCGGTTACTATTGTAGCACCGCGGCGAAACGCCGTCAACAAATTAAAGAAAATTTTTTTCCTTTTGTTGCCGCGCGAGAAACAAAACGCCATTAAAAGCGATATATGCGGCGAGAAATTTTTTACAAACGATATATGGGTAGAGAAATACGACCAAAAGGGCTGATATACCCGTAAAACGGCGCGAAAAACCGCACACGTGTAAGAATTTTCGGTAATTTGCGCAAAATATGTTTCACAAATATAAATAATATGGTACAATGTGTTCTATGAAAAACAACGTTACAAACAGAAAGTTGCTGTTCGTCGAGGACGACTTGAATTTCAGAAACGCAATGCAAACCTACTTTGAACAACGCAACAACGTCGTCGTTACGGCGGGCAATCTCAAACAGGCGCGCGAGGCTATTTCTCAAAACGAATTTGACGCAATTATCCTTGATCTGCTGTTGCCCGACGGCGACGGAATAGAATTGTTGGACGACTCGGGCAATCTGCCGCCTGTGATAATCGTTACCACGCTCAACAACGAGTACGATATGATAGAGGGTTTTACCGCGGGAGCGTGCGACTACGTGATAAAACCTTGCTCTCCCGAGCTGTTGGAAATGCGCCTGTCGCTACGCCTGTTGCCGCCCTCCCGCTCCATAGTGGAAATGCACGGCATACGCCTCGACCTCGTAAAGCGCGAGGGTTACTACTTGGAAGAACCGTTGAAGTTGACGGGGAGCGAATTTAACATATTGCACTTTTTTATGAACAACGCGGGAACTTACTTTCGCGCGGAAACCATTTACGAACAGCTTTGGCACGCGCCCAGCTTGCACCACAACTCGATAAAGTATCACATCTTCAACTTGCGTAAAAAACTTGCCGACGCCACGGGCAAAAACCTCATCGAGGCGGAATACGGCAAAGGGTACATCTTTGTGAGCGAAACCGTATGAAAAACAAATCTTTGATAGTTACCTGCGTAACGGCTATCGTCGCGCTGACTTTTCCCGTACTGATGTTGTTGCTTACGCCGAAACCCGACTTTGCGCCGCGCACGGACGAATTTGACGTGAATAACCCCGTTGCGACAATGAGCGTGGAAGAGATCGGCGAGTTTGCGCGTATCAAGTACGCAAACTACGTTGCGGACGAATTTGTTCAACCGTCAAAAATTTACGAAACCGAACAACTGCCCAAAGGCGAATTGGTGGATCTGACAAAACACCAAACTACTTCCAACAAGGGCAGCTATCAATTTTTGATAACCTATCCCGAAATTACCGACGAGATAATGCGCGGCGAATACACGGGAAAGCTGCACGACTACCTCGACTACGACGGAAAATTTCACGTGACGGTGTACATTCCGCCCATTTACAGCGCGAGCGTTGTGTACGTGGACGGCGAAATCGCGGCTAAAACGGGCGACATTGCGGGGTACGACTTTGCCGATTACGACGCATACATCGACCCCGAAAAATCTGCCGTTTCCGACAGACACGAGAGTACGACGAGGGGAATTTACCTCGATTTGGCATTTGAAAGCGGCAGTAACAGCTTTATGCCGCAAATTGCGTGTTCGTGGCTGGTTACGATACACTTCGAGGGAAACGACGGGCTATACGCGGGCTTGCGCGGAATTCCGTTGATAGGCACGTATAACAGGGTCAATTTCTCCTTGAACGTACACCGACTGTTTACAATAATCATTGCCGTTGCCGCGGCGATAACGATCGCCACGTTTACCGTGTTGTGCTTTTTGAAACACACGTTGAACTACCTGCCGCAACTGTTTGTGGCGGTGGGAATTTTGTTTGCGTGTTGGACGCGCGCGTCGATGGTCGCAATCAACTTTACGCCCTACCTGTGGGGTTGCATAGGCTTTGCGGGGTTGGCGTTTATCTCGTTGGGAACGGCGTTGTCGATGAGGCTGAAAATAGGTAAATTTCCCATTTGGATACCCGTCGCTTCCGTTGCGGGGGTAAACTGCCTGTTGTACGCTTTGCTACCGCTGTTGCCTGCCGCCACTAACCCCGCGATACACATTTACCGCGTGGTTATGGGTATCGTGCTTTGCGCCGTGTTGTTGGCGATGACCGTCATCTTGGCGATAAAGCACAACGACCGACCCTACAACACCACCATTCCCGTTTTGGGAGCGGTACTGACGGCGATTACGCCCTTTGTTCAGACCTACGAATTGCTGTTGCCCACATCTCCGATAACTTACCTGTTTGCCGCGGCGATATTGTTTACTATGATATTGGGGTTAAAAGAATTTGTTAACACGGAGAAACGCGCGCGTTATCTGGAAACAAACCTGCTAAACGAAGTGCAACGCCGTACGCAAAACCTCAACAATATTGTGGAAGAACGGGACAGATTGCTGAGATATATCTCTCACGACATAAAAAAGCCCGTCGCTTCGATAAACCGATTTGCCAACGAATTGCTTGCAAACGAAACGGAAGAAACGAAAAAATCTCAATTGCAGGTTATCGCCAACAAAGCCGCCGCCATAGACAAAAATCTCGCGGAATTGCAAAAGTATGCAAAACTGAACTTTTCGCCCGAACAACCGCAACAGTACGACATCTACGACTTGTTGGAAAAAACTTACGACGAATTACATTCCGATTGCGAGGCAAGCGACATAATTTTGCACCGCAACTATATACATCTGCGCGCGTACTTCCGCAAAAACACGCTTGCGCACGTGTTGGAGAACCTGATATTCAACTGTATCGAACACGCCAACTGCCGTAACGTGTACCTGTCCGTGCAGAGAATCAACGACTCGTGTCAAATTTCGGTGACGGATGACGGCGTGGGCATAGAGGACGCGGAGGGAATGTTCGCCGCATACGCCTCCTCCGAGGACAACGCCGAAAATCTCGGGTTGGGGCTGTACATCTGCCGCGAATTGGTACGGGATATGGGCGGCGATCTGGAATACGCAAGAGAAAACGAACAGACGGTGTTCACCATAAAACTACCCCTTGCCTGAATTGTAAACAACATAAAAAGGCTTTTTCCTACTTGCGGAAAAAGCCTTTTGTTTTGCACATTGTCGGGTAAACGCTACGTTACAGCACCGAAAACATTGAATGTAGCAGGTAAATAAACCCGTACATAACCACCTGACTGCCGAAATATATCCAAATGGAATACTTTCCGCAAAACGTGACGGGACACACGTAACGCGCGTCAACGGAGGGAAACAGCGTTTCCTTTTTGCGATAGGCAATCTTCCCGAGGAACGCGCCCACCAAGAACCAACCGAAATCGGGCAGGAAACTAAGGTAATCGCCGCCGTACATAAATTTGTTCAATATCGCCGTGCGCCACTCGCTTTGCCCGAAAATAAGGTCTATCCAATTGACGTACATATACTTGGCGCAATGCCCCACCACAAGCGCGGTCATCGTAAGCGCGAAGTACAAAACGCCGAAAATGTTCTTTTGCCAATTTGCGGTGAGCTTGCTCCAAATCCATTCGATAACCGTGTAGAGCAGTACCGACAAGGCGATCACGTGGATAACGTTGAAGTAGATTGTTATCTCCGTATTGAACGCCGCGGAAGCCGCATAGGTTATCGCGGAAAACAACACGGCAAAAGCGCACATCTTTAACGCGCGCCGCCCGTTACTGCGGCTGAAACTGCAACTTACGCCGCTTGTGAGTACAAACATCGTTACGAAAACGTCGTGAGTGACCGCGCGCAACGAACCTCCGTAGTACTTCCCCGACAGCTCGTACAACCACCTGAAAAACGCCGTGTTGTAGGTACGGGACCCCACGTTGGCTATATCCCACATAAAGTGATCCCACACAACGAAGAGTATCATCAAACCGCGAACAAAGTCCACTTCCCAAATGCGTTTGGGCTTGGCTTCTTCGATGGGTAAAGACTCCTCGTCGGGAGCTGAAACGGCTTGCGGCGCGTCGCTTTCGGCGGTAGCGACTGTTTCTTCGGGAGAAACCTCTTTTGCCTCTTCGGCGGATTTTTCCAACGGAGCAACGTCTGTTTCGCTTGCGGAAAAAGCGTCCGAACCGTTTGTTTTGTTGCGTTTTTTCTTACTCATTTTGCTATCGTATATCGGCGCGATATTTTACGCGCAATCAATGTAGTTTACTTGTAAACTTCGTCTATTGTGGCTCCGCCGAGGCAACGGCGTTCGTCGTAGAACACGACAAACTGCCCCGGTGTAACCGCGCGTTGCTTTTCGCGGAAAGTCACAAACAGTTTGCCGTCCGATTGAACCGTTACGTCAACGGCTTGTTCGCTTTGGCGGTAGCGGAACTTGGCGTTGCAGGAAAAACTTTGCGCGGGTGCTTGCGGAATGAAATTTGCGCCGCTTGCGGATAACGCTCGGGACATAAGCACGCTTTCGTCGCCGTGGGACACCACAAGTCTGTTGTTAGCCATATCCTTTTCCACAACGAACCAACGTCCGTCGCCGTCCTTGGAACCGCCCAAGCCCAAACCGCGACGCTGACCGAGTGTGTAGTACATCAAGCCGATGTGTTCGCCCACGCGCTTGCCGTCAACGTCCACTATCTCCCCCGGTTGATTGGGCAGATAGTTGCGCAAAAAGTTGCGGAAATTGCGTTCTCCTATGAAACAAATGCCCGTGCTGTCCTTTTTGCGGGCGTTGGACAGACCCAATTCTTCCGCGATACGGCGTACTTCCGCTTTGGTTACGTCGGCAAGGGGAAAAATTACGTCCTGCAACTGCTTTTGCGAAAGTTGATTGAGGAAATAGGTCTGGTCTTTGGATTGATCTCGCGCTTTGAGCAGGTAATGCGCGCCGTTGACGTGTTCTATCCCGCAATAGTGACCCGTTGCAATATAGTCCGCGCCCAACGCCTTGGCGTAGTCGAGAAAGGGTCCGAACTTGATTTCTCGGTTGCAAAGCACGTCGGGATTGGGCGTGCGCCCCTTGGCGTACTCGTCAAGGAAGTAACTGAAAACGCGCTCGCGGTACTCGCGGGCGAAATTGACGGAATAGTAGGCTATGCCCAATTTGTCCGAAACGCGCTTGACGTCCTCGAAATCCTGTTCGGCAGTGCAAACGCCGTTGTCCGTTTCCTCCCAATTGTGCATAAATAGCGATATTACGTTGTAGCCTTGCCGTTGTAGCAAATAAGCGGAAACCGCGCTGTCCACACCGCCGCTCATTCCCAAAACTACGTTCTTCATCTTGCGCAAGCCCGTGCGTTTACTTCTTCATCGAGCGGCGCGCCTCGGCTGAACGCAAAAGGCGTTTGAGCATATCTATCGTTTCGTCGTTGTTGTCGGTGGTCATTATCACTTCCAACAATTCTTCCGTGGCGGCAACTGCGTCCTCGCGGGACAACATTCTACGCACCAGATACATACCCTCCAATTGACTTTGATTGAGCAACAACTCTTCGCGGCGCGTTCCGCTTCGATTGAGATCCACCGCGGGGAAAATGCGCTTTTCGCTCATACGGCGGTCCAACTGAATTTCCATATTGCCCGTGCCTTTGAATTCTTCGTAGATAATGTCGTCCATCTTGCTGCCCGTGTCAATCAACGCGGTGGCAAGTATCGTCAGGCTGCCTCCTCCGCGCACGTTACGCCCCGCGCCGAACATCTTTTTGGGTTCCTGCAAAGCGGCTATATCCAAACCGCCCGTCAACGTTCTGCCCGTTTGCTCGGCTATCTGGTTGTAGGCGCGCCCAAGACGGGTTATGCTGTCCAACAAGATCATTACGTCCTGCCCTTGCTCGACGCGTCTGCGCGCATTGGCAAAAACCAACTCCGCAATGCGGCAATGATTGGAGGGCTGTTGATCGAACGTGGAGTACACCACTTCGCAATTGACGCTTTCTTTGAAATCGGTTACTTCTTCGGGACGCTCGTCTATGAGCAGAACAGTGAGGTGAATTTCGGGGTGATTTTTGGCTACCGCCATAGCAAGTTTTTTGAGCAAAATAGTTTTGCCCGTTTTGGGCGGAGCAACGATTAGCCCGCGTTGACCTTTGCCTATCGGCGCGACAAGATCCAACACGCGCAGGGAGTAGTCGGTCTTTTCCGTGCGAAGATTTATCCTCTGATTGGGGAAGCAGGGTTCCAACGCGTCAAAGGGAGTGCGATGAATTTCCGAACAGGGTTCGTCATTGATCTCCTCCACGTAGACGGCGGTGGGAGCCTGTCTGTCGGGATATTGTCTGAGCGCGACGCGCAGTTTATCGCCCGAAACCAACTTCATTCGCGACACCATATTAGCCGTGATGTAGTAGTCCTTGCCCGAGGTGTTGGAATAGTTGTGAGTGCGAACAAAGCCGTACCCGTCCATTATTTCCAGAATACCCGTGCGCGGCAACGACGGATCCACGCTGTCTACGGGCGTTTGCTGTTCCGCCGTGATGACAGGCTCTTCGTTGTTTACCGCTTCTTTGCCTTTGCGCGGACGTCCTGATTTTTTGCGTTCTTCGGGAGGAAGCTCCCCCTTGTAGACAGCTATTATGCGGTCGATAAGTTCCGCACGCTTGCGATTGCCCGGGATAACGCCGAATTCGTTGGCGATTTCGCGCAGTCCCGCAACGGTCACACCGTTAAGAGTTTCGATGAGTTCTTCCAAAGACTTGTATTTTGCGGCCATATTTCCTCCTAAAATAGCACAAATGACAGTCAAACGTTGAAATGCACCACTCAATGAACTTAGTCAGTAACGCGTCTAAACCAAAAACCTCATAGTCGCTTTTCAAACGAATGCAAGAAAATAGAGTAACTTCCAAATAAAAGATTAGATAATCACCAATTCTTTTACTTTATTGTATATTATATTTTAGTCTTTGTCAATATCAATTATACGAATAAATTGAC
>CANQND010000044.1 GCA_947625115.1 uncultured Clostridia bacterium | reverse complement strand
CGTAACCCGACTCTTGCAACTCCACTACCGTGTGAGAGCCGATGTACCCCGCGCCTCCCGTTACCAAGACTTTCATTTTTAACTCCTTTACAATTTCTGTATTACTATGCCGTCGGAAATTTCCGTTTCGTACACTTTTGCGTCGTAGCCCGTTTGCCTTTTGTACTCTTGTAGTACGTATTCGCCGAAAGCCGCCGCGCCCGCTTTTTTCACCAGCGACACGGTGCAACCGCCGAAGCCCGCGCCCGTCATACGCGAACCGAAACACGCGGGGTGAGCTTGCGCTATCCGAGCCAATGCGTCCAACTCTTTGCCCGCCACTTCGTAGTCCTCCGAGAGAGATCTGTGCGAAGCGTTGAGCGCGGAGCCGACCGCCGCAGGATAGCCGTTTTTCAAAGCCGTCACCGCCAAACGCACCCTTTCACATTCCGTCACAACGTGTCTTGCGCGCTTGAAGATAACGGGCGGAAGCAAATTTGCGCAACGTTTGAGCTGTTCCGAGCTTACGTCCGCAAGGCAACTGACGCGCAACTTGCTTTGCAACAAGCGCAACGCCTCTTCCGTTTCGCTACGGCGTTCGTTGTACTTGCTTTCCACCAAGTCGTGCGGCTTGCAACTGTCGATAACGACAAGCGCACAATCCGCAAGGGCGATGGGGATATAGTCGTAGTTCAAAGTTTTGCAGTCCAGCAAAAGGGCGTGGCCCTTTTTGCCGTGGGCGGATACAAATTGATCCATAATGCCGCACATCACGCCTGCAAAACGCTGTTCCGCCTGTTGAGCCAACAGCGCGATCTCCTTTTTGTCGATAGGCTCTCGGGCAAGCGTTGCCAACGCGGCAAGAACCGACACTTCTATCGCCGCCGAGCTGGACAAGCCGCTGCCGAACGGTACCGTGCAATCCAACTTCATATCGCAACCCGAAAGGCGGTGACCCGCTTGTTGCCATAAGTAGGCGCAACCCACGATGTATTTGACGTATTTCTGCGAGGCGAAGTCCGACAGTCTGTCCAACGGAATACTTGCCTCTTCCTTTAACGTCGTCCACTTTATGTTTATACGGTCACTGTCGTTGGGACGAACGTAAACGGCGTTGTTGAGCGACAGCGCGCAGGGCAACACTTTGCCGCCGCAGTAGTCAACGTGTTCGCCAATTATGTTTACTCTGCCCGCGGCTGAAACTTTGTAAAGGTATTCTTTCATAACGTCCAACCCAATTCGTTCAAAAACCTTGCGGTTTGTCGCTTGTCGAATACGGCAGTGTTAGCCAAAATTCTGCCGCAAACAGAGCCGAGTTCGTCGCGCATTGCCGCTTGAACTTTGTCCGCGCCGCGTTCGCCGTCCAAACGAGCTACTGTTTCGTCGTAAATCATTCGGAAATCTTTCAATTCCTCCGTCAAGGGCAGATTTGCCGAAATCAATTCTTCCACAGAGCGCAATTGAGATTCCAATCTGCCCGGCAGGATAAACAAACCCTGCGCCTCGATAAGACCGATAGACTCCTTTTTTATCACGTGAAATTCGGGGTGAGCGTGGAACACGCCGTCGGGATAGCGTTGCGACGTGATATTACTGCGCAAAATGACGTTCATCTCGTAGCCGCGCGCCGTTTTGACGAGGGTGGGGCTTATCGCGTTGTGAACGCCCTGTTCGTCTTGCGGAATTATACCCAAATCGCGATTTTCGTAAGTTACCCATTTAGCTCTTATACTTTCGCATATATCCGCAATATCTTCTCGGAACGGGCTGACGACGCGAATAACCGTCCCCGCCCAATCTACCACTTCCGTCACAGCGTTGGGATAGCGCGGATTTTTGAGCGTGCAAACCGCGCCCGCCCTGTGCATTGGCAATACTTCGCCGCCGCCTTGATAGTGATCGTGCGCAAGCACACTGCCGCCGATACGTTCCAACGGCGCGTTGCACCCGATAAAGTAGTTGGGGAACATATCCACAAAGTCCGTCAACCGCACAAACGTCCCCCTATCCACAAACATAGGCTTATGCTCGTAGTTTACGGCGATACCGTGCTGGCGGAAATAGCCGTAGGGAGAATATTGCCAAAACCAACGCTGACCGCCAAGCGTTATATCAATTGTGCGCAACGTGCGCTTGTTTCTGCCCGCAAAGCCCTCGTTTTCGTGACAAATGTTGCACTTGGGGTAGCCGTTTTTGGCGGAATTGCCGCTTACTGCCTTTTTCGGGTCGCGAAATTCGGGCTTTGCCTTGTTTATCGTCACGACCAGCCCGTTGGAGCAAAAACGTGGGTTTTTGTCCAAAACGGATTTTTTTACGTAGTCGCACTTGACGCAGTAATCGTAAAACCAATCGAGAGCCGCCTCGCTGCCCTCGCCGCGCAATTTTGCGGCAAATATATCCTGCAATTCGGCGGGAGCAAGGGTCAGTTCGCCCATAATGCGGTCGCGGTAGTACTCTGCGTCGCGCAAATCGAACAAGCCCTCTTCCGTACAAGCCTTTGTAAGCTCGTCAAGCAATCTTTCGGGGGTTGCGTCCGACAAGACGGTTGCGGAGTTTTCGCCCGAGTAGGAATCCAAACCGAGTATCGCAAAAATACCGTTGCGCGCGTAGTCAACGTTTTTTTCGGGCAGACAGAGATTTTTTTGCGCATACTGCACAAGCGCGTTTATCGCGGAATAGACGCTCATAAAAAGTTATCCTTAACAGATTTTTTTCATTCTATCATATTCAAAACGGCACTGTCTACCACAGTTTGTACGAAAAAACGCTGTTTTGCAAACTTTTTTTTGCGATATATTGCTTTTGAGGGTTGCCTGTGGTATAATTTAGCTATGAGAAACGTTTACGAAATGGAAAAGTTGAGAGAACTCCTGTCGCTGTTTTGCGATTTTACCGAAATCACGATTACATTGTTCGATTCGGACCTGAAACCCGTCCTCGACGTCGGCGAATGGAAAGACTACTGTCTTGCGATAGGCGAGGACAAAACGCGCTTGCGCCGTTGCAAACAGTGCGACATAAAGTTTGCGAAAATGGCTGCGGAACAAAGAGATACCATTATTTACGCTTGTCACGCGCGCATTGCGGAGGCGGTTGCTCCCATCTACATAAAAAATAACGACAAAACCCCCGCCGCCTACTTGATGATAGGCAAATTCCGCGACACGGACGAAAAACTTTCTCCCAAAAAACTCGTTATCGACGTTGCCAAATCCTACAACCTCGACCCCGACAAAATGGTAGAATATTGGGAAAAACTGCCGTTGATAGACAGCAATCGTATGCACAAAGTTATGCTGTTCTTGAAGTTACTGCTCAACGACATAATAGACGAAAAATTGATACGCGCCGCCAGCACGTTCAGTTCCGAACAAATTGCCGACTACGTTAGAGAACACATCGGCGAAAAGATAACGGTAGAAGATCTTTGCAAGTTGGTTTCCTTGAACAGATACGAGCTGTACTCGCTGTTCAAGCAATATTTTAACGAAAGCCCCCACTCCTACATTAACAAACAACGTCTGCTTGTCGCCCAAGAACTGCTTGTCACAACGGATATGACCATTCAGGAAATAAGCGATCATCTCGGCTTTTGGCGCGGCGACGCATTTTCCTGCTTCTTCAAAGAAAAAATGAAAATGGGCGTAACGCCCTTGCAATACAGAAAGGCAAAACGCTTGCAACGAGATTGACTTGGTGATATAATGTTACATTATGATAAAAGCAAATTTCGACTTGCAAAGCCTGCGCGAATATATTTGCGCGCTGAAAGACATCGCTAATGTTTCTATCACAATTTTTGATTCAATGCTCTGCCCCGTTGTCGCAACGGATACGGAAACCGACCCCGCGGACAAGGCGGAACGGATAACAAAAAACTTTACCAATCGCGACAAAATCAATACGGCAATTTGGTTGCTTCCCGACGGAACGGCGGAAGTTGTTTCGCCCGTTTTTTTCAACGGGCTTCTTTTTGCATATATTTCGATGAGCGACCTCTACTTTGACGCCAACGCCAATCCTCATCAACGCCTGTTCCGCAACGACCGCCCCGTATACGACGAAAATTCCATACGATCCCTTGTCGCTATGATAGAATTCGGCGTGCAACACCACACTCACGACATTTGGGAGGCGGATCCGCACCTGCGCGAGAATATAGAAAATTACGTTGAGGAAAATATCGGCAAAAAAATCACCGTTGTCACTTTGAGCAACGCCCTGCATATAGAAACAACCAAGTTGCGTATATTTTTCCAAGACGAATTCGGTTGCAATTTGCCCGACTACCTGCGGAAAAAACGAATAGAATATTCCGAAAAATTGCTTGCCGAAACAGACTTGCCCCTTTCGCAAATAGCCGAAAAAGTGGGTATGGAACAAGGACGTTGGGAAACGCTCTTCAAAAAACGCTTTTCCCTTTCCCCCGAAAAGTACCGCCAAAACTTCGACAAATAGAAAGAATACCCTTTGTTTTGATACAGAGGGTATTTTTGTATTATATGACTTACTTATCAGGTCGAAACTCAACCACCACTGCGTGGTCCACCAAAAACCGTCCTTGTCGTGCAAAACGTGTCCCCGCGCAAGTACACTAATACTTGCGTGGGAGAGGAGCCGCCGACTGTTAGCGGTACCGAGTGCGTTTGCGCGCTTGGTGCTAACCAAAGCCGTGCGGTGATGAGGGAAAGGGGAGCCGTCGCAAGACGTGTTTTCCAAAGACCGTCCCCGTCGTGAGCAACGCGAAACTACGGGGAAAGGGGACCGCCGTTAGGCGGTGGAAGAGGGATATTTGCAACAAGCTCGGTTAAATGAGTTGCAACTACGAAAATAACTTAATATAGCAATTACTTCTAACAAAAACCCTTTGTGGTATTACAAAGGGCGTTTTTGCAATAATATATAGCTTGCTTTTCAAGTCGAAACTCATCAGTCACTTTCAGTGACAGCTTCTCTTGCGTCGTCAAGAGAAGCCTTATACGCGGTTGCGAACTTATTCTCTGTGGACACATTTGCTTTTCGTGGCGCGCTCTTTTGTCCCCAAGAGAAGCCTTTAACTGTGTTGCGACAGCCACCCGAAGCGAAGCCTTTTTTGGGCGAACGCCCTGAGCGACATACCGCCACACGATTGGTCGGTATCATCGTTACGACGCGTTACGCACCGTGCCGTCGGCGTACTGTTTGGCTTTGTAGCGAAATTGCTTGCGATAGTCGTGTACGGCAAAGGGCATATACACCAAAAGAGAAAGCACTTCGGCAAAGGGGTAGCAAAACCATATGCCCTGCTGTTGCCACAAATAGTTGAACAAGATCGCCGACGGAATGAGGAATATCAACTGACGGGAAAGGCTCATAAGCAGGCTGGATACGGGGCAGTTGATAGATTGCAACATATTGATAATAAGTATGCTGAACGCGGCGGGAACAAAAGCAATGCTTATCGCGCGGAAAGCGTACGCACCCTCCTCCACCAGAATGCGGTTTGCCTCGTCCAATTCCTGTTGAGTTTGCCCGTTTGCCAAGGCGTGACTTTCAAAAATGGACATCAATTGATTAGGCAGAAGTTGGAAGAGCAACGTTCCAACAACCATTACGCCTAAGGCAATGTACAAACCCAATTTGAAAGTGTCGTTAAAACGCTTTTTTTCGTTTGCGCCGTAGTTGTAACTCAATATCGGCATTGCACCTTGCATTAGCCCGAACACGGGCATAAACACAAAGGACTGCACCTTGAAATACGCCGAAAGTACCGTTATGCCGTTGGGGTAACTGCTCAAAATTACGTTGAGTATTATCGTTACGACGGAGTTCATCGCGTTCATTACAAAGGCGGGCAAACCTATCTTGAATATGCGCAAAAAGTACTTTGTTTGAGGACGAAAACCTTTCAACGAAATGGAAACGTCTTGTTTTTTTGCGAAAAACGCCACAATATCTATCGTTGCCGCCGCCCATTGACCTATCACTGTGGCAAGTATCGCACCCAAAACGCCCCACTTGCACCCCACGATAAACGCCGCGTCCAAAACGATGTTGGTAACCGCGCCCACAAGCTGGGTTATCATCGGGATCTTCATATTGCCCGTTGCCTGCAACATTCGCGCGCAAGTTATATCCATAATTACGCCGATACTGCCCAGCATATAAATTTCAAGGTACAGCGCGCCCTGCTCGATAACGTACTGTTGGTCGGAGGCGTTGCCCTCGTTTACAAAGGCTTTCATAAAGGGTTTGGAAATGACAAACGCCAATGCCGCAATAACTATCCAACTGACAATAGCCATAACAATCGCCGTTTTAGCCGCCTTGTCGGCGTGTTTGCGGTTGCTCTCGCCGAGTTTGCGCGCTATGTAGGCGTTTGCGCCAACGCCTATACCTATGCCTATCGCCACAACTATCATCGTCATTGGCATAACGATAGACACCGCGTTGAAACTGTCCTGACCGATCGCCGTACCCGCGTAGCCGACGGGTTGATAAGTGATACCCGTCAAAAACAGCGAGTCTACGATGTTGTACATTGACTGCACAAGCATTGATATTATGGCGGGCAAGCTCATTGTCAACAACAACTTGCCTATGCTCGTGTTTCGCATTTTGTCCGATTGCAAATTCGGTTTCGGATTTTGATTTTGTTCTACGTTTTCTTCGGTAATCTCACTCATAACACAAACAAACGGTTGCCGTATTCGACAACCGTCTGTTATTTTAGCATAAATACAATTTTTACACAACTATTTTGCAGCCATAAGCGCGTCGAATAGTTGCCGCGAATAACGGAAATTTACCTGAGCGTAAAAGTCCAACCGATAATACAAAGGAAGCTCGTCGCTTTCAAAATACAGTCGCAAATTGCTCGGCACGCTCGGATAGCAATCCCAAAACACCGTAACGCTACTCGGAACAAACACTTCCGTTGTTTGCGCCAATGCGTTCGGCGCAACTATTTTTACGCCGTCGGGGATAGCGAATTTGCCGTCGGGAGCTACCGCGAAATACAGCACGTCGCTTTCCGTGTTCAAAAGCGCGCCCTCCTGCAATTGAAGATAGGGGTTAGCCGCCAACTCCAACTCGGCGTTGCGGGGCAAAATCACCTTGCGTGAAAATGACCTCACTTCATCGCTCAATTTTATCTTGATTTCCTTTCGCCCAAGCGGACAAAAGTCCAACCTGCTTCCCAGCTCGGAGTACAGCAACCCGTCGTAGGAACGGTAGGTTTCGTTGCCGCTTTCGACGGTTACGCTTTGCAAAGACGTACAGGAATACATTCCGCTGTCCTGCGGAATAAAACGCGTTTCGCGAGGCAGACAAAAATCGGCTTTGTCGCGGGCGACGGGGAAGTGCAACATTTCCGTCTTGTCCGCGCTGTACAACACGCCGTCGGAAGAAGAGATGTACGGGTTGCCCTCTTCTACTACTATTTCTCGCAAAAAAGACAGGTTTTCGTTTTCAAAATGAGTCAAGTCGAAATACTTGAACGTGGCGGGCAACTGCAATTTGCCAACATAGCCGTTTTCCACCAGCGGACCGTCGTAGTAGTCGTAAAAGCCCGTAACGACGTACTCTACGCCATCGTGCGACACGTGTGAGGGAACAACGCAATCCATTACCGAATAGTCGTCGCAGATAAAATACACCGCGCGCACGCCGTTTTCTTCGTCGTAATCGTACGCGTAGGCAATGTTGTTTTCGATGAAATCTTCAATCGGAGGCGGACACGCCGCAAACAGCGCGAGCGACGCGCAGAGTACCGCCGCCACAAGCAACGTTGAAACGATAACTTTTGAGTACCTCTTCATTGCGTCACCCCACAAGTTGAGCAAATTTTTCAAAATCGGAACGCGCGCAACCCAACATAACTTTGCAATTAAGATCCGCCGCCTCTACAAAATCGGGCAACACGTCCGCCTCGCAGTAGATGGCTTGCAACTCGGGCAAAGTGCCTTGGTACACGTCCATTAACACCTTTACGTCGGCGGGCAGATACGCATATTTTACGCCTATAAATACGTTTGCCGCCACCACGCGCACCCCGTCAGGCACGGCGTAACAGTCGCCGTCGCCTATGCGGAATAGCAAAATTTCGCCGTCCGCGGTAAGCAACGCGCCGTCTTGTACCGTAAGAGCGTCGCCGTCAGTCTGCAAACGTTTGAGATTGGCGTTATCCCAAATGCCGCAATTGGGGTTGAAAGAACGCACCGCATCGGGTACGGTGAAAACCTCGCTTTGCCGTTGCGGAGGGTACAGCCACAACTCCTTGCCGCCGTCGGCGTACAACACGCCGTCCACCGAAATCAAACGGTCGTTGGGTTCGACGTCCAAGTTTTGCAAGTAGGCGTTCTCCTCGAAGCCGCTGAACGGAAGAACGCCGTCTATATCTCCGCTTAGCGTTACCGTTTCGGACTTTTTCCCTTTGGGATAGAAGCACAAAAGCAGCTCGTCGCCCTCCTTTACGTACAAAACTCCGTCTTTGCTCAAATAGCTTTCGTTGCCGTCGTTTACGGACACGGCGTACAAATCGCTTTGTTTGCGCAGAGCATATCGGTTGAGATGTTGGACGTTTTTGCCTATCACAAGCTCGCCGACGGTGCCGTTGCCCTCCACCAATTCGTCGTTTTCGTTACCCCTTAGCCCCGTTACGGGGTAAACCTTGTTGCGATAACCGACCGTATCGGGTACAATACAATTTTTGCCTGCTTCGTCGAAAACAAAGTACTCCAACATAGCGTAATCGTTGCCTATCGTGTACTGCGCGTCGTCTATCTTTACGGAAACGTAGTCGCGGTGCAACAACCCTGCGATCATAAGGGGTACGCAACCGCCCATAAGGAGAGAAATCGCCAATATTGCCGCGACAACAGGCACAATCAAAAATTTCTTCATACCGTTACGACCTCCTCTCATATTTGCAAAAGCGCAACGTGTAGCCGTTGTCCGACGTGGGCGGACCTTGTTGAGTAAGCACCCAACGGGGATCTTTGTCCAAATCGGGGAAGAACAGCTCCGCGCCGCCGTCGGCGTCCACCTTGGTGACAAAAGCCTCGCTACACTCCTCCAAAAGCAACGCGTACACGCTTGCGCCGCCTATCACAAAAACGTCGTCGTCGGAGTAGGCGCGCAAAACCTCTTTCAACTCTGCAAGGGAAGTTACCGTTACGGCGTCGGGACGAACCGCGCCGCCGTCGTCCAACACAATATTTGTGCGGCGAGGCAACGCTCCGCCATGAAAGCTGTCGTAGGTTTTTGCACCCATAACCACAACTTTGCCTAACGTCTTTTCGCGGAAAAACGCCATATCTTTGGGCAGGCGGAACAACAAATTGCCCTTTTTGCCTATGCCCCACTTGTTGTCTGCAACAACTATCGCTTTCATCGCCTCACCTTGCGTAGATTGTACTTATATTTTAGAACATATTTACGCTTATATCAATAGTTTGTAAAAATTTTCTATCCGTTGCCGCGCTATTAAGCCGAAAAGCGCGACTCCACAGTTGCAAAAGACTAAATTGCCACCTCGAATTTTTCGGAGAAAGGTTCGTACTCGTACCCCTCCAAAGCAAAGTCGTCCACCGTAAATTTGTAGAAATCATCTACGCTTTTGTTGATGACAAACTTGGGCGCGGGGTGCTGATTGCCCGCAATGAGGCGGCGTACTGCGTCCTCGTGCCTGTCGTAGACGTGAGCGTCGGCAATTACGTGTACCAATTCGCCCGCCGTAAGCCCGCTTACCTGCGCCAACATATGTACCAGCACAGCGTACTGCACCACATTCCAATTGTTGGCTACCGCCATATCGTTGGAGCGTTGATTGAGAATGGCGTTGAGCTTGTTGTCGGAAACGTTGAACGTCACCGAATAGGCGCAGGGGTACAAATTCATTTCGTGTAGATCCGAATGTACGTAGATGTTGGTTATTATGCGACGGGAAAGAGGATTGTGCTTCAAATCGTACAGCACCCTGTCCACCTGATCGAACTCTCCCTCGGGATAGCGGCTCTTTACCCCGAGTTGGTAGCCGTAAGCCTTGCCGATACTGCCCGTTTCGTCCGCCCAACTGTCCCAGATGTGGCTGTGCAGATCGTGAACGTTGTTGGATTTTTTTTGCCATATCCACAACAGTTCGTCCACTGCCGACTTGAACGCCGTGCGGCGCAACGTCAGAATGGGAAACTCGCGTTGCAAGTCGTAACGGTTTACCAAACAAAAACGCTTGCGCGTGTAGGCAGGAGTGCCGTCCGCCCAATGAGGACGCACCGCCGTACC
>CANQND010000043.1 GCA_947625115.1 uncultured Clostridia bacterium | reverse complement strand
GGTAGTCGAAACTCATCAGTCACCTAACGGCGACGACTGCGTTGGGGCGTTAGAAAAGCCCCAACTTGCCCGCGCTCACGGCAAAGTGTCCACAGGACACATTTGCTTTTCGTGGCGCGCTCTTTCGTCCCCAAGAGAAGCCTTTGAGCATCTTGCGACCGCCACCCCAAGCGAAGCCTTTTTCGGGCGAACGCGCGAGCGACAGTGAGTTGCAAATAGAAAACGTCTTTCGGCGCGGTGCCGAAAGACGTTTTTCGTCAGGGTTGAATATTGCTCCATTTGTCGGGCGGGGTGGGCGGTTGATAGTACGACCAACCTAACGTCCCCGAATCTGTGGTTTTGGTATTCAAACAGAAATTCTTGCCGTTTTCGCTCTTATCGTAAAAATTCAGATACTGCGCTACGCCGAAGCCCGGGGTTGTGTGATCCAACTCAAAGGTCAGTTTCACTATGGTCCCCGCGATGTTCAGTCCGCCGCTCAACCGAGTGAGTTGCACGCCCGTAAGGGTGTACTTGCCCGTTTTGTCGCTACGGTAAGCCGTAACGTCGGCGAACTTGCCGTTGTGAGCAATGTCTACGGTCATCACGCCCAACGCACTTGAAATCGGGCTGAGATTTGCCTTGACTTCAAAGGTGCCGCCGCTGTCCGCACCCGCGGTGTAGGCGTAGCTGTCGCCGCTGTCCAAAATGTCCTCTATGCCGTACTCGTTTTGAGTTTTTCCTATATTATCGATAATTCCGTTTGTTATCGTGTCAGTAAAGTTGAGCAAATCCCACAGGTAACCGGGGCTATCGTCCGCTCTCTTCATTAAGTGAGCCATAAATTCGCTCGGGGTAATTTCGTAATAGTATGAAAGCGGTTGTCCAAGTTCGGATTCCTGCTTGCCCTCCACTAACACAAGGTTATCCGCACCGTGGTAGTGACGCTTCAACAACCACGAGTCACTGTACTCTTCTTTACACTCGAAAACTCCGCCTGACTTTGTGATTTCCTTGCCGCAAATTGTGCCGTCCTCTTTTACCACTTCGCACCTCATCTTAGTCACTTCCGAAACGGAATCGCGTATCAAGGTAAACGTATTCGTAGAGGTGTTGTACAAAATGTAGCTGTCGCCGCCTTGGTCTTGATACAAGTTTGCTGGAATACCAAAAATTTTGGCTCTGGTATAAGGTCGGGTGAGTTTGACGGCGAAGTAGGAATGACCGTCTTGGTCTATATCCGCGTACATAGTTACATTGATAACCAAAGTTGCAGACGCGACTACCGGCACACTGATTTCACCGTGTATATCACCCTTTATCAAGAATGATCGCTGACCGTCGTAGTCGTAGTTGCCCGCCGTCACCGTCAACGCCGCCGCAAGCTCGTAGATAGTGTCTAAGTCCATATACTTGCTCATATCGTAGCCGTGGTCGTTGGTCTTGTCGTACGGCAGGGTGGCTTCCGCTTGGCTATTTCCGCTCAATTTGGTGCCGTTGTCGGCGCGGTAGCTGTTGATCTGTGTTTCAAGATATTTGTAGGTACGTTCCGCCGCGGGGGTTCCCAAAGAGCTGTCGCCCTCAAAGGGAGAGGCGGTAACTTCCATACCCTCCACCTTGAAGCTGAAATCGTCGTAGGAAAGGCTCAAATTGTTGACAAGCAAGCCGTTGCCCGTTCCCTCAGCGGAGTTGCCGTACAACGGTTGGACGTTCAACTCGATATTGCCCAGCTTGTCGCTCAACGCCGAACCGATGAGTTTGATACCCAAAGCGGGGTTGTCCGCTGTGCCGCCGTTTTTATCACTGCCGTAGGTTACGGAATCGAACAGGCGGGCAAGTCTACCAAGTTGCAACTTGGGCTTGTTTTGCTGAATTTGATTTATCATATCGGCAACGTTTTGTATCAATTTGTTTATGTTGCCGTCCAAAACGCTGTCCAAGGCGTCCTTGATTTCCAACAGGTCGTCCAAGGCGTCTATGCTGACAGAAGCGCGCAACACGCCCGAACGAGCCTCGCTTGTGTCGTAGCTGACGTACAGCCGCGATTTGGCGGTGTCCTTTTCGGCGTCTGTTTCGGTGCCTTTTTCGGTGGCTTCTGCCACTCTCAACAGGGCAATATCGAGGTACAGCTTCTTGTTGTAGTTAGAGCCGCCGTCCGTTTTCATTCCGATGTTGAGCTTGGCGCGCAACTGCATTGTGTTGAGCAGTTGGAACAGCTGTTTGTAAGCCTCTTCGGTGTTGTTGTGAGAGAAGTTGCCGATAAGGTCGTTCAACCCGAAAGGCGTATCCGACTTGTTGAAGTAGAACGATATGAACGAGCCGTCCTCAATGCGGTAACTTTTGCCCTTGACGTTGATTTCGGTACCGCTTCCGTTAAACTTGAACAGCCAAGCGTTGGTGTTTACCAAATCGTAAATTACGCCGTTTTCCTCCGCCTTGTCGCTGAGCTTGTCGTTCTTGTAGAACCAAGTTTTGAGTACTTCGTCCAACTGTACGCATTTTTCACTGCTGAACAATTTGTCTGCCGTGGTAACAAAGTTGGCGTGCGCGGTATCTATGCCGCCAAGCAATTTCAAAGTTGTAGCGTCGAAAATGCTGCTTATATCTACGTCTGCCGTCAATTCATTATTGTCGATAAGCGCGTCCACAAAGAAGCCCATTGGCTCCAAAGTTACGCCGATACCTTGTTTTGTGTTGCCCTCTTCGTCTGTTTCGTTGATGTAGACAAGTTGCAACGTCTGGAAAATTTCCGCAAGGTCGAAGTGGCTTTCGCCGAACAGGTTGGGTATCTCGTGATTGCCATCCTGCGCTATTGCATCCACAATGGTCTGAACGTCGTCTACCAAGGTTTTTACCGAGTTGATGTCCACAGAGGCGGTTGCGTTTTGGGCATTGGATATCCACAGCTTGTTCTCCGCCATATCGTACTTAACGTACAGAGTGTACACAAGAGTCTCTTGTTCGGGCAGAGTAACTTTGTCGGTGGACACCACCATTGCGTAGATAACTTTGTTGTACAAATCGAGGCGCAGGTGGACAACGTTTTCTATTCCGCTGTCGTCGTTTACTTCGATGTCTACGTTGGTGGTCCAATCGCCTGTCGGCGGCGCGGTGATATTGCCCTCGTTTGTTACGGACAAATCGGTTATCTTAAATGAAATGTCTTGGTGTTGCAAAGACAAGCCAAGGTTCAAGCCCACCGCATTTTGCTCGTAATATTTTACACTGACGGCAACATCCGAGGAAAGATTCCAAACACTGTTGTTTACTTTCAACGACAGTGTGCCGTTTTGTTCATAAAGACCGAACGTGCGAGTGAAATCGAGCGATGCGAAATCGGTGTTGACGATAGTTTTTACGAGGGTGAGCAACTCGTCAAGTTGCGCGTTGTGATTGTAAAGTTTGTCCAAAGCGGCGTTCAGTCCCTCCAAGTTGAAAGAGGCGTCGCTTTGTTGACTTGCGGGAGGTTCGCTGTTGAGCGGAGCTTTCAATTTGATACCGCCCATATCGATGTAGAGATCGTTGCTTATCAACCAAATCTGACCGTTTACGACGATGGAATGGTTAATAGATTCCTCGCTGTCGCCGCATTTGACAGAGCCGACTTTTACGTACAGGTCGGAGCCGACGATTTCCACCGAAATCTTTTCGAGTTTGTAGTAGACGTTGCCCAAGCGCACTACCGCCTCACAAAGATAGATTGAGTAACTATTTTTCGCGTTCGCCAACGCGTTCACCGCGGGAGCAAACTCGCTTAGTACGTTCGCCGCGCGAATGTAGCCGTCGTTGAGGTTGAGTTTTTCAACGTCGAAGTCTTTCTTTTGCTCGACGGTTACCCCGAAAGAATCGCCCGTCAACGTAGCGGAGTCGAGAACGACTTGCTCGTCATCTACTTTGAACGTCACGCTTACCTTTACGCCCTGCCATTGCAAACCGAACGTAAAGAGGTTGTCTTTGTCTGTGCGGTCGTAACTCAAACCGTTGAGCAGCTCTTTGACGGTCTGCTTGACGTCGCCGCTCATATCCATTTGCGGCAAAGTTACGCCAAATTGGCTCAAAACGCTCTTGATAGTTTCCACATCTTCGGTGAGGTCGATCATAAGTTTGGAACCGTCGCTTGCGTCGCCGAGTACAAGGTAAAGAAGTTTTTCGTCATCTTTCAAGACGAGTTGGAAAGTTATGTCATTGTCGCCGTAGGAGGCTTTGCCGTAGATACTGCCGTTGAGCAGATCGAGGCGCAATTCGACAATCAATTTGTTGCCGTCCTCGTTTGCCGCAACGGGCTGTTCGCCGCCGAGGCTCACCGTCAAGTACAAATCCGTTACAAAATCTCCCGACGGAGCGGCAACTTCTTCGTCAAATTTTTGCAGAATTGCCGTATTGTCTACGGTAACTTTGCACCTGTTGAGAGCAATGGAGTCTACGCCGAACCCAACGTTTTCGCCGTCGGATTTCAACGTTACGGCTACGTCTTGGTTCAAACCGAGTTTTTCGCCCGCAAGGGTGAGCGTTACGCTGCCGTCGTCGGCAACGGTCAAGCCGCCGATAAGTTCGGAAACCGTTGTAAGGGAGGCTATCCTGTCGGGCAGGGCGTTTACGAATTTTATCACCTCGTCAAGTACGCCGTGAATGTTTTGGTACTCGTTAAGAGCTTCGCGCACGTCGTCGAACGTGACGTCCTCTTTTTGACGGTTGTCGTTGAGTTTTATCGCTTGCTTCACTCCGTTTACGTCAAGATACAAAATGTTGTTGCCGTCGCTGTCCTTTTTGACAGTGATCTCGCCCTCGAACACAAGTTGTTCGCCGTCACGTACGACAAATTTAACTTTCAATCCGTTTTTACAGAACAGTTTGATGTCTGCGTTGTAGTCTTTGCCGTCAAGGGACAAAGTGGCTGTGAACTCGGTATACACGCCCTTTGCTTCTTTCATCGCTTTTGTTGCCGTCAGGACGTTTTTAACAACGGTAAGCAGAGCGTTGCCGTTTGCAAACGCTTGATTGGAAGTATCCAACTGCGTAGCCGCTTTCTTGTTGGGGCGCAATTGAATTTCGTTTTCCGCAACGGATACCGTTACGCCGCCGTTGACGAACTTGCACCCTGTGACAACGGACAACAATTGAGATAACGTTCCGTCGTCGGGAGCGGTGGGTTCGACGTCTAACAGAGCGACGATTTCCGCAATTATATCTTTTGCCGCGCTACCCCTGAAAAACAAGTTGATGTTGTTCAATTGCAGGTACAGCGTGCGCGCTTTCTCTACCTCATCGTATTTGTAGCGCAACAGGGCGGTTTCGTCTACGGACAGCCCGTCAATACCTTTGTTGACGTAATGCACGCTTGCCCATATGTCCATATTGTACAAGTCCGCAGACAGCTCCACCGTCGCGCCGAAGCCCGCTATGCTCACGTTGAGCAGGTAGTCTTTTACTTCGGGAATTTGTACCGTATCCACGTCCGTCAAGACCGTTGCATTGAGCGACAGAGTTGCGCCGCAAAGGGACAGACTTTCCAAGGAAAGGACAAGATTGTTGTCAAGTTCGGAGAGTTTTACGTCGAAAACGCCGAGATCGAAATCGCAAGCGTTGAGCGTGAGCGTAAGTACGCTATCGTTGAACGTGAGATCCTGCAACAGCGTTGCAAAGTTCACCCGAGTTACGTCGAAGTTGGCGAACTTATCCGCAAGAGATTTGACCCCGTTTACAAAATCGGCAAGTTCCTGATGTTCGTCAAGCACTTTGCGCACGCTTTCGTCGGCAAGAAGCTGTTCCGCCGCGCCGAGAACGTCCGCGTTGCCCTTTACGCCGTCCAGAGCTATCGCCGCTTTGTAGTCGTTTACGCGCAGGTACAAAACTTTGTTGTTTTTGTCTACGGTTACTTCCAATTCGACAACGGTGCGTTGTTTTTCGGAAAGGGTTGCCGTTAAGTAGATATTGCCCGATTCGTCTTTGCGCACATTGCCGTTTACGTCGTAGCTTACGCCGCGGAAATCAACTGTTCCGTCGAACTTCGCGCCGAGTTCCGCACCGCCGCTGTATGCGCGGATAACGTCTTTGAGCGGATTGCCCAAAGTTTGCGCTATCGAGGTTATGTCGGCGAAGTCCTTTGTCTTGTCTACGCCGTTGAGGTGAAGATCCTTTTCCAACGTAACCGTTACCGCGCCGACGGTTTGGTTGCCGAAGTCGATGACGGCGTTGTTGAAAGTAACTTTGTCGTCGGCGCAATCGAAGTCGGCGTTGACGTTTACGCCGTTGTAACCGAAGTTTACGCCGTAGCCGCTTTGCGTTTCGTTACGGCGCAAAGCCGCCGCGACAAGAAATTCTTTAACCTGTTCTATCAGGCTGTCGCCGTCCGTTTGAGGCATTTGCGGCAGTTGAACAAATTCGCCTATCACGCCCAAAAGCGTTTGAACGTCTTTTACCGCCGCCGATACGTACACGTTGCCGTACTGCACGTACAGCGTGCCGTCGGTATACTCGAACAACAGTTTGTCTTTGTCGGACAAACAGATTTCGCCGAAAATTTCGTGGTCCAACAAGTCGATATGTACTTTACCCGTCATTCCGTTGCCGAGTTCCACTGACAAATCGGTAAAGTAGCTTTCCTTATCGGGGAGAGCGATGGGCATAGCCTCAAACAATTGCACCGTTACAACGTCGGCGGAAATCTTGCCCACGGTCAAGTCCTCGACCGTCAGTTTGGTTTCGCCGCACAACTGCAACGCGGCAGTGACGTCGCCCAAACCGAGTTGCGACAGATCCAGACGAAAAGCGAGTTCGTCGCCCGATTGAGTCATTTCGCTAACGATCTCGGAGAATGTGACCTCGCTCCAATCGGCGGGCAGTGCCGCTATCGCGTCGAGTACTCCGTCCAACACGTCGCTCACTCCTCTGAACTGTTCGAGCGCGCCCGCTATCTGTTTTACGTCGGCGTTGCCCGTTTGCGTAGTTTGCTCGGGCAAAGTTACCGCTTGGCGAATACCGTTGACGTCCAAGTACAGAACGTTGTCCAAAACAACCGCTTCGACAACGGCGAGAATTGTTTTGCCGTCGTTGACGTTGAGGCGCAACGACGTGCCGTTCCTTACGTCCTTTACGTTAGTTAAGTTGATTTCTGCGTTGGCAAAGTAGGTTGCGCCCTTTACCGTCAGCTCGGTTTCGAGTTTCAAGGCAAATCCGTCGGAGTCGCGATAGGTTTCAAAGAGGTCTATCAGACCGTTTACCACGCGCGCGCCATTGACAAAACGCCCGTCAATACTCAATTGGTCGGCTTTTTCCGCCTGTTGAGATAACAACGCCTCGTAACTCTTGCCGTTTGCGACAAAGTTGATTTTTACGCCGTCGAACACAGGCTTGCCGCTTTCGTTGCGGAAAGCTACTTGCGCGGACACGTCGCCGTAGTCAAAGGACAGGTTTATGCCGCTTTCGGAAATCGTCGCGCCGATAGCCGCCGCTATCGCCAATATATCTAAGTTTTCAAACGTAGCCGCGCCGCCCGTAAACTTTTGCAATCTGTCCGCTACGTCTTTCAATTCCGTCACGGCGAAAGCCGCTTTCACGCCGCCGTACACAACGTACAGATTGTCCTCGACAAAGCGCAGTTGCGCCTTTTCGTTTGCGAAATGCACATCTGCCCATATGTCCATATTTACAAAGTTCAACGACAGGGTTATTTCCGCCCCCATTGCCTCGCCGTGCAAAGTCAGAATGTATTCGTCTGCGGAGGGAACGGCAATTTCCGTCGGGCAGGCACCGAGCGAAATTTCGCCCGATACGCCCACGTCGGCAAATTCGACGTCCTCTACGCGCAGGGCAAGTTTGCCGTCGCGCACAAACAGCTTAGCCGAAAGCGTTACGCCGTCGAAGCCCGCCACGCTACCGTCCACGGACAAAGACAACGTGCCGTTTTCAAACGCAAAGCGCGTTACCGCTTGCGAAAGGTCCTTTGAAAGCAATTCGCCTACGTCGAAGTTTTGCGCCGTCTGCACCGCTTGTGTTACGGCGGAAATAACTTTTCGGAGTTTTTCGTTGCCGTCAAGCAAACTCTTTATCTGCTCGTTTTGAGCAAGTTGTTCCATTGCGCCGCCGAAATCTGTTTCGCCCTCCGCGCCGTTGACCGCAAATGCGACCTTTACGCCGTTGACGGCGACGTACACGACGCCGTTGGAGTAGACGATTTCCGCGTCGGCAACGATGTTTTTGCCGCATTTAACCGTTGCGGAAACCTTTACCGCGCCCGTTTCGTCCGTTTGGTAAGTGCCGCTTGCCGAGTAGACGTCGCCGTCCACGACAAACTCAAATGAGAAATCGCCCTCGAAGCCGTTGGAACGGATAACGTCGACTATCGCGTCGTCGAATGTGTCAGCCAATTCGGTGACGTCGGCAAAACTTTCGGGATCGGCGGGGACGGAAATTTCGTCGTTGCCGTCGGAGGGTTCGATGACCGCGTTTATGCCGTAGCCCGTCACGGTGATCTTTTCCACGTTCCAACGGTTGTCGTTATCTGCCAAAATCAAAGACAAACGCGCCTCGCCCAAATCGAGGGCGATTGTCACCTTGTCGCGCTCCGCCGTCACTTGCAGTTTGTCCAATGCGCCGAGCAGTTGCTCCGCTTGGAAAGAATCCGAAGAGGGCAACACCGCGTCGCCCGCAAGTTTTTTCACTATTTCCGCCAGCCTGTCGGCGCGCGCGGTATCCGCTTTGAACTTGACGTTACCGAATTGCGCATAGACAACGCCATCGGCGTAGGTTACGTACAATGTGCCGTTGTTGCCCAAGGTTACGTCCGCCTTTGCCGAGCGGGTAGCCAAGTCGGCAAGCAACTGCGCCCTCACGGTGTAGTCGCCTTTATCCGAAGTTACGTCCGCTTGCGCGTTGAGCGACAGCTTGCCGTTGGAAAGCAAATCTGCAAGCCCGAGAATTTCGGGCGCGTTTTCGGAAAGTTGAGCGGGGGTCCACGTTTGCAATTCCACGTGAATACGCGTTTCGCCCGCCGTTATGTCGGCGTAGCGGAAAGTATAGCCGTCACCCTCGGCAACGCCGACAAGTTGAGCGTTTACGTCAACGCCGCCCAAAGAAATGGGCAAAGTTACCGTGCAAACGCTTTCGTCGTCGGAAATTTCGTATTTCAGACCCTCCAACAGAGAGCCGAGATCCAATCCGTCCGTAGCGGACAACGCCGTCGCGCTCGGCGCGTCCGTTTCGCCGCCCAAAAGTGCTTGGACGGTACCCGCAAACTGCGTTACGCCCTCCACCGTGGTGCTTGCGTTAAATTCGCCGCAGTTGACAAGCAATTTGCCCGCGTTGTGACCGTAACGCAGGTTGAGTTCGCCTATGCGGAAATCTACCGCAAGGTTGCTCAAATCGGAAATATCCAACCCCGTCAGCGACACAAACGCTTCCGTTTTGTCGTTCAATGCCAAGCACGCTTGCAACGCCTCGCCGTTGAGATAGGGCGAGAACATATCCGTAAGCATTTTCAGCGCGGTGGGTTTTTCCACAATGTCGCCGCCCGTCTGACCGAGGTATTCGGAGAAGAAATCGGTATAGGGCAGTTCGCCGTCGTAGGGAGCAAACGTTTCCGTTATATCCTCGGTGCAACCTGCGTCCAAGCCCATTGTCTTTGCCCTGTAAGCGCAGTCGGTACGCAAGCTGCGAACGTTGAATTCGGCGTCCATAGTTACGTAAATTTCGCACTTGGTAAAGGTGGGAAAACCGTCCAGACCGCCGTTGGTGATCATTTCGTATTTGAGGTCGGCGGGAGCCGTTTCGGTGTCGAGAACGTAACGGAAAGTGTACAAACCGTCATTTTCTTCGACGTATTCTCCCGATAAAACGGTGTCCCAATTGAGTATGTAACTTGTAAGTTTATCCGAACGGTGTCCGAATTTGTTGTAGAAAGCCTGCCTGTTGAGGGGTTGGGCGACGTTGCTCCAATCTACGGCGTTCAACTCGCGCACGCGATCGAAACCGCGGTAGATGTAGTTGCCTTGATCTCCCAAACCGACAAGGTACAGTTGGTAAGCGTTGCTCACCACGCCCTTTGTAACCATTTCCTTAAAGGTGCGCTTGTTGCCGAATTCTCCCAAAACCACGCGCGTGTTGAGTACGCTCTGCTCTATCCCGCCCAACGCGGTGGATTTGCCCTGCGATACTCCCTTGAAGCCCGTTCCGCTAAGTAACTTTTTGTGCGCGGCAAACAAAAATTCGCGCACATCGCGATTGCGGTCGGATATATCCATATCCTCCGTAACGTCGAGATAAGTGTTGAGATCCGTTTCCGTCAGCTGTTTGTCGGGCGGAACAAAGTCGTTGTTGAGGTTTCTCAACACCAACAGCGTTCCCACCGCCGCCAAAATAGTGGCGACTATGAAACAGGCAATTTTGAATTTTGGCATAAAATTTTTCCTTTTTTTGGAGAATTTCGGCAAGTTCGCCGCAACAAAAAGGGCGAAACTTTCAGTTTGACTT
>CANQND010000042.1 GCA_947625115.1 uncultured Clostridia bacterium | reverse complement strand
GCAAATCTCGCACACTACGCTATGCGTTGAGCCGTTGTTGTCATTTGTGGGTATCGTTCCCTCCAAATAAGTGTGACCTATTGTAGCAAAGGCGCAAAAAAACGGGGGCTGTACGTCCCCGTTTGAAATGTGTTTTCAGCGTTGAATTTCTTGGGCGATCGCTTCAACAAGCCCGTTTGTTTCCATAACGTACGCTTGCTCGATGCAGTGGAGTACCGCTTCGCCGTTACTGCTGCCGTGTCCTTTCACTACCGTTTTTGCCGCGCCGAGCAACACTGCGCCGCCGTACTTGTTGTAGTCCATTTTGTCCTTTACTTCGTAAAGTTTTTTCTTTATCAGCAGTGCGCCTATTTTCGATTGAAAACTGCTCATAAGCGTGTGTTTGAGCATACGCATAAGCTCCAAGCACGCGCCCTCCGTCGATTTGAGCAGTACGTTTCCGCTAAACCCGTCGCAAACAACCAAGTCGAATTTGCCGCTAAGCAAATCGCGGCTTTCCATATTGCCCACAAAGTTGATATTGGGAGTGTTTTGCAACAGCGGGAAAGTGGCTTTGCGCAATTCGTCGCCCTTTTCCTCTTCTACGCCCACGTTCAACAGCGCGACGCGCGGGTTTTGTACGCCAAACGCTTTTGTAAGGTACAAGCTCCCCATCACGGCAAATTGTTGCAACCATTGCGGATCGCAATCTACGTTTGCGCCGCTGTCGCAAATGGCAACTATACCGTCGGCAACGGTGGGCAAAATGGGGCAGAAAGCGGGTCTTTTTACGCCCTTAATACGCCCCACCCGCATAACGGTACCCGCAAGCAACGCGCCTGTGGAACCTATCGAAACAAGCGCGCGCGCCTCGTTATCCGTGCGCAACATATCCAACGCCTTTACCATACTGCTGTCCTTTTTGGCGCGGATAGCCTCCGTCGGCTTTTCGTTGCAGGAGATAACTTCCGTTGCGTTTACCACAGTCAGGCGCGAAGAGTCGTAGCTTTCCCGTTCGAGCAACGGATTGAGTTGAGCCTCGTCGCCCACAAGCACAATGTGTATATCTTTAAGTTTGTTGAGCGCGCCCGCAACTCCTTGCACGTTTACCGCAGGGCTGTTGTCGCCGCCCATTGCGTCTACCACGATTTTTATCATAATGTACCCCTTTTGCGTTGTCGCTTTTCTACGTCGTAAACAAAGGTGAAACGACGTTTTTTTTTATTGTACCACACGCCGCGCCTACCGTCAATAAAACAAAAAAATACTTTTTGAAATTTCACATTTGTTAAATAACTGTTGACATTTTTTTTTAGCGGTGCTAATATGAATATAAATACCGAAACTTTCCGTTTGCGCGGCGGGTTTTGCGATTTTTTGCACAAGCGAGGGCGATATGATACAGATTTCGGAAGTAAAAACAAAAAAGCAACGTAAGCAATTTGTGGAGTTTCCGTTGAAGCTCTACAAGGGAAATCAATGGTTTGTTCCGCCCCTTTACGGCGACGAGATGAACGTTTTCAAGCCCACTTACCATTACTACGAGCAAGCGGAAGCTGTGTACTATCTTGCCTACCGCGACGGCGAGGTGGTGGGACGTATTTCGGGCATTTTGCAACGCGCCGCCAACGAAAAATGGAACCAAAAACAGGTGCGTTTTACCCGATTTGACGCCATCGACGATCAGGAAGTTGCCAACGCCCTTTTCCAAGCCGTGGAGCAATGGGCTGTTTCCAAGGGAATGGAAGAAGTCGTCGGTCCGCTCGGTTTCAGCGATCTGGAACGAGAGGGCTTGTTGATAGAGGGTTTCGATCAGCTCAACACCTTTGAGGAACAGTACAACTACCCATACTACCAACGCCTTATCGAAAACTGTGGCTACGGCAAGGACGTAGATTGGTTGGAACACCAATTGCGCGCGCCGAAAAACGGTTTTGACGAGCGTTACCGCCACATAAGCGATATGATGCTCAAAAAGCTCCATTTGCGTTTCGGCGAGGCGCGCAGTACGCGCCAATTCGTAAAGAAGTACGCCGACGACATTTTCAAGATTTGGGACGAAACCTACGAAACAATTTACGGAACGGTACCCTTTACCGACAACATAAAGCGTTCGATGGTGGCGCAGTTCAAGTTGTTGATAAACAAAAAGTACATTCGCGTACTGTTTGACGAAACGGGTAAAGTGGTGGCGTTCGGTTTGCTCTTCCCCAACATTTCCAACGCGGTTCGCCCCAGCGGCGGCAGGCTCACGTTGCCCTGCATTTGCCGTTTGCTCCATTCCATTCACCACCCCAAAGTTTTGGACTTGGGCGTGATAGGCGTTTCCGACGAGTACAAAAATCACGCGCTGTCCACGGCGATGTTGGTTTCGTTGGGCGACGCGTTGTTGGGCGAGATAGAACACGCCGAAACAAACCTCAATCTGGAACATAATATTCCCATTCAAAATGCGTGGAAGTACTTCGACGCGATACAAAACAAACGCCGCCGTTGCTTCATAAAACGCATTGTTCCTCAGGTGGAAGCGGAGCAAAATCAATAACCGTTTGGAAAAATCCGATCCCAAGTTCAATACTTGGGATTTTTTTTGGCAAAAAATAAAAGTAATTTTTCAAGTATTCGTTGACAAAGTAATTCAATTCCTATATTATGTATTTGCAAGTTGCATTTTGAACCGATTTTCGGCAAACGTATCGGTATTTTGCAACCGCAACACAGCACACAAGAGGTATTTATGAAAAAGATTTTGCTAATGCTGTTGACCGTCCTCTGCATACTTTGCGTTGCATTGACGGTCGTTGCATGTCAGGAAGAACACACTCTCGGCGATTGGATCCCCGAAAAGCCCGCCACGTGTACCGAAACGGGTACGGTGGGACATTACCATTGCGCTCATTGCGACAAGGATTTCGATCACGACGGCAACGAAATTACCGATTTGACTATTGCCGCTTTCGGACACGATCCCGTAGAAGTGCAAGGTCAGCAAGCCACCTGTACCGAGGCGGGCTACACCGCAGGTACCAAGTGCGACCGTTGCGGCGAACTCATAACCGCGCACAAGACGGAGGAGGCTCTCGGTCACGAACCCGTCAAGATCGACGGACAGGCTCCCACCTGTACCGACAGCGGCGTGTCCGATTGCTACACCTGCTCGCGCTGTAACAAGTATTCGTTGACGTTGACGGGCGAGTACGTAGGCGACTCCGCCGAAGACGTACGCCAGATATTGCCCGCCAACGGACACTCCTACGGTGATTGGACGGTGGGCGAAGCCGCCACTTGCACAGAAAAGGGCTATCAAAAGCGCGATTGCGAAGTGTGCGGCAACACGGAAAAATCCGATTTGGACATTGTTGCGCACAAAGGCGGGCTTATCCTCGGCAAAAAAGCCACTTGCACCGAGGACGGCTATTCCGATTGCTATCAATGCTCTATGTGCGGAAAGTTTTCGTTGACCGAACAGGGCGAATACACGGGAAATAGTGCCGAGGACGTAAGGACGACAGAAACTTCCAACGGACACTCTTTCGGCGATTGGTCCACTTTCCAAGAAGCCACCGAGGAATTGCCGGGCAAGGAAAGCCGTACCTGTTCGGTGTGTTTCTACGTTGATTTTAAGGATACGCCCGTAGCCGATCACGAATGGGGCGTTTGGCAGGACCGCGGCGACGGCTATCACGTGCGTACCTGCAAAACTCACCCCGATCAGCAACAAGTAGAACCCTGCGCGTACGAAAGCAACGGAGAGTTCCACGAGGCTACCTGCACCGAGGGCGAGTACACGGTGTACGTGTGCGGCGTTTGCAATCACCGCAACAAAACGGTTCACGGCGAACCTTTGGGACACAGCCTCGGCGCGTGGGTTGCCACGATAGAAAAGGACGTGCAGGACTCACCCTCCGACGAACACGTCCACAAGCACACCCGTATTTGCGAACGGTGCAAAGAGGAAAGCACTCGCGAAACGGAGGAATGTGAGCTTAAAAACGCCGTAGAAGTGGCGGCTACCTGCATTACCGCGGCGTACACGCGCAAAACCTGCGACGATTGCGGCAGTATTCACGAGGAAATAACCGCTCCCGCCAACGGACACTCCCTTACCTACACGCACAAATTTTACGGCAGTATTTTGCACTGCGGACACGTTGCCGTTTGCGCAAACTGCGCCTACACGTTGGAAGAAGATTGCAAGTCGGAAGTGATTCAACACAAAGCCACTTGCGAAACGGACCGTTACTCCGAGTACACCTGCTCCGTTTGCCATCAGGGCAAAAACATCTCCGAAAGCGGCACGGCGTTGGGACACAAAATAGAGATAAAATTTGTCGGCGATTTCAATGCGCCCAAACATCAGCGCAAATGCGTCCGCGACGGTTGCTCGTTTGAAGTAACGGAGGCTTGCGAAATCACTTCCGTCGAAACTTTGCCCACCTGCACTCAATCGGGAACGGTTAGCAAGGCTTGCAAAGTTTGTTTGTACTACGCAACGGAAAACAGCGACGCGCAATCTGTCGGACACGTTTGGAGCAGTTACATCTCCGACGACGAAACGCACACCCATATTTGTAACGTTTGCGGACAAAAGGAAACCAATCCGCACGATTATCAGGTGACAAACGACCTCGCCGCCACTTGCGAAAACCCGCGCACTCTCACGGAAACTTGCAAAGATTGCAACAAACAGCGCGTAACAAAGCAGGGCGAGGCTTCGGGACACAGGTGGGGCAACGTCAAGTTGTTCGAGCTTACTCACGAGGCGCAATGCGAGGTATGCGGCGAAAACGCCTCGGGCAACCACGATTGGAGCCTCAGCAACCTCTGCTCGGTGTGCGGCTACGACGGCTTGACCTACGAAACAAGCGGCGTACACTGCGTCGTTTCGGGCAACAAGCTCGTTGAGCAGGCAAAGAATATCGTCATCAACGAATACTACAAAAAGCCCGACGGCAAAGGTGGCTACGACTCGAACACGCAGTACCGCGTAGAAGAAATCAAGGAACGCGCGTTTACAACTAACAGAAATATCGTAACGTTGACTTTCCCGTCGAGCGTAAAGAGTATCGGCGACTACGCGTTCTATTTCTGCACCAAGTTGGAAACGGTCACCCTCACGGGTAGCGAACACAACCTTGTGTCGATAGGCGAATCAGCATTTCAAAATTGCGGCGCGTTGAAAGTGTTCAATCCTCCCGACACGTTGCAGTCGATAGGCAGATACGCCTTTGTAAACTGCACGTCGCTCAGCTTCATTGAGATAGGCGACAACGTTCTGGACATCGGCTACAACGCGTTCTACAACACCGACTACGTAAACAATCACGAGCATTGGACGGGCGAAGTGCTGTACCTCGGCAATCACTTGGTAAAGGCTCACCAAACGCAGAATGCGGACGGCAGTTTCACTAACACCGACGTGTCTGTACGGGCGGGAACGCTGTCCATAGCTTCGGGCGCGTTCTCTACCTGCACAAACCTCAACAAGATAACTTTGCCCGATTCTCTCAAAGTGGTGGACATAGACGCATTCAAAGATTGCAACTCCATTGCCGAAGTTGTGTTCAACGGCACGTTCGCTCAATGGCTTAGTATTCTGTTTGAAAACGACTACGCCTCGCCGTTGCACAACAGCAATGTGTTCTTCAACATCACCGAGGCAAAGGACAATATCGTCATTCCCGAAACGGTAACGCGTATTCCCGCGGGTACTTTCCGTGGAACGGCTATCAAGAGCGTAACTATCCCCGCAAGCGTAAAATATATCGGCGAAGAAGCCTTTGAAGATTGCACGCAACTCGATACAATCGTGTTTGCAAGCACGGATATTTCCTACATCGGCAAAGACGCTTTCAAAAACTGCGCTTACTACACCAAGTCCGAAAATTGGCAGGACGGCAAAGTGCTGTACATCGAGGAATATCTCATCAAGGCAAAGGATCTTATGGGCGTGTACAACGTCAGCGCAGGCACTCTTTTGATAGCCAACAACGCGTTTGACGGTTGCGCCGATTTGGAGGGAGTGGTCATCAACGCGGAATTGCTGTACATCGGCGAGGGCGCGTTTGCCAACTGCACAAGTATGAACTCGCTCACCTTTACCAACACAACCTACACTTGGTTTGCACGCGGCGTGATAGGCAGAGCTTTGGAAGTGACGGGCAATATGTGGCAACCTTATTGCTATCCGTACAACGGCGCGTGGAGCAGAAGCGTAGAAGCGTAAGCGCGCGAGCGGCACAAGTAAATTGTAAGTTCACACGCAACGCTTGGTAATTTACCTCAAAAAGAAAAACGGGAGCGAATTTTCGCTCCCGTTTTGAATTTTGCATTACCGTGCAAAATGTTTTCAGCCGCCTATTCCGCGCAAAAGCAAACTGACGGCAAAACCGACCGTCGCGCCCACCGCGGCGAATACCATTCTCCAAAAGAAGTTGTTAATCAACTCTCTCCTGCGCTGTATCAATTCGCGCTTAAAGGCTTTTCCCTTGGGTTTGAGGGTTATCACGTTTACCGTTTCGCCCTTTCTTTCCGATTTGGTACACTCAAAGTAACCGTCGTACTCCAACTGTTTCAGGATAACGTCCAATTTCGCGTCCGTCATCTTGAATTTTTCGGGTATCGATTGCAAAATAAATTCGTCGGATACTATGCAACTGTCGTTGTTGCGCTTGCAGACGTTGTAGATGCAGTGCATTACCGACACTTCCTGTTTGTTAAGCATATTTTACCTTCCTAAAACAGTTTCCCCAAAAGCGTTGCCGCCAACGCTCCCAAAAATGCCGCCAAAAACGCGCCCACGATCAACAACGCTATTTGCTTTGCGGGCATATTGGCTTTTTGAACTATATTTTTGTCGCTCTCCTTGTAGCTTTCGGCTTTGACGGTGGTGGCAAGACAAATTTCTTCCTTGTCTTGATATTTTACGTCTACGTAGTCGTTTTCTTTGAGAAAAGTAAGTATTCTCGACAACTCCGATATATCCATACGCAGTCGTGCGGGCAACTCCGAAAGCAGTTGATTTTTGTTGACTACTTTGTAGTTTTCTCCCACGCTGTCTATCAGCAAGCGCAGTACCGCGTCTGTTTTTCTGTCTAACATCTAAGCCTCCCACAGGTGTTTTTGCAAATCTACCGTTTCTTCGTCCACAAAGGTTACTCCCTCGTTTTCCAGCAGATACCTTTGCGCTTGCAAACCGCCGAACGCAAACGCGCCGCTTAGCTTGCCCTCGCGGTTTACCACGCGATGACAGGGCGTAACGTAGGGAGTGGGGTTGGAGTGAAGAGCCCAACCCACCTGCCGCGCCGCAAGCGGTTTGCCTACCAATCGGGCTATTTGCCCGTAAGTGGCAACTTTCCCGAGAGGTATCTTGCGTACCGTGTCGTAAACTTTTGCAAAAAATCCCCGTTCCATTTTTACCTATAAATAATACTATGTTTATCGTTTGTTGTCAATGGTGCAAACGCTTGAAAGATTGCAAAAAATATGTTAATATATTTATGTACGGTTTGTCGCGCGGACAAAAGCGTTACAGGCAAATCGGGTTTTATCGGAGAGTTGTAAATGCGCAATTTTATCACAATCGAAGGCTGCGAGGGCGTAGGCAAAACATATCAGACCAATCTTCTCAAACAATACTGTCGCGAAATGGGCTATGACGTCGTTTTCACTCGTGAACCGGGCGGTAGCGACATAGCCGAGCAAATACGCAAAATAATTCTGGACGCTAACAACAGCGATATGGACGATCTTTGCGAGGCTTTTTTGTATGCGGCAAGTCGTATTCAACATTTGAAAGATATAGTAAAACCCGCTCTCAACGAGGGTAAAGTTGTCATTTGCGACAGGTATGTGGACAGTTCCTACGTATATCAAGGCATAGGACGCGGTTTGGGGCTGGACAAGATAGTCAAGCTCAACGAAATTGCCGTCGGCGATTATATGCCCGAATTTACCGTTTTTCTCGACCTGTCCCCCGAAAACGCCTTTAAGCGCAAAGGCGGCGCGGACAGCAACGACCGTATGGAAGCGATAGGGTACGCTTTCCACCTCAAAGTGTACGAGGGTTACAAGCGTTTGATTGCGGAAAACCCCGCCCGTTTCGAGGTGATAGACGCTTCGGGCGCAAAGGAGCAAACGCAAGCGAAATTACGCGCGGCATTGGCGCGCAGAGGTGTTTTCAGATGACGGCTTTGGACAAAAACGTCGGAGGCTATCTGCAAGACGCCTTTAACAAGGGGCTTGTCGCTCACGCCTACATAGTTTCGGGCGAAAAGCAGTACGTAAGCAGTTTGCTCAAAGAGTGCGCGCTGGTGACAATGTGCCGTTCGCACAGGGGCGACGACGGTTGCGAGTCGTGCAAAAAGGTTATTTCGGGCGAACATCTCGACGTGTTGCTCTTGCCCGGCGAGGGTGGCAAAAACCGCCTCACGGTAGGGGATATAGCCTATCTCACGGAGGAGAGTTACCGCCGTCCCGTGGACAACAGCGAACAGCGCGTGTTTTTGTTGGACGCCACCGAGTCCGTCAGCGGAGCGGGGTGCGAGCTTTGGCAAAACAAACTGCTCAAAACCTTAGAGGAACCCATCGACGGAGTTTATATCTTTATAGGCGTAACGGACGCGGAATCTCTTTTGCCTACGGTGCGCAGTCGCTGTCAACTTCTCAAACAGTCCAAACTTTCGGTAAAAGAGGTCAAAGAAGCTCTTTTGGCAAAAAGTTTTGATGTCACCTCTTGCGAAATGGCTGCGGCTATGTCGGGCGGAAACGTGCAAATGGGGGAAAGAATTTTGTCCAACAAGGCGGTTTTCGACGCTTACCGTCTGGCGATAGGCATTGCCACGGAGATGACTTCCACCAAAGTCGCGCTTCGTTACGCTTCGCAAATGCTCGCCCTGCGCGAAAACGTCAACGATTGCCTCGGTTTTTTGACTTTGTTGTTCCGAGAATCCATTGTGTACCGTTTATCTGAGCAACTTTGTCAACTGCAACGGCTACGTGATACTATTGACATTATTTGCGCAAACTACACCCTGTCGGCGGCGGAATCGTGCATAGAACAAATCAACTCGGCAAAAATGCGCCTCGACGAGGGCGCGAACGTAACCATCGTAACGGATAGGTTGCTCAATACCATTTTGGAGATCAGATATTTATGTCGGAGATAGTAGGAATAAAATTCAGAGAAACAGGCAAAACCTATTTCTTTGCGCCCAACGGGATCGTTTTCAAAAAGGGCGACGGAGTTATCGTCGAAACGGCGCACGGAGTGGAGTACGGCACGGTGTCGTTGCCAAATCGCGAGGTTGACGACTCTCATCTCAAAGAGTTGAAGCCCGTTTTGCGCAAAGCTACCGAAGAGGACGTCGCTCACAACAACGAAAACGTCGCCAAGCGCAAGTCCGCAATGAAAATTGCGCAGGACGCGGCAAACAGGCGCAAGTTGGAAATGAAATTTGTGGACGTGGAGTTTTCTTTCGATAACACCAAAGTAGTGTTCTACTTCAATTCGGAACACCGTATCGATTTCAGAGATCTTGTCAAGGAGCTTGCTTCCAACTTCCACATAAGGATAGAACTCAGACAGATAGGTATACGCGACGAGTGCAAGATGAAAGGCGGACTCGGTCCGTGCGGCAAAGTTTGTTGTTGCAATGACTATATGGAAGATTTCGAGCGCGTTTCCATCAAGATGGCAAAACATCAGGGGCTTTCTCTCAACCCGACCAAAATATCGGGTTTGTGCGGCAGGTTAATGTGCTGTCTTAAATTCGAGGACGAGTACTACGCCGATACATTGAAATTTATGCCCAAAGTCAACAGCGAAATACAAACTCCCAACGGAACGGGCAAGGTGGACAGCGTGGATATTTTGCGCCAGACGGTGGTGGTAAAACACACCACAAACGACGACGGTTACGAACTGCGCGAGTACACCTTGGATCAACTCGGCATAACGCCCGTCTATCCCGACAGGTGCGAGGGCTGCCCCGCGGCGCAAGCGGACGACGACGAGGAGGACAGCGACGAACTGCCTACGGAGGAACTTTAATGAAACTGTTTGTGGCAACGGACGTACACGGCTCGGCGTATTGGGCGCAAAAGACGGTGGAAAAATTTCTCGCTTCACAAGCGGATAACCTTGTGCTATTGGGCGACATCTACAATCACGGACCGCGCAATCCCTTTCCGCGCGACTACGCGCCTATGCGCGTGGCGGAGCTGTTCGGCTCCGTAGCGGACAAAGTGATAGCGGTAACGGGCAATTGCGACAGCGAAGTGGACGGTATGATAAGCGCGTTTCCATTTGTGCGCGATTGCGTTATTCCCTTTGCCCGCCACAGGCTGTATCTCACTCACGGACACGTCTACAACAAGACCGCCCTGCCCAAACTTTCTAACGGCGACGCTTTGATCTACGGACACTTTCACGTCAACGAACACGTTCTCGTCAACGGGGTTCATTGCATTGCTTTGAGCAGCGTAGCTCTTCCTAAGGACAGGGGTGCCTACTGCATTGCACAGGACGGGCGTATAGAGTTGTTCGACTTTGACGACAAACCTATCTTTGCCGTCAATTTGGACGAGTAGCGCGTAAGCTCGGCTCTACAAGCAAATTTGCGTCAAAAAAGACGTTATTTACCCATTTTAGGTCAATTTATTCGTATAATTGATATTGACAAAGACTAAAATATAATATACAATAAAGTAAAAGAATTGGTGATTATC
>CANQND010000041.1 GCA_947625115.1 uncultured Clostridia bacterium | reverse complement strand
AACTTAACTTCACTCAGGGGTGGGCGGTCGGGGACCTTGTAACACAAGGAGCGAGGGTGTTCGACCAAAAATAATCTGCAACGAGGGTACATCGTACCCGAAGCGAAGCCTTTTTTGGGCGAATGTCCCGAGCGGCAAACTTAACCGCTACAAAAAAGGACGGGCTATCCGTCCTTTAAGAGTGAAATTTCAATTTTGAAACGGCGTTGTAACCGTCGATTTTCGGTCCCACGTAGGAAGAGGCATACGGTTGAGAAAAAACCTGTCGTGCCACGTCCGTTACGTCGTTCATCGTTACCGCTCGGTAACTATCTATGTCTTTATCTACGTCGAACAATTCGTTCAGTTTCAACATAGATCTTCCGTACAGGCGCATCAACGTCATATTGCTTTCCACATTCATATACAATGCGTTTATCGCTTGGATACGCGCGCGTTCGAGTTCACGTTCCGTTATGCCGTCGCACAGCAATTTGTTTATCTCTTCACGAACAAGTTCGCACACTTTTACGTTGTTTTCGGGACTAAGACCAACGTATATTTCAAACGCGCCGCAATTTGAGTAGTAGGACGGATAGGCGTATACGGAATAGGCAAGCCCGTATTTTTCCCGTATTACCTGATTTAACCGTCCCGAAAGACCTCCGCCCAAAATAGAGGACAGCATATTGTTGGCATAACGCCGCGTATCTTTCAGCGCGAAACCGCCCCAACTCAGTTGCAAATGCGTTTGCTCGATAGGCTTGAACTTGTGCAAAAATCTCGAACGGTAAACGACGTCGGGTTCGGGCGGCAAAATTTCTCCGCGCTTGTCGCAATGGCTCTCGAAGTAACGCTCGACGAGCTTGTCCAACTTGTCGGGATCGAAATCGCCGCACACAGCCACCACCGTCGCGGAGGGCAGGTAATGCTCCTTTTTGAACAGAAGAACTTTTTCTCGGTTGGAATGGCGTATGTTGGATATACTGCCCAAAATGGTTTGTCCGAGCGTTTGATCGTAAAAGAGTGCTTGCGAGGCAAGATCCTGACTTACGTCGTCGGGGGTATCTTCGCACATCTTTATTTCTTCGATAACAACGCCCTTTTCCCGTTCAAATTCATCTTCGGGCATTACTGCGTTGAAGTACATATCGGAAAGAATGTCAAGACATTTTTCAAAATCGTCAGAAACGCTTTTGGTGTAAAAACAGGTGCAGTCTTTGGCGGTGTAGGCGTTAATATTCGCCCCCATATCGTCAATTTCCTCTGAAATTTCGCGGCAGGTGCGCCTTTGCGTACCCTTGAAAACCAAGTGTTCGATAAAGTGAGAGTAACCGTTGTCGGCTTCGGTTTCGCGTACGCAACCGACATTTACAAACACGCCGAGCGATACGGTGTGAAAGCCGTCTATACGTTTTGCCACAAGCCTCAATCCGCTTGGGTATTGTTTGCAGAAGTCCATAATTCTCCTAAGTTTGTGCTTACGGGTACAATTTCAAACCCGTTATTAAGGTAGTATGTAATAATTTTTTCCAATGCGTCGCGAGTGTGCGCGGTTGGGTGCATAAGTATCAGTTCGCCGTCGCCCGTGTCTTTTGTCGCGCGGGAGTAGACGGTGCCGCTGTCCTTATCGCGCCAATCGATGGTATCGCGCGACCACATAACGGTTTTGTAACCGTTGTCGCTTGCCGCCCTGAGCGTTACGTCGGAGAAATCTCCGCTCGGCGGGGCAAAAAGCGTCATATTTACGCCCGTGTACTCGAACACGAGTTTGCCGCAAGCGTTTATTTCCCTTTCGTTGTCGGAGTAGTCCAGCTTGCTATGTTCCTTGTGGAAGTAACCGTGGTTGCCGATTTCGTGACCGTGTGCGACAATTTCGCACAATTTATCGGGGTATTGAGCCACCCAACAACCGCCCACAAAGAACGTTGTTTTGACGGAGTACTTGTCAAATATAGCCAAGATGTCATCGATATATTCCGTTCCCCAATAAACGTTAAACATAAGGGAAACTTGTTTTGCACCGCTGCCTCGGTAAATGGGATTGTCGCTGTTGCTGAACACGTTGGTGGTTGCGCCTACAAAACCCACTGCGGCTACCGCGCACACCAACAATACCAAGACTATATTGACAAAAATATGAGTAAACAATTTCCTTTCCATTTTTTCACCGCAACAATGTTTTGCAATTTGTATTCAGTACAAATCGATACTACATTATATTAGGTTAAAGATAAGAAATTGCCGCTATTTGTATTTTGTTGAAAACGCCCCGCCGTCTTGACGGCGAGGCGTAGCTTCGTAAATTTTTACAGCTTCTTGATAAGTTTGAGGTCGATACCCTTGTCGCTTACCTTGATGACCTTAACTTGAACTACGTCGTCGATGTCCACAACGTCCGTTACCTTTTCAACGCGTTCTTTGGAAAGTTTTGAAATGTGGATCAAGCCGTCCTTACCGGGAGCCAGCTCCACAAACGCGCCGAAATTGAGTATGCGCACAACTTTGCCCGTAAATTCTTCGCCCACTTCGGGGTCTTTGACAATGGTCATAATCAACTTCTTCGCCTTGTCGGACATTTCCTGATCGGGCGTTGCGATAAACACCGTTCCGTCGTCCGTTATGTCGATTTTGACACCCGTTTCGTCGATAATCTTGTTTATCGTCTTTCCGCCGCTACCGATAACCTCTCTGATCTTGTCGGGATCGATAGTGAACGAAATGATCTTGGGCGCGTACTTAGACAGTTCCTCTCTCGGCGCGGGCAACACGGCAAGCATCTTGTCCAAAATGAACAATCTGCCTTGACGGGCTTGTTCCAACGCGGTACGCAAAATGTTTTCGTCGATACCTTTGATCTTTATGTCCATCTGAATTGCGGTGATCCCCTTGGCGGTACCCGCAACTTTGAAGTCCATATCGCCGAGGAAGTCCTCCAAACCCTGTATGTCGGAGAGGATAGCCACTTTACTGCCGTCTTCGGACTTCATTAAGCCCATTGCGATACCTGCAACGGGGGCTTTGATGGGTACGCCCGCGTCCATAAGAGCCAACGTGGAGCCGCAAACGCTTGCCTGCGACGTACTGCCGTTACTACTGACAACCTCGCTGACCGTACGTATTGCGTAGGGGAACTCTTCTTCGCTGGGGATAACGGGTTCCAAAGCGCGTTCGGCAAGCGCGCCGTGACCGATTTCGCGTCTGCCCGGACTGCGCAAAGGCTTTGCTTCGCCTGTGGAATAACCGGGCATATTGTAGTGATGCATATAACGCTTGAACGTGTCGCTGTCGTCGAGGTTTTCCAACTTTTGTACTTCGGAAATTGTTCCGAGCGTTGCCGTCGTAATGACCTGCGTCATTCCGCGCGTAAACACGCCGCTACCGTGAACTCTGGGCAAAATACCCGCTTCGCACCAAATGGGGCGAATTTCCGTAAGGCTTCTGCCGTCGGGGCGAATGCCCTCGTTGAGAATACGCGCGCGCACCTTTTCCTTAGTCATTTTGTACAGTACGTCGCCGATACTGTCCAACACTTCGGGATTGGTTTCGGCAAAGTGTTCTCTTACCTTTCTTTCCACTTCGTCTTGGTTTGCCTGACGTTCGTATCTGTCAAAAGTTTTGAGTGCTTCGGTGAGCATTTCGTCCGCATAGGGGCGAATGAGAGCTTCGTGTTCTTCGGGCGGCAGGTACAGCGTTACTTCCTTTTTGGGTTTGCCTACCTGTTCGCGGATCCACTCGATAAAGGCGCATTGTTCCTTTATGGCTTCGTGACCGAAGAGTATCGCGTCGAGCATTTCCTTTTCGGAAATTTCGTTTGCGCCCGCTTCCACCATCATTATGGCGTCTTTCGTTCCCGCAAGGTTCAAGTTGAGCAAGCTCTTTTCGCGCTGTTCGGCGTTGGGGTTTATGACGTACTCGCCGTCAACGTAACCGACAACGACGCTTCCCGTAGGTCCCGCAAAGGGAATATCGGAAATTGTCAACGCAATCGAACTGCCCATCATTGCGTAAACTTCCGGTTGAATGTCCGGCTCTACGGACATTGCCGTCGCAATGACGGAAACGTCGTTCAAAAATCCCTTGGGGAACAGGGGACGAATGGGTCTGTCGATAAGACGGGAAGTCAAGATGGCTTTGTCGCTTGCTCTTCCCTCTCTCTTTTTGAAACCGCCGGGGATCTTCCCGACAGAGTACATTTTTTCTTCAAAATCTACTCCCAAAGGAAAAAAGTCAATTCCGTCGCGAGGTTTGTCCGCAAGAGTAACGTTGGTCATAACCACCGTTTCGCCGCAGGAAACCATAACCGAGCCGTTGGCTTGTTCGGCATATTTGCCCACTTCGACGCTTACCGTTCTGCCGCCGATTTCCATTTGGAAGATTTGGTAATCTCTGTTACCGATTTTTCCGTCGATTCGCTTAAATTGTTGCATTTTTTTCTTCTCCTTACTCTATATTTCCCTTGAAAAGCGTTTTTACGCGCTTTTCGTAAATAATCCCGTAAATTATTTTGCGGTCGCGCGTTTATGCGCGCAACGCGCGAAAAAAAGGAGAAGGGGCGCAGGTTGTTTGCCCTTTCTCCTCCGTTGACATTACTTTCTGAGTCCCAAATCTGCAATGATCTTGCGGTATTTTTCGATATCCGTCTGTTTGAGATAGTCCAACAAACCCTTTCTGCGACCTACCATTTGAAGCAATCCGCGTCTGGAATGGTGATCCTTTTGGTGAGTTCTCAAATGCTCGGTAAGGTGATTGATACGCTCCGTGAGCAATGCGATCTGAACCTCGGGCGAACCCGTGTCGCCCTCTTTTCTGCCGAATTTGGCAATGATTTCTTGTTTTGTCATAATTTTTCTCCTTTTTTATATTTGCCGTAAACTACGAAGCAGTCGGAGTTGTCTGTCTTCGGAGAATCGGTATTTTACTTTTTGTTACTCTTCTTTCTTTTCGGGCGCGGGTTGCGCTTCCTCTCTGGGCAGGAGTGCCTTGCGCGACAAAGTTATGCGCTTGTTCTCCTTGTCGAATTCCAACACTTCCACTTCGATTTCGTCGCCTACTTTCAGCACGGTGTTTATGTCGTCAAGCCATTCCCAAGAAACGTTGGATACGTGAAGCAAGCCGTCGATGTGCTTGTCCAATTCGATAAACGCTCCGAAAGGCAAGATACGCGCGACTTTGCCCTTTACGCGTGCGCCGACGGGGAATTTTTCCGCGGCAACGTCCCAAGGTTGAGGTTGCAACTGCTTGTAACCCAAAGAAACTCTGTTCTTTTCTCTGTCGAGTGCAAGCACCACAAATTCGTACGTTTTGCCTATTTCAAGTACTTCGGCGGGGTTGGCTACGCGCTCCCAAGACAGATCCGTCGAGTGCGCCAAGCAATCGAAACCGCGAACGTCGACAAACGCGCCGAAAGGTGCAAATCTCAAAACTTTACCGTCAACGATTTCGCCGACGTCGATGTTATTCCAAAATTCGTCCTCTTTTGCCTTTTTCTCCGCAAGCAGAATTTGCTTTTGGCTGGCAAAGATAACGCGTTTGTGGTCGTCTACCTTGTCCGGTCCGCTTACAACGAGCCTGAGCGTTTTGCCCAAGTAGTCGTTGAGATTTTTAACATAACCGATACGAATCTGCGAAGCGTGTACGATTACCGTGTAGCTGCCGAGCTTGCCCGTGAGGCATTCTCTCCCGACGCGGGTCATAACCACCTGAAATTCGTTGCCTTGCTTTATTCCCTCTACAAGCGCGTCGTCCTTGTACCGTTCGTCTATTACTTTCTTGGAAAGCGTGATACCTTTGTCTACGGAAATTACCGCGCAGTCCAAAGTGGCTTTCTCGGCGTCGTCGGATTCCATAGCCGCCTTTAAGTCTTTTTTGACCGTTTGGTAATCGCCGTCCATCGAAAGCTCTTCGTTGGGAATGAAACCCTCTTTCTTGGAGCTGGGAATACTTACGTAAACTCCGTCGTCGCTGACTAAGACAACGCGGCACCTGACTTTTTGCCCGAGCTTGTATCTGTGACCCTCTTTCATTTCGGAAACGGCCTTTGCAAGCATAGCTTCGTCTTTGTCCATTACCTTTTCTTCCGCCGTAACTTCTTCCGAAGTACTTTCGATCCCTGCGTCGGATACGACCGTTTCAACAACGGTATCATTTGCATTTTCACTCATTGTTTTCAAAACCCCCTTGATCAACTCTGTCGGAGTTGACGCGCCTGATAATACACAGACGTTTTTACATTTAGATACGTCAATTTCTGCCGTTCCGTCCGTCAGCACCGTAGGACAGTGCCGCGAGGCGATTTCGTACAGCCTTTTTGTGTTGGAACTGTTGGAATCTCCCACCACGACAGCCAAGTCGCATTTGGCGGAAAGGACGTGGGCATAATATTGCCTTTGTGAAGTAGTATAACAAATTGTATTAAATATTTCAAGCGTTTTGAGGCGGTCTGTTGAAATATTTTGCAAACTTTTTTCAAAAAATCGCGTATCAAAGGTCGTTTGGAACATTACAAGCGTCTTTTGATCCCCTTCAAGACGCAATTTTCCCTTTCCGTCGAAGATTATCGCAGAGTTGTCGCACCAACCGTTTATCCCGATTATCTCGGGATGAGCCGCGTCGCCTATCAACACGATACGGTATCCGTCGTTGTGATAGCGCATTGCCTTTTGCTGGATAGCCTTGACGGAGGGACAGGTGGCGTCCACTATACGTATACCGCGGCGTTTGGCCTGCTCGTACACCGATTTGGGCGCGCCGTGAGCGCGTATCAACAGCGTTGCGCCGTCGGGTACCTGCTCCACGTCCGAAACCGTTATCAGCCCGTTTGCCTCCAATTGTTCGGTAACGCGCGCGTTGTGAACAAGTTGTCCCAAACAATATGCGCGTCCCTCTAACGAAGCGGCTTTTTTCAACGCCGAGGAAACGCCGTTGCAAAAACCTATTTCCTTGGGCAAAAAGATTTTCATTGCCCCTCTCCTTGCAAAAACTCCGAGTCGGACTGCGCAGGCACTTCCGCCGCGCGGGAGCGTTCGTATTCTTGAAGCCTTTTTATTTCCTTTTTGGTACGGGGTCTGCGCTTTACGCCGCGACTGTCCAAAATGGCGTTCAGCTTTACTCTGAGTTCGTCCACCTTGCCGCGAATGACTTCCGTAGCCTTTTCCAACGTGTGTTTATCCGTAGGCGCGTCGTAAAACTCTTCCAAAGTGAACTCGTCGCCGACAATCATATAGTTTTTGTGAAAAATTTTTGTCTTGTCCCAAATGTAAAAAGGACGAATGGGCGATTTGGTTTTTATGGCGTAGAGAGCCGCCCCCGTGTGAAAGGGTTGCAAACAGTCCACCGTCGGGTTGCGCGTTCCCTCGGGAAAAAGGCAGACCGCCTTGTCGTCTTTCAGCAAGCGCAATATCTTTTTCGACGCGCTTATGTCCGCTTCGCCGCGATGTACGGGAATGTAGTCCATTCCCTGAAAGACCCATCTCAAAAACAGATTTTTGTCAAACTCCGCCTTGTACACAAAAGACACGAGGTTTTTTGTCCACATCGTGTAGATAAGCGGGTCCCAGCCCGAAATATGATTGCCTACGATAAGGCTTTTTTTGTTTTCGATGTTACGTTCGCCGTAGACCTTGACGGGGAAAAAGGGACGACAGGGCGTGGCGGCGAATTTTACCAAAAACGCAACGAATTTGTTCATCGTACCTCCGCTGTAAGCGATAGGAATAAAGTTAATTTTACCAAAAAAGCCGCGTCACGTCAACCGATACGCGCGTTCAGCGCAAATCGGGACGTAAAACCGCCGCTTTCCCGAGATATACGTGTTTGCACTGCTTTTGAGGCAGTCCCTCTGCGATAACGCAGACGCGCAGACACTTTTCGAGGCTGTTTTGTACAGCCATTTCTTCCAAACACATAAAGGCAACGTTGTTTTCGCCGAGAAAACGCCTCACTTCTTTGGCGGGATAGCAAGCGTTGAGATCCGCCGTGGCGGAAAAAATGATTGCCGAAACAAGCTCGTTTTGCAAATTGTTGGCACGGTAAATTTCCTTTACCAATTCAACGGCTTTTGCGGAAATATCCTCCGCAGTGTTTTCGGCGCATATCGCGCCTCTGATCGCACCCATCTGACCTCCTATTTTGCGGCGCACGTCCCCGCAACGTAACCCGTGGACAAAGCGATTTGAATGTTGAAACCGCCCGTGTAACCGTCTACGTCCAACAATTCGCCCGCAAAAAACAAACCTTTTTTTAACTTGCTTTCCATAGTGGCGGGGTTGACTTCGTTTACGTTTACTCCGCCGCTTGTAACTATACCGTATTCCGCGTCCTCCAAACCTATGTAGTCGAAGCGCAAATTTTTCAACGCCGCAACCAAACGAGAACGCTCTTGCGCCGTTATTTGATTTACCTTTTTGTCAAAGGGAATACCGCTTTGCTCAGCCACCGCTTTTACGAGCCGTTCGGGCAGAAGCGCGTCCAGCGAGTGGACGAAATCTCTGTTTTGCCGCGCGGAGAAATCGCGCAACACGCGCGCGTCCAATTTTTCAACGTCCAACGCGGGTTTCAAATCGACGTAAACGCAGGCGTCTTTCAGACAAATTTTGTTCAATCGCGAGGATAAAGTGAGAACGGACGGTCCGCCCACGCCGTCGGCGGTGAAAAGCATTTCGCCGAACTCGCTATCCACAACCTTGCCGCCCGACGCCACGCCTACTACGACGTTTTTCAGAGAAAGCCCTTCAAGAGGTTTGGTGTTTTTGCAAAGTATTCGGCAAAGCGCGGGCTTGGGCGGAACAATACCGTGTCCCGCCGCTTTGGCAAAAACATAGCCGTCGCCCGTACTGCCCGTCGCGCTGTAACTGATACCGCCCGTCGCCAAAATCAGGCGATCGAAGTATGCTATGTCTGAAATAGTGTTCAATAAAAAGCCGTTTTCCTGATATTGTACGGACAAAACGGGGGCGTTTAGCAATACATTTACTTTGGATTTGGCTAATTCGCGAGAGAAAAGTTTAATCACGTCAGACGACTTGTCGGACAGGGGAAACACTCTGTTGCCGCGTTCCGTTTTGAGAGGAAGCCCGCGCGAGGTACAAAACTCCATTGTAGACTGCGGCGGAAACTTGGCGATCGCGCCGTAGAGAAATTTCGGATTGGTGGCAACGTTTTGGAAAAAATCGCGAACGCCGCAATCGTTGGTGAGATTGCACCGCCCCTTTCCGCTTATGTACAGCTTTTTGCCCAATTTTTCGTTTTTTTCAAAAAGGGTAACTTCGCCGCCGCTCATTGCCGCGCTTATTGCGGACATCATTCCCGACGGTCCCCCGCCGATAACAGCAATTTTCAATGTCACACGCTCCCTATCACAAATTTTTGAGATAGTCCACTTCGCTATCCGACAGGTATCTGAAAGTGCCGCGTTTAAGTCCGCCTAAACGCAAGTCGCCTATCGCTACTCGCTTCAAAAACTCCACTTCCTTTCCCACCGCCTGAAACATCTTTTTGATTTGACGGTTGCGCCCCTCGTGAACGGTGATTTCACAACGGGTGTGGTGAACGTCCTGCCGAAGTATGCGAACGCGGGCGGGCGCGGTTTTCTCTCCGTCCACCATTACGCCCTTTTCCAAAGAAACGCGCTCGGAAGCCGTCAAAACGCCCGATATGCGCGCAACGTAGGTTTTGTTTACTTCGTTGCGGGGGTGAGTCAGACGGTTGGCGAGATCGCCATCGTTGGTGAGCAACAAAAGCCCCTCCGTGTCGTAGTCCAAACGTCCCACAGGGTAAATACGGGCGTTGACGTTTACCAATTCCATTACCGTTTTGCGCCCGAGATCGTCTTTGACCGTGGTGACGTACCCCTTGGGTTTGTGCAACATCACATAACAAAGTTTTTGTTTGTTTTCCACGCGCTTGTCGTTTACCGTTACGCGATCGCCCTCCTTTACTTCCGTACCGAGTCGGGCAACCTTGCCGTTTACTTTGACAACGCCGTCGGCAATGAGCCTGTCGCACTCGCGCCTACTGCCTATGCCGCAATCAGCCAAATATTTATTTAACCTTTTCATATTTCTCCGTATAAAATCGCGCAAACAGGCGCAAAAATTATTCTTTACTTAAATATATTACATTATTCGCGGGAAAAAATCAACCGTTTGACAAATACGGACATCGAATAAAAGCGGCAAGACAAAAGCCCGCGCGCTTGGCGCAGGCTTGTTTCAACTACGTTTTACTACCTTTTGTTTGTTATTTGCAGGGGAGCAAATTGCAATGCCACACTTCCTCGCCGTTCAGATACACGCTCAGTTCGGGAGAGCCGTCCCAATCGACGGCGTGAGAAAGCGTTTCGCCGCTTTTTACGGGATAGACAAAACGGCGCGGACAGTAGTAACAGACTTTTTCTCCGCGCTCTACGCGCGCGCCGCATATCATATTTTGCGGAACGACAGTTTGCAGTCGGTACTGAGAAAACGCGCAGTCCAACATATTTGCCGTTTCCTCGAACATCGGACCGCAATTAAGGGTCACGACGACTACTTTCATTCCGTTGCGCGTCGCGCTACCCACAAAACAACGCCCCGCCTTTTTTGTATAGCCCGTTTTTACGCCGTCCGCGCCGACATAGGAGTTGAGAAGTTTGTTTTTGTTTACCAAAACGCGATCGTAATCCATTCCCTCATTGGAAATTTTCGCCGTTTTGGCGGATACGATCTCGCAAAAATCTTTGTTGCGCAAAGCCACGCACGTCAACACGGCAAGATCGTGCGCGGACGTGTAGTGCGTGTCGTCGGGCAAGCCGTGCGGATTGACAAAATTGCAGTCGTTGCAATCGTTGTCGCGCGCGACGCTGTTCATCATCTCGGCAAATTTTTCTATCGAACCGCCCACGTGAAGAGCGAGAGC
>CANQND010000040.1 GCA_947625115.1 uncultured Clostridia bacterium | reverse complement strand
AAATAAATTTTTCCTCTTCAAAGCCTTTCAATCGGTTGACAACGCCCTTTGTGTGTGGTATCATAATCTTGCACTTCTGTATGGGGTGTAATTTTTTGCGTGCGCAAAACTCTTTTTGCGACACAAACAGGAGAAAGTTATGGCAGCGAAGAAAGGTAACAGAGTCAAGGTTGTTCTTGCTTGCACCGAGTGCAAACAACGCAACTACGACACTTTCAAAAACAGCAAAACCACAACCGACAGGTTGGAACGCAACAAGTATTGCAGATTTTGCAGAAAACATACCGTTCACAGAGAAGCTAAGTAAGGAGATAGTCAAATGGCTGCACAACAAAAAGCTAAAAGACCTAACGTTTTCAAGCGGCTCGGCTCCTTTTTTGTGAAGAGTTGGTCGGAACTTAAAAAGGTAACGTGGCCCACGTTCAAAACCGTACTCAAAAATTTGGGTATAGTTTTGCTTGTGGTGCTGTTCTTCTCGATCATTATCTTCGGCGTGGACGCAATTTTCTCAAACCTGTTGATAAGTCTGCCCTCGGGCAACGGTTGGAAATGGTAACGCAATGGCAAACGAAGCAAAATGGTACATTCTGCACACCTATTCGGGCTATGAAAGTTTGGTAAAAAAGTCTATCGAGCAGATGGTGGAAAACGGCAATCTTCAAGAAGTTATTCTCGATACCAAAATTCCCACCGAAACGCTCATAGAAGATCGCAACGGCAAACTTAAAGCGTACGAAGCCAAGATAATGCCCGGCTACGTGTTTATAAAATTGGTCTATTCTTCGCAGCTTTGGTTTATGCTCACCAACACTCGCGGCGTTACGGGTTTTGTCGGTCCCAACGGAAAGGCTTGGCCCCTGACAGATGACGAAGTGAAACGTTTGCGTCTGGAAGAACCCGTGGTGGATTTCACAATGTCGGTAGGCGACAACGTAACCGTTATCGCGGGTCCGTTCGAGGGGCTTGTGGGCGTAATCAAGAGCATCGACGTTCCCCGTCAAAAGGCGCAAGTACTGCTCAATATGTTCGGGCGCGAAACGGCGGTGGATATGGACTTTGTTCAATTGGAAAAGATCACCAATCCCACCACGACGGTAGTGGACGAGGATTAGGTATTTTTCGCAGGCACGGCGTAACAGTGCAATTGGGAGAAGCGGCAAATACACAACAGGGTCGCTTCGTTAAACCACGAACAGGAGGAAATCATGGCAAAAAAAGTAACTGCGGTTGTAAAACTGCAACTTCCTGCCGGCAAAGCCACTCCGGCACCCCCGGTCGGCTCCGCGCTCGGTCCTCACGGAATCAACATTCCCGGTTTCACCAAGGACTTCAACGCCAAAACGGCAGACAAAGCGGGACTCATCATTCCCGTTATCGTAACAATCTATCAGGATCACAGCTTTACGTTTGTGTTGAAAACGCCTCCCGCACCCGTGCTTATCAAAAAGGCATGCGGTATCGAAAGCGGAAGCGCGACGCCCAACAAAACGAAAGTCGCCAAGATCACACACGCTCAAATCGAGGAAATTGCAAAGCTCAAAATGGTTGACCTTAACGCAGCGTCACTCGAAGCCGCATGCTCTATGATTGCGGGAACCGCGCGCTCTATGGGCGTAACGGTAGTAGACTGAGGAGGCTCGCTATGGGAAAGAAATACGTTGACGCATTGAAACAAATCGACAGAACCAAGCAGTACGACCTCAGCGAAGCGGTTGACCTCGCCGTCAAAATCGCTCCCGCTAAGTTCGACGAAACGTTGGAACTGCACGTAAAATTGGGCGTAGACCCACGTCACGCGGATCAACAAGTGCGCGGAGTGGTGGTTCTTCCCAACGGAACGGGCAAAACCGTTCGCGTGTTGGTTATCGCCAAGGGCGCAAAGGCAGACGAAGCCACTGCGGCAGGCGCGGACTACGTAGGCGCGGAAGAGTACATCGAAAAAATTCAAAAAGAAAATTGGTTCGACTTTGACGTTATGATCACAACTCCCGATATGATGGGTCTTGTAGGTCGTATGGGTAGAGTTCTCGGTCCCAAGGGATTGATGCCCAACCCCAAGAGCGGTACCGTTACTATGGACGTAGCCAAAGCTATTCACGACGTGAAAGCAGGTAAGGTGGAATACCGCGTAGACAAGCAATCCATTTGCCACGTAATATTCGGCAAAAAGTCTTTCGGGACGGAAAAACTTGTGGAAAACGCAACCACCGTTATGGACGCTATCATAAAAGCCAAACCCGCGGCAGCAAAGGGAACTTATCTCAAATCCGTCGCCATTGCCACAACAATGGGTCCCGGTATCAAGGTAAGCTACAAGTAAGCCGCACCCAAATTTTAATACAACCCCACCGTTCCCAAGACAGCAAGTAACAGTAAATCTTGCCGAGGTACACTAAGGTTATCAGTCAAGTCAGACTCACCCTTGTACCTGTTTGCGGTGCAAGGGTTTTGTATTCCCCATCAAAATGTCGATATGGGGTAACAAAAATAATAGAGGAGGAAAATAATGGATCACGAACGTCATCACGGGCATCTCAGTCCGTCACAGCAAGCCAAGCGCGAAAAAGTGGAAGAGATAAAGCAAATCATACAAAACAGCCACTCTTTTGTGATAATCGACTACAAGGGATTGACCGTTGCCCAAGACACAGAGTTCCGTTCGGAGTTCCGCAAAAACGGAGTAGACTACAAAGTTCTCAAAAACACGCTTGTTCGCAAGGCGTTGAACGAACTCGGCTACACCGAATTTGACGAGGCTCTCAACGGTCCCAGCGCGTTTGCGTTCGGTACTGAGGACGCGGTAGCTCCCGCAAAAGTTGCGGCAGAGGGCGTCAAGAAGTACAACAAGATGAGCGTAAAATGCGGTATGTTCGACAAAAAGTTTGCCGACGCGGCAACCTGCGACGCAATGTCCAAGGTTCCGAACAGAGAAACGTTGCTTGCAATGTTGGTATCTGTTTTGTCCGCTCCTATGCGCGGACTTGCGGTTGCATTGAATGCAGTCGCCGAGAAGAAAGCCTGACGGCTTGTTTCTCAACACGGGTAGCCTTCACCTGAGCTAAGGCACAAATAAAATTTAAGGAGAAAAAAAATGGATACAAAGAAATTTATCGAGGAGATAAGCAATCTCTCCGTATTGGAACTCAACGAACTTGTACACGCAATCGAAGAAGCGTTCGGCGTTAGCGCGGCGGCTCCCGTAGCTGTTGCAGGCGGCGCGGCAGGTCCCGCTACTCCCGCTGTGGAAGAAAAGACGGAATTCGATGTTGTTTTGAAAGGCATCGGCTCCGCAAACAAGATCGCCGTCATCAAGATCGTCCGCGAAGTTACAGGACTTGGTCTTGTGGAAGCAAAGAACGCCGTAGAGGGCGCACCCACAACTTTGAAAGAAGCTCAACCCAAAGACGCCGCCGAAGCTCTTGTAAAGCAATTGACGGAAATAGGCGCAGAAGCAGAGTTGAAGTAATTTTGCGACTCGTTAAGATACTTCCTAAAAAAGAAACCAATCTCGCTGTTTGAGATTGGTTTCTTTTGAGTTTCCGACCAAACGTCGCTCGGGCATTCGCCCGAGGACAGTGAAGTTTGCCGCTGTGCGGCAAGTTAAGTTGTGCTGTCGCACAGTGAAGTACGCCTTGCGGCGTGTGAAGTTTGCGGCATTGCCGCAAGTTGAGGTCGTGACAATAGCCCTCGCCATTCCACTCCCCGACCACCCACCCCTGTCCGCAGGTATCAAGTCTGCAACTGAAATATAAACCGTCCCCGTCGTGGTAAAACGGGTCCCCGCGCAAGTACGCTAATACTTGCGTGGGAAGAGGAGCCGCCAACTGTTAGCGGTACCGAGCGCGCTTGCGCGCTTGGTGCTAACCAAAGCCACGCGGCGACGAGGCGAAGGGTGACCGCCGTAAGACGTGTTCCACAAAGACCGTCCCCGTCGTGAGCCACGCGAAACTACGGGGAAGGGGGACCACGAAGTGGTGGAAGAGGAATACCCGAAATAAATTCCCTCGCCACCCTTGTTGCAGATTATTTTTGGTCGAACCCCCTCGCTCCCTGTGTTACAAGGTCCCCGACCACCCCTGTTTGCGTGGAAGTAGGTAAGTATCTGTAATAAAAGCCGTGCAGATTGGCACTTGCGACGAAATTTTCGCTTTTATTCTCTACTATGTGCGAAACGCACATTTCCGCGCGCTAAAATTCCGATTTGATAAAGAAGTCGGCTTCTACTTTTTTACACCTCAACATTTATTACGGAACTAATCAATCTCGCTGTTTGAGATTGGTTTCTTTTTATATGTTTTGGCAAGGCTTCACCTCGCTCGAAGTGAAATCGCGGCAATCAATCGACGACTTTCGTCGCTTTGGGGCGCGCTTGTAAAAAAACGCTTGACGGACGGTCAAATGTTTTTTGTTGCGATTTTTTGCCCTCGGTATGCGCGTTTGCGGCGCGCGACGGAAGCGGTTCAGCGAATAACCTGCGTAACCTCTCCAACGTACATAGTGTGGGGAGCTTCGTTGAGGTAGTAGCGGTCTACCGCAAATTGCGGAATGGCGTTCAAGTCCATATCCTGTCGGTAAATTTTGCGGCACACAAGAGTGACGTACGCCTCGTCAAAGGTAACGCCGTTGGGCAAAAAGCGCGGAGTCAGTCCGCTTTCCGCCACCTTGTCGCAATCTCTGCCTGATTTCGTCCCCAACAAGCCCAATACTTTTTTGTACTTGCCGTCGTAAAAACTAACGGTAAAGTATTCGCTCCTTTCCAAAAATTCGTGGGTGTAGCGGCAGGGCTTGACGTAAACGGTGGCAACGGGCTTGCTCCACAGCGTGCCAAGACCGCCCCAACCAATGGTCATAGCGTTGAATTTGTTTTTGTCGCCTGCCGTCACCAACGCCCAATCGCTGTTGAATATTTGCAATACGTTTTCGTCGAGTTTCATTTTTCCCTCCGCAAATGGTGTTTAGGTCAGATTTTCTTGTAATAAATGCGGTATCTGTGCGCGTATTCGCCGCCCACGCGTTGCGCCGTGGCGAGAGCTTTTTGATTTGTTTCGGCAATCAGCCCCGTTTCCAGACAGGTCACACCCTTTTCGCGCAGAGCTTCAAACAGTTTGAGGTACAGTGCAATCGCTACGCCCATCGATTGATATTGAGGGACGACGTATTGCATTATAACCCGCGCGGAGGTTATTTTTCCGCCGCAGAACATATTTGCCGCATTGCTTTGGCTTTTGCCGTAGCGTTCAAAGTAGTTGGGCAGAGCCGCAATTACTCCCAGCGGTTCGCCGTTATTAGAACGCGCGATAAAAACGTATCTTTTGTCGAAATACCTCGATTTTTTTACGGAGTCGTAAAAAGTTTTGAGGTCGCCGATATTGTGAAAACCCGTTCCGTCGGCTGCTTGCACGACGGAGTAAATATCCGCGGCGTCCTTTTCCGTTTTGCGGACTCGTTCCACGCCGAAATTGAGTTTTCTCTGCGCCCATTGAGCCGCGTTTTGTATGCGGTTGAGTTCCGCGTCGGATAGTTGCAGTTTGTACACGAGCGTATCGGTAAGTTTTTGCAAGCCGAACCGCGTAAGCAATTTGTCGTAGTAGGTTTTGTTGTAGGAAGTCAACGCAAAGGGCGCGCTGTCAAACCCGTCCACAAGTACCCCCGTGCGGTTGTCGCGAAAGCGCGAGTAAGTCCCTGCCAGATGAGTTGCGCCCATCTCTTTGAGTCGTTTGGTCGCTTCGCCCATCAACAAGTCGCACACGGTTTGGTCGTGAACGCACTCAAACATACCGAAGAATCCGCACCTGTCGGTATCCAGCATTTTGTTGGGAGCAACGGTGCAAACCACCCGTCCCAACACGCGGTTTTCCTCCGTTGCCAACAGCGCGAAAGATTCCTCTTCGGCAAGCGAGGCGAGAAATTTTGCCAAGTCGTCTTTGCGATAGGGTACAAACTTTCTGTCACCGTCGTACAGTTCGTCGGTGAAGTCGGTAAATTTTTTTATTGATTTTTGTACCGAAACAATTTGCATAAAACCCCTTTCGCCCTTTACTCGACGACGACGTTTACCGTAACGGTAATTTCCGCGTACAGTTTTACCGAAGCGGTGTAGTTGCCCTTTTGACGTATCGGCTCTTTGAGAATTACCTGTTTCTTTTCCACGGGGAACCCCATCGCCGTCAATTGATCGGCAATTTCCTTGTTGGTAACGCTGCCGTACATTTTGCCCTGCGAACCCGTCGAGGCGACAATGCGCACCGTTTGTCCTTTCAGGCGAGCGGCGTTTTCTTCCGCCCGTTTGCGTTCTTCGGCTTTTTGCTTTTCTACGGCTTTGTTGTGTATTTCCACCGAGTTGATTTTGTCGGCGGTGGCAACCACGCCCAAACCGCGCTTGAACAAAAAGTTGTTGGCGTAGCCGTCGGATACGTTGATTATATCTCCCTTTTTGCCCTGTCCCTTTACGTCGGCAAGAAGCAACACTTTCATAAATATCTCCTTTTGCCAATAGGCTTTTAGATTATTATTTATTATACTACACGCGCTTGCACAAGTCAACACAAACTGTTTGCGGCAGTTTGGGAGTATTGTTTTGTGCAAAAGGGACACACTTGTGTTGGGAGGTATTATATGAAAAACCAACAAACCATCAATTGCGACGTAAAGGCTTGCAAGTATCACGATGGCACGCAGTGCTGTTGCAGACTTTCGCAAATAACCGTCACTCCGTGCGACGATTGCGAAACGGCTCACTATTGCGGCAATTACGTCCACAAGTAAGCGCGCCCCCGTCCGTATCGGGGGTTACATACTTTCATTTGCTTGACACAATTTGCCGCAGTGGGTAAAATATTGTTGTAAAATCTCTACGGGAAAGAGAGGCAATTTATGCTCAATCAAGTACACGGCGCAATAAAGGTTTTTGCCGGTAACAGCAGTCGCACTTTGGCAAAAGAAATATGCCGACAGTTGGATCTGGAATTGGGCGAGGTGGACGTCGGCAAATTCAGCGACGGCGAAACAAGCGTAAACATCAAGGAGTCCGTTAGAGGTTGCGACGTGTTTGTGGTGCAATCCACCAATACGCCCGTCAACGACAACCTAATGGAACTGTTGCTCATCTGCGACGCTTGCAAACGCGCTTCTGCGGGACGTATCACCGCCGTTATGCCCTACTTCGGTTACGCGCGGCAGGATCGTCAGGCGCACGCGAGAGATCCCATTTCCGCCAAGTTGGTTGCGGATATAATACAAACTGCGGGCGCAAACCGCGTGTTGACGATGGATCTGCACAGCAGTCAGGTACAGGGCTTTTTCAACATTCCCGTGGATAATTTGTTGGGTATGTCGGTGTTGACGAAATATATCAAAAAGCAAGGCGTTCCCGACGACCTTACCATTGTTAGCCCCGATACGGGCAGCGTGGTGCGGTCGCGCGCTATGGCGTCGCGTTTCGAGGCTCCCCTTGCCATTATCGACAAACGCCGTCCCCGCGCAAACGTTATGGAAGTTATGAACGTCATCGGCGACGTAAAGGGGCGCACGTGCCTAATGTTGGACGATATGATAGACACAGGCGGCACAATTTGTCAAGGCGCGCAAGCCCTTGCCGAACACGGCGCAAAGGAAGTTATCGCCTGCTGTACTCACCCCGTGTTGTCCGGTCCCGCCATCGAGCGTTTGCAAAACAGCGTTTTGAGCAAAGTCATCGTGTTGGACACCATCGAACTCCCTGCCGAAAAGCGTATCGACAAGATAGAAGTAGTTTCCATTGCGGATATTTTCGCCGAGGCGATAGAGCGCGTCTACACCGACTTGCCTATGTCCAAACTTTTTGAATAGTTTTCAGCCGATCTCCTGCGAGGTCGGTTTTTTTGACAAAATTTTACCTTTTTCGACGGTTTTGACCGTCTTTTTTTATTTGGCGCGGTATACGCGGAGTTTGCCGCGTCAACACTTTGTGCGTTATGAAGAGGTTTTTTACGGTGTTTATCTTGGCGGCGACGGTCGTCTTTGCATTGGGGTGGGCGATGCCGCGAGATTTTGCAAAGGCTGCGGAAAGCATTTGCTCCGACGGCAAAGCGTGCGTTTACTGCCGCGAAACGTCGTTGCCCTACGTGGACGTCGGCGGCGGAAAAATCGTGGAGTGCACCGCAAGTCAATTGCGCCAAACGCTCTTGCAATGCCGCGGAGTGGACGGCGTGAGCGTAACTTTTGCGGGGACCATTGAGGACGCGGAGAAAACGGCGTTGCGGTTTTGTCTGAGTTCCGTTTCGAGGCAAAGTTGGGAGGGGCTTACCGTTATCTGCGGTTTCAGCGCGAAGTTGCGCGGCGGCGTGGTGGCGGACGGCAAAAAAATCAATTTGCAAATAGCTTACCGCAACGGCGAAGTGACGGTGGGCAGTCCGTTGATTTTGGGCAGTTACTGAACGACCGCCCGCGTTAATTGCATTTAACTTTGGCGTTGCGCGTATAAACGTTGCGCCAAAAGGTAAAAATCACAACAAACAAATTTCGGAGGCAAAAAATGAACAGTAACAGTAAACAACCAAACAAATTTACAAGATTTTTGCGTAACAACGCCGCGCTCTTGTTGCTTATATTTTGCGTTTTGGCAATTGCGGCGGTGGTGCTTGCGGTAACGCTAACAAGGGATAACCCCGCTGTCGTACCCGACGGACCCGTTGCGGGAACGCCCGACGACAACAATCCCGACAATAAACCCGACGAACCCGACAAGCCCATCACGCAAAAGGTGGACGTGTACTTTCAAAGTCCCGTCAAGCACACGGGCATAGGCTTGGGCTACACTTTCGGACCGAACGATCTGTTTACATTCAAATCTTCTCTCAACGAGTGGAGTACCCACAAGGCGTTGGATCTGCAAGCGGAAGAGGGCGCGGAAGTTGCGGCAATGTACGACGGCACGGTGGTGGACGTAGGCAAGAGTTTCCTCAAAGGTAACTACGTTGTTGTGGATCACGGCGAGGGAGTAGTTGCCACCTACGGTTCGCTCGGGGATATCGAGGTGACCAAGGGACAGACGGTTGCTCGCGGACAAACGTTGGGCTACGTTGGTATCACTGCGGAAAGCGAGTACCGCGAGGGCGCGCATGTTCACCTTGAAGTGACCGCCAACAACATCACGGTGGACCCGACCCCCTACGTGAACGGCGAAGTTTTTCGCACGGTAGAAGTAACAGAACAATAAAAACCTGATTTCAGACGGACTTTCCCAAGCGGAGAGTCCGTTTTTTTGTAGACAAAAATTTGTTTCCTACAACAAAACTTTGCAATAACTACCTTTTGCGCGATGTTAAAATCTGCTTATGACCGTTTACGTCGAGTACGTTTTGTTGGACAATTTTGTTTTGGACGCGTTGCTGTTGTGGGCGGCGGCGCGAACTATGCGATTGCCCGTTTCAAAATTGCGCCTATTTCTCGGCGGAGCGACGGGCGCGGCGTGCGCGGCGGTAAGCGTGTACCTTGACGGCGTGTGGCTGTACCTGCTCAAAGCCGTCTGTCTTGCGGCAATGTGCGCAGTAACGGTTGGTTTTGGCAAAAAACTTTTTTGGTATATTTTGCTGACGTTGGCATATACATTTGTTGCGGGCGGCGCGATCGTCGGGCTGTTTGAATTGTTAAAGGTAGACGTTTTCGACAACGGTTTTTACGAAATGCGCGTGCCGTTGTTTGTGTACCTGCTTGCGGCGGTGCTTGTGGCGTTTTTGAGTTGGTCTGTTGTGATATATATCAAAAACGTAAAAAAAATTGCACCCCATATCGTCAAAATAGCGGTAAAGTTGGACAAAACCTACAATTTGACGGGCTTTTGCGACAGCGGCAACACGTTGTGCTTCGAGGGTGTGCCTGTATGTTTTGTCACAAAAAAGTTCGGTGGTTTTTCCGACTACTTTGCCAAGCAGACCGTTGCGCACAAAACGGTGTCGATACCCGTTGCGACGGTTGCGGGAAGCGTCACGGTAAAGGCGACAATAGCCACCGTTGCCGCGTGCGGCAAAGAGTGCAAGGTGTATCTGGCTTTGCCCGCGCAAAAATGTCAAACCGTCTACAACGTACTACTTTCCAACGAATTTTGCGGAGGTTGATATGAAACTGTTGCAACTGCTCAAAAATCTGTTAAACAAAATGTCTTTGGACGGCGCGGTGAACTACCTTTGCGGTACGGAAGCATTGCCGCACCCGCTTTCCCCCGAGGAAGAAAGTCAACTTCTGGATAGGATTGCCGAGGGGGACAGCCTCGCCAAAGATAAATTGGTGGAACACAACCTGCGCTTGGTGGTGTTCCTCGCAAAAAAGTTTGAAAGCAGCGGTATCGATATGGAAGATTTGGTGTCCGTAGGCACGATAGGGTTGATAAAGGCAATCAACAGTTTCAAGCGCGATAAGCAAATAAAACTTGCCACCTACGCCAGCCGCTGTATCGAAAACGAAATTCTTATGTATCTGCGTAAGCTGTCCAAGCGCAAAACAGAGGTAAGTTTGGACGAACCGCTTAACGTGGACGGCGAGGGCAACGAATTGTTGCTTGCGGACATTCTCGGTACGGACAGCGACGCCATCTACACCCACGTGGAAAATCAAGTGGAACGCCAACTGCTGGAAGAGGGACTGTCGCGCCTGTCCGCCCGCGAACAGCAGATAATAGAAATGCGCTTCGGCTTGGACGGCGAGGACGAGCGCACGCAAAAGGAAGTCGCCGACCTGCTGGGCATTTCTCAAAGTTACATTTCCCGCTTGGAAAAGAAGATAATCTCCCGCCTGAAAAAGGAAATAGGGAAATTGGTGTAACTAATCCGACCACACGCAATGCGATACGGTTGACTAACGCAACCGACCCCTGACGGGGCGCAAGCGTCGCATTGGTCGGGCT
>CANQND010000039.1 GCA_947625115.1 uncultured Clostridia bacterium | reverse complement strand
CAACGGAAACGGAAAAGAAGAAATTGTATCGCTTGAAGAACTTGAAAGTTCAACCTTGTTTTCAGACGGTGCACCAAACGGAGGGCAACGCCGCGTGAGTTGCAACAGCAAAGGGAGCAGTTTGTATTGCTCCCTTTTGCTATTGCTTCCTTTGGGCGTACCCTCCTTTACTTATGTGGTTACAGGATAATGAAATAATGTAGCACTCCGTTTCACTTCGTTTACCTCGCTTCGCCCGGACAAGTCCTGTCATCCGCACCAAGTCAGTATAATCCGAACCAAATACTCGTAACGAGTGAGTGGTTCGGATTTACTTTTTATCTATGAGCATAGTTTCGGGCTTGATTTATGCGGAGTTTTATACTATAATATTAAAACGATAAACAGGAATTCGGAGGGTAAGTGTATGAAAGAAGTAAAAATCGAGAAATGCCCGTTTTGCGGCGGAGAAGAATTTATCGAAAGCAATGTTTCCTCTATGGTCAGCGCGGTATGCGTTGCCAAAAGCGAGTCGCGCAGAGCCGTTCTCTTTGCAACGGTATGCCGCGATTGCGGCAGCGTCGTCCGAATTTTCTGCAAGACGCCCGAAAACTTATATCCGAAAAAAGAGCGCAAAGAGTAAAAAAGCAAATTTCGGTTGATTATGGGTTGGTTTAATTATTACGGGTTGATTGCGGTTGCAATCATTATGATACCGAATATCGTTAGCGCGGTAGTCGACAAAGGCGCGTTTGAAAATTGATTTAACAATAAGACTATCCTTGTGTTGGAGCAAATCGGGCGTTACGGGTGTATGGCATTTATGATTTTTAATATCCCGTACACCTTTTTTGATTTTTGGTTCGATTACACCCTCGTTGTTTATCTAACCGTCAATGGAGCGTTGCTTGCTCTTTATCTTTTGGGTTGGATACTTTATCGAAAGGGGCGGGGCAGGACAAAAATGCTTTGGCTCTCGATAACGCCCACCGTGATTTTTATGTTCAGCGGTATTATGGTGTTGTCTATTCCGCTTGTGCTGTGTTCCATTATTTTCGGGATAGGACATATTACGGTCAGCTATAAAAATATAGAATCATAAATCAATTTAGCGAAATACAATGTGGGCGAGGGCAGTTTGTCCGCACGAAAGCAGAGGGCAACGCCGTGTGAGTTGCAACAGCAAAGGGAGCAGTTTTGTTGCTCCCTTTTCCATTGTTTATTTTTACCTCTAAGTTGTCACTACTAGCCAGCCGCTTGTATTTACCCGTTTTATATGCTATAATTACCTCATTGTTAAGTAACTGCTTTACGGTTACAAACAGGAATTTGGCGGAGAAAGATATGCAACACAAGGGAACGAAAATTCTTGAAACGAAACGGCTACTACTTCGCAAGTGGAAAGAGAGCGACGCTGAGGAGGCGTTTGCGCATTGGATGAGCGACCCCGATGTCACGAAATATCTCACGTGGACGCCGCACGTGGACATTGAGGTGACGCGTTCTCTTCTCAAAATATGGGAAAGGGAGAGTGGTGAGCCGCATACCTACAAGTGGGCGATTGTCCTGAAAGAGGGGAACGTCCTCATCGGTGACATCGCTGTACTGTGCGCGGACGAATTTCAGGAACGTGGCACAATCGGCTACTGTATGGGCAAGGCGTGGTGGGGAAAGGGCTTCATGACGGAGGCTCTTTCCGAAGTTTTGCGCTATTGCTTTGAGGAAGTGGGATTTTTCCGTATCGATGGCGAGTATGCGGCGGAAAATATCGGCTCTTCCCGCGTCATGGAAAAGTGCGGACTCGCCTATGAGGGAACGCGCAGAAAGTTCTTTCGGACTTCCACTACGGGCGAACGCGTCGATATCGTGGAACGCGGCATTCTACGCGAGGACTATTTCAAAAATATAAAATAGATTTCAATTTAGCGGAGAATAACACTTATGGACAAATCACAACTATTTCAATTTATATCCGAGCAAAAGACGGCATTTATCGCTTCCGTCAACGAACAGGGTTATCCCGTTATAAGAGCAATGCTTGCCCCTCGCAAGATAGACGGCAACGAGATTTACTTTACAACTAACACCTCCTCCAACAAGGTCAAGCAGTATTTGGCAAACAATAAGGGTTGCGTTTATTTTTATAAACGCGGAAAATTCAAGTATCAGGGCGTTTCCCTGACAGGTGAAATGCAAATCTGTACCGACCAAGCGACGAAAGAGGGAATTTGGCGGTTTGGCGACAAGATGTTCTATAAACAGGGTGTGACCGATCCCGACTACTGTGTTTTGAAATTTAAGGGTATCACAGCCGAATATTATTGCGATTTCAAGACAGAAAAAATAGAACTGTAAAACCAAGCAATATTTTGCAATTGTTCAGTTGCAATATCGTGGACAAAGTAAAAGTAAGAGGTTTTTGTGAAAGATTTAAGTGCGGAAAGAGCGAGAATAGATAGGGAAGCGGTGCAATATCTGAGAAACTTTTACGCCGATTCTCCCGACGCCTGTTTAGGCGATTTTCATTCGGGAATAAGCGTTGCAGACAAGGAACTTTGTCCGCAGGAATATCAAATAGGCCTACGAAGTTTCAAAACGTTATTCCGTTCCGACATTGAAGAGCATAAAACTGCGTTGTGGAATATGCTTACGTCGTTTTATTCAGAAGAAACGAAATTTTGCGAAGAGGACTTTGCTCCCGATGAGCTTGATTTCATTCGCGCGGCGTTAAAGGCGGCGGATACTACCGTCAACGAGGCAAACGTAAATTCCGTCATAAAGACAAAGCGGCTTGTCTTGCGCGCGGTCGGTAAGCGTGACCGTAAAATTTTTGTTTCTCATTTACATTGCGACGGCGATTTTCTGAGCTATACGGGGCGGGAACTTACAAACGAAAACCTACTGAAAGCCGCCGTCCCTTTGAGAGGGTGCGCTTACTTCGCGGTAGAACGCAAAGCCGACAAAACTTTGCTTGGTTACGTTGGGTTGAGTATTCGCAAATCTTCCGCAACGGGGCTAATGGATTGCTATATTTTTAAGGAAGAAAGAAAAAACGGATATTGCAAAGAGGCGGTGGTAGCATTGACGGACAGGGCGTTGAACAACCGCCTTTACGAACCCGTCGAAACGGTAAGAGAATGCGTTTACAAACGCAAAAAGATAGAATTGAACGCAATACGAGCGTGTATACCTGCCTCGAATATCGCCGCAATAAAAACTGTTGAAAGTTGCGGATTTTTCCGTGAGGCGACGATTCGCCAAAGCGTTCGCAACAGAGAAAGGGGCTGGACGGACCAAGCAATTTATTGCTTGATAAAATTGTAAAATCTTTTTGTTTCATTAGCCGCGGTGAGAATTTGCTCCGCGGTTTACAGTTGTCGATTTTGTCGCACGTTTTGGCAAATTATGTTTTGGGCGTGAGTTGTTCTCGTAAGCGTACAGGCGCGGCTTTTTTTGACAGGTTTCAATAGCAAAAAGTCTGCTTTTTCGCAATTCTGTTTTCGCAAAAATTTATCCGACACTATTTGCCGATTGACATTTTCCGCTTTTACAAATACGATCGGTTAGAACAAATACGATTGGCATTTCATAAATTAGTTTTATGGAAAGTCTTTTCGCGGGTTTTACGGCGGTGTTGGACAGCGGCGTGGGCGGCTTGACCGTATTGAAAGATCTGCGCGCCAAGTACGGCGAGTGCGATTTTTTGTATCTGGCGGACGGCGCGTACTGTCCGTACGGCACAAAGTCCGCAAGCGCGTTGTCGAACAGATTGCAAACGTTGTTGACTTGGTTTGAAAGCAACGGCGTGCGTTCGGCGGTGTTGGCTTGCAATACCGCTTCGGTGTTCATTGGCAATTTGCGCCGCCGTTTTGACTTGCCCGTCTACGGTGTTATAGAGCCTACTTGCCGTCTTGCCGCGCAGACAACCGTCAACAAGAGAGTGGCTTTGTTGGCAACAAATTTGACGGTAAAAAGCGGCGTTTACGACGGTTTTCTTGCAAAAATGCGGATAGAAACCGTTTCATTTGCGTGTAGCGCGTTGGTTCCCTTTGCGGAAAACAATGCCTTTAATTCCGCCGCTTGCGACATTGCTCTGCACAACGCGTTGAAAAATCTGCCGCAAGCAAACGCCGATACGGTAATTCTCGGCTGTACGCATTTCCCTCTTTTGCAAGACAAAATTTCCGCATATGCGGGCAACGCGCACATAGTGCAATGCGTAACGGATTTTTCGCCAAGCGTGTTTGAAACGCCCGCCGCAAACGATCGCGTCGAATGTAGGCGCGGCAAAACTATTTTTCTTACAACGGGCAACGCGCCGCAAATAAACAAAACCGCCTCGGTTTTTTGTCCCGAGGCGAACTTTGCGCACGTAGATATATGATATTTTTTGTCGGCAAAGGAACTTAGTCGCTAACGAGGCGCGTGTTCGTTTCCGACGGCAGAGGACGACGAGCTTTCCTTTCTTTTTATTTTTGCGATAAGTTTTGCGACGGTTTTCGATTCCTGCAACAAAGCCGTGATTGTCGCGTTTACAACAAGGTTGACCGCAGACATAGGCGCGCGCCCCGCCAGATACAGCCAAAAACTTTTCTTGATCGCGCCGTGATTTCCCGCAAAAAAGTCGTACAGCCCTATGGGACTCGGTTTTACGCCTACGATATATTGCAACCACAAGCCGAACGTATTCAGTCCGCACAGACAAATCAGGTAGCACAGGCACGCCGCCAACGTAAGTTTTACAAGTCGGTGCGCCTTAGCTTTGTACACAAACGCGCATATAACGCCGTACAGAGTTATCGACAACGCCATAAACCAATTGTAATCTCCCATCGGGTGTATCAAGTGGGCGATCAGATCTCCCGTAAAACCGACTATTGCGGCGGGTAGCGCGCCGAAATATATCCCCGTAAAGAAGCATACCGCCAAGGTAAAGGATACGGCGTTGTTACCCGGTAGCGGAATGGTGCAGAAGTTTGCCACAACGCTCATTGCCGAAAGCATTGCAATACAGCACAATTTCAAAGTTTTGTTCAAAATAAAAATCCCCTTTTTGCTTTTTGCAAAAGGGTCCGATGTGCGGATATTTCACGCGGTATTCAACACCGAGCAAATGAGCTTAGGCTTGAACGGGCAACGGACCAACCGACGCACCGCAGAACGTATGAGTTCTTTCGTCCGCGCTTTTTCCTAAACGCGGCACTTGACGCGCGCCGTCAACTTTGCTGTTTTCAATTATATGCAATTTCGGCGGTTTTGTAAAGTAAATTTCAACAAATCGTTCTTTCGCGCTTGGCGCAAATCGCCGCAATTTTGTTTGCATAATTGCTTTGCGTTTGCTCACACTACGGATATGATTATCATCTTTATCCGAGCAATAATTCTTTTTGCCGTGTTGCTTTTTGTGTTCAGGCTGATGGGCAAGCGGCAGATAGGCGAAATGGAGCCTTTTGAATTGGTAATTACTTTGGTAATATCCGAATTGGCTTGCATACCTATGTCCGATAGGTCCATTCCCATAACGTTCGGCATTGTGGCGATACTTACAATGTTTGTCATACACCAATTTATACTGATCTTGTCCCACAGCGACAAATTGCAAGGGATAATCAACGGCAAACCCGTAATGGTGGTAAACGGCGGAACAATAGACGTTCAGGCGTTGAAAAGTTTGAATATGCACGTAAACGACTTGCTCCAAGCAATGCGCGCCGCGGAATATTTTTCGTTGGAGGAAATAATTTACGGCATTATGGAAACAAACGGTCAATTGACGGTTGTCGCCAACAAAAATATGGAGGACAGACAGCAAACGTTGCCAATACCCGTAATTTTGGAGGGTAAATGGAACGAAGAGAACATAGAAGAAAACGGCTTTGACAAAACGCAATTGCAACAATTGCTGGCAAAAGAGCGCGTCAAAGTGAAAAACGTCGTCCTGCTTGCCATAGACGAAAACAAGCGAATGACGTTGCAATGCAGAAACGCGCCGATTTGTTTCAAAAACGTGGAGGTGACGCGGAAATGACAAAAAATATATGGGCGGGCTTGATTGCTCTTGTGTTGGTTATCGCCTGCGGAGTACTCGAAGTGGTGTTGCTTTCGCAACGTTACGAAAAACTTTCCGTTGAGTGCAACGAAGCGATAACAAAATGCGAACAGGAAAATTTTTCGGTAGAGGAGTACAATCAATTTCGCGACAAATGGGTCAAATTGCGCGAGGAGAGCGAAATATTTTTGCCGCATATCGACGTTTACGAAATAAATCTCCGCTTTGCCGAGGGGCAGGCGTACGCCGAACAACAGGATTTTGAGCAACTCAAAGCGCAGTTGTGCGTAGTGGCGGAGCTGTTGGACTACGTTCCGCACCTTATGAAACCCTCTCTCAAACACATCGTTTAGCAAGCAACTCGGCAAACGCCGAGTTGCTTGTCAGTAACGAACTATCAATTCGTTTTGTTCTCTTTTAAGGGACGGCGCGTAGAACGGCGCGAAACATTGTTGACCGTTGAGAGTCATACATTGCACCGAGGCTTTGGCAAAAGTGGTGTCTATTCTTTTGCCGCCGATGGAGAGAGCAAATTGTTCGAGGACGTTTTCCGCCGTAATTTTGGGAGAAATTTGCAGTTTGCCCGCCGACAGGTTCAAACCGTAAAGATTTTCCAATTGCGAAACATAGTACCAACTTTTGGGAATTTCAAATTTGTTGCATAAATCTTTCAAACGTTCTTTGGAGGGATTTGCAAGAGGCACTGCGCCGATAGCCTGCGCATATGGGTACAGCTTGCTGTCTGCGCAGATTATTTTTTTTAAACGGTTGTATTCCACAAGACATTGCACTTTGTCAAAGCAACTCAATTTTGCGGCGTTGAGAACAGTCAACGCTTTTATGCACAGATCCTTACCGTCAAATTCCTCCGAAAACAAGGTTTTGCGCACTTTCTCCGTCCACTCCTGCGGCAATTCTCCCACCAGATTGAGGTAATACACCGTTGCGAGAGGAACGGTCAATTTGTCGTAAAATCGGTGAGCGTTTCCTTTGGGATCGTAGTAGAAATCGGCAGGGCAGTTACTTTCAAAGCGTTTTTGCAAAAACTCTTTTACAAATTGCGGATTGGTGTAGCATATTGCCGCCACCACAAGACTGCTCGGTTGTTTCAGACGGTTTACCAGACAAAACACGTTTTTGTCGTTTACGTAGTTCAGATAAGTGGAAATGAGGCTCTCCCTGACGAGCGGCGTCGAAGCGGGCGTGTGGACGGCATTTTTAAGAATAACTCCGTTTTGCATAGCCCGTCCGAAACAAATTGCCAGACAGTTCCCCGCGCTAAGGTCGTCGCTTAGTTTGTACCGTATTTTATCCGTCGAACATTCCAAGGCGTTAGCGGTGTAACTTTCCACCTTGCCGAGGCAGTACAGCGTGTATTTGCGCAATCCGTCCGAAATTTCAAACGCGTTTGCCTTTTCGTCAAAAGTAACAGAAGAACGGCGTTCCAACGGAAAGTAGAACAGCGTACGCGCGGCGACGTTGTTTTCAATCCGATAAGTTTTTCCGTTTTCGTGTTGGACGGTAAGCGTTGCGCATTTTTTTTCGTACACAAGTTGCGAACCCTCAAACCGAAAATTTTGTTCGTTCAGTTTTGTGACAAGTCCGTTTTGTACGCAGTAGACGCTTTCGCCACCTATCCCAAAGACAAACCCATTCAAAAGCGTGGCGGAGTTTCCGCCGTTATCCACAAACGTCGCCTCGTCGGCGTTGCCGAGTTGGTAACTGAAATTTATTCGTTCGGACATTATTTTTTGCGGACGAAAGACCGTGTGTCCGTTGGGCGTAAGCGCAAGCGAAACTCCGTTGAAGTTTACTCGCGAACAGGCGCGATCCCAAAGATAGGGGCAACGCGTCGCGCCGAAACGCTCGGCGTCGGCAAGTTGTTCTGCCAACGTCGGGGTGTTATCCGCAAAGACGGACGCAATGTCGAACTTATAGGAGGAGTTGCTTTCAATAGTAACGTCAAAGGTCAGCGAACGTTCGCCGTAACAATCTATCGCGGCGGCGTTGTGCAAAACGGCAGTTGACGAAAAGACGTCAGCGGCAATATTCAGAGCGTTGCCCATTTTGAAATACTCCGTTTTTTTGTCGGAAGACGTGTTGTTCAACGCAATTTCTACGGTAAATTTGCGCGTACGTTTACCCTTGTTGGTAAGCACGCAACTGCGGACTTCGCCCCTGTCCGTCAGGAAGTAGGACATTTCCAATTTGACAGTTTTGGTAGATCCCGCAAATTCGGCGTGCCTTTCGCCGAACCTGCTTTCCACAAAAGTATCGAATACGTTACGCCCGTTGGCGTACACAAAGATTTTTGTTTCGTGGCGGGTGGCTTCGTTGCCCAAACGCAAAGCGGATTGCCCCATACAGTCTATTACGGAAGCGACGTTTTTCCCAGCGTAGGCAGCTTGCGAATATTTTTTGTTCGGCGAATAGGCGTATTTTAGCAAAACGGGTTGTAGAAATCGCCCCAAATATATTTCCGCCGATTTGTTGTTTCGCAAAAGTTCGCTTGTGGCGGCGCAGTAGTATTTAATTTTGAACAGCTGTACCGTTTCTTTGAGGTATCTGTCCTCGCGCTCCGTCAGCGTTATTCTTTCTCGCGTTTCGCAAATTAAGTCGTCAAGTTGTTCGTCGTCCAAGGCAAATTGCGTACACTTGCAGATCAACTCGGCAATTCTTTCCAATCGCGTTTTATCCTCTGCGGGAAACAGCATAAACTTTTTTGCAAAAAGTTTTTTCAGCCGCACGTATTGCGCCCAAAACTCGCCGAAATAGCCGAGCGCGACCTTTTCACATTCATTGTTTGCCCGAGATAGAGCCAATTCGTTCAGGCAAAATTCCGTTTCCGCAACTTCCACACGGCGCGAACGCGTAAAGTGCAAATCCGCTATGCGTTCCAATTGTTCAAAATATTGCCGTTTTGTTGTTGACGGACCCAATAGATACGCAAAAGGTTTTCTGTTAAAATTCCAACGAATGTTTTTGTACAAGTAATTTGCCAACATAGTGTACCTCGCAATTATTGTTGACACTTTTGTCGCAAGATACACCGACAAATTTCAATTGAAAACGCTTTGTCCGTAAACTTTTTACGTCGAACGGGCAAAGCGTGTTGCCCTTTGCGTAAAAGAGTGAAAAAATACCGCCGAAATTTTCGGCGGAAAATTTATTCTACTTGTGACGTTTCGCGCTTTTAGGACAGTTTTCCGCCATCAGGCGCGCCTTGTTTTCCAACAGGTAATCGAGGTTTTCCGTTTGGACGTTAAAGCGTTTCAACGTAGCCAACAGATTTCGGTCTAAAATGAAATGCAAATCGTTTTGCATTTCCGTTCCGTCGGCAAGAGGTACTTTCTGTTCCAAACGGCTTTTTACCACGATGAACAACGGTCTGTCTTTGGAGCGGTAGTGCGCAACCGCTTCCAATTGCAACTGCTCGTAGGAGAAATCGCAATGCGGAACGTTTGCCGCTTGTTCGCCGCCCTCGCCGAATACTTCCTGCGCGGAGGGAACGTTGGGTTCTTCTTCACAGGAAACCGTTATTCCCCGTTCGGTAAAATCGCAAATCAAGCCGTTGCCGCCGTCGTAAAATCTGTTCGGATAGTGCGCCCTTTCGTCGTTCAATTGATTTTGCAATTCTTCTCTTGTGCTTTTGCGCATATTCACGTAGGACAAGTCGTCCAAGTCAAACGGATAGCGTTCTTCGTAGAATTTCCGTTCTTTTTGCGGAAACCACACGTAGGTAGCAACCAAGAGCAATGTACTGAGCGCGGCGACCAACGCGGCGCACACAACGGAAAGTATTATCAGCGCGGTATCCGACGCAAATTCCGCTGTTACCCCTATTGCAACTACAAAAAGTAAAACCGCGACGGCGTATATCGCCGTAAATAGCGGTAAGAGGCGGTACAGCGAACAAGTGGGTTGTCTTTTTGCCGTAAAATCGCAAAACGTCGGTAGGAGTTCTTTTTCGACTGTGGCGGGAGTTCTTTTTTGCCAAGCGTACAACAAGCCGCTACCTACGACCAGCAATGCCGTCAGACTACTCACAACCGCAAGAATAACGGTGTTTTCCTGCCTTTTTTGCGCGACAACTTTGTCGAAGTCCACAAGTACGCCCTGTTCCGTTTTAATACCCAATATCCAGCGGTATTGACTTTCCAATTGCCGTTGCGGCAACACAAGAGTTATTTGTTCCCCTTCAAGCGCGCCCCAATCGTCCAACTCGTCTTCTATCGGGGACGCAATGTAACGGGTTTGACCGTCCAATTCGACGAGCAGTTCGCTTTCATTTTTCGTTACCGCCGTTACCGTTCCCGAAATTTCGGTAGCGTTTCCGTTAAAGTTGCGCGAGTTAAGCAAACTTACCTCTATCAAAATCGCCGCAAATATGACCGCAAACAAGAATACTGCCGCGGAAGCCGCTTTGAGTTTGTAGTATTTTGAATTTTGAACAATGACTTTGTTGTACATATTCGTTATCCTTTGTGAAACGGAACTTTACGCATTGAGCTTTTGCAAAACGCGTTTACAGCCGATTTTGCCGTAATTAAATTATATCATATTTCAAAAAAAATTTACACTTTTTCTCGTATATATTGTCCGAGCAATTGCAACTTGTTTGCGCAATTTTGTCAGGGAAAGGGAAAAACGTTAAAAGCGCGGTTGCGTAATAAACAATAGTGACGGCGTTTTACTTGCGAGGGCAACCTTGAACGACTGCGGTCAACGCGGAACATTTTATTTGGCGGTAAAAACAAAAAAGGACGAATATCACGCCTTTGTTAGCCGAATTTTATTTCTTTCTGTATTCTTTTTGGCAGTACTTCGAGTAGAAACAGAACGCACAATGTTACTGCAAATGTTACTCGATAATGCGGTAATCACAATATAATGTGAAAAAAGGTGAATTGTCAAACTAAGTGCAACACTTTGAAAGAAATTCATTAAATAAATCTATCGGTTTTCGGTAGTTTAAT
>CANQND010000038.1 GCA_947625115.1 uncultured Clostridia bacterium | reverse complement strand
ATTACACTATTCTATGTAATTTTTGACAGTGCCAATCGACGAAAATCATCGCCGACAAAATTACGTCGAATTACATAATCTATGTATAGATAAACAATAAAAAATACGGCAAAAACAGCTTGTGCAAAATCCAAAATTCCTCTTGTGACGACTTCTACGGTTGACATAAAAGCCAAGAACGGCTATAATGATTGAAAAATGCACGTAGATTATGTAATTCTATGTATATAAACGTTTAGGGTATCTGTTTTATTGCAATAAACGTCCGACTTTGTTCATCATTTCCGTTTTATGCTCTATCATAGAATGAGCATATCGCTGTAAAGTAATCATTGGATTTTTGTGTCCCAAGATTTCGGCTAACGTTTTTATGTCCATTCCCACTTCCAATGCGCGGGTAGCAAAAGTATGCCGCAATGCGTGGAAACCTTTGTGCGGGATCCCGAGCTTTCGCAACAAAAGTTCAAAAGTTTTTTGATAAGAACGTACTTGCGCGCCTTGCTCAGTCTTTCCCGTCACAACAAACGGACAGCGGGTGTGCGTTTTCAACTTTTTCAAATAACAAAGCAGTTGACGCGGTATCGGAATGACCCGTTCGGAGTTTTGCGTTTTCGGCGCGTCGAATACCTTTACATATCGTCCGTTTTTCCACGAATCGTGACAAGATTTCGTCACCGTCAACACGCCGCTTGCAAAGTCCAAGTCGCTCCAAGTGAGAGCAAGCAACTCGCCGATACGCAGCCCCGTGTAAAGACAAAGTATCACCCCGAACAGCTTGGGCTTGCGCTTTTCCAAAATGTAGCGTTCTATCTTTTTCTGTTCCTCTTTGCAAAAGCTCACCACCTTTTTTTCGCGCGACTTGGGACGTACGATACAATCGGCAAATTGTCTGTTAGCCATTCCGAACGCGACGGCTTGCTTCAAAGACGATTTCAAAACGGAAACTATTCCGTTTGTCGTATTTGTCGCCAAGCCCCTTTCCGTAAGAGAAGCGGAAAACCTTTGCAATCGAACCGCCGTCAATGCGTCCATTTCGTACTCGCCGAGTGCGGGAACGATGTATTTTTCCGCCTGTCGCAAGTACTTTTGGTAGGTGCGCTCCTTTGCGGAGGGCTTTACGTACAACTCCAACCACTCTTTCAACCATTCTTTGTACAACATTTTTTCCTCCTTTGATATGGGTAAAATTTCCCGCGTATAATTCTACTTCATTCAGATAACGCGCAAAAGCCGTTTACTCCTTTTCAAAGGGTTATTTTCAAAAAAGCAAAAGAATATACGTAGTATTTCGGCGAAAAACATATCCGTTATTTTACAAATTTGACGCGGAAGAAAATTTTAGTACAACAAAAAGTCGGCAACCGAAAGCGATTGCCGACTTTTTCAAATGGTCTACCTGTCGGGACTCGAACCCGAAACGACGCCGTCGGAGGGCGTAATTTTATCCAATTAGACCACAGGTAGCCGTCGATATGTTAATTATATCACAAGTTTGACGGATACGCAACAAATCGTTTGACGTGCAATACTTAAAAAATTCCAAAACTTAGTGCAAAATTGTTGATAAATTTGCAAATGTGTGGTATATTGTAAAGGCAATTCAAGCTGGTGTGGTGGAATGGCAGACGCGTCGGACTCAAAATCCGATGTTGGTGACAACATGTGGGTTCAAGTCCCACCACCAGCACCAAAGAAAGAAAACCACAAGATTTTGTGGTTTTCTTTGTTTTCAGGCAAAATTACTCATTTGCAATCATTGAGTAACATTAAAGCAAAAACTTACTGTTTTTTTTCGTTTTGTCGCATTGTTTCAAAAACAATTGAGTGTCAACTAAAAAGCATATAACAATTTGTTTGTCAGACAAAAAGAGCAGGGAAAAGCCCTCGCTCTTTCGTTTACAATATTCTTTCGCAAGCCGCCCTGTTTCAGGGCGATTTTTTGTTTGCAAAGAAGCCTTTCAAAACGTCTACCCTCGCGAAAAGCAGGCGTTGCTCTGACCGATTCGAGCAAGCAAAGCCGTTCAAGGCTCACGGCGAACGTGCGAGCAACCTCGCCGAACGACAACCCGTTGTCCCGACGATATTTCCGCAATTCCGTATATCCGCCAATAAGTTACAAGTTATACGGTTAAGCTCGGTTACAAATTGCCGCTACTTTCAAAAGGTTACTTTGCGGGTTCCTCTTGGCAAATTTCCACGCCGCAACTTGCGCCGATACGATCCGCGCCGCTAAGCACCATATCGTTTGCCTCTTCGTAGTTGTGGATACCGCCGCTCGCCTTTACTTTCAAGCCCTTGTCGTGAACGGTATCCGCCATAAGTTTTACGGCTTTTACGGTGGCTCCGCCTTTGCCGAAGCCTGTGCTTGTCTTTACGAACTGCGCGCCCGCTTCAACGCAAGCGTTGCAAGCGCAAACGATTTGTCTGTCGCTCAGATTGCACGTTTCCAAGATAACTTTCAACAAAATGTTTCCGCACGCCTTTTTGACGGCGGCAACTTCCTTTTGTATCTTTTTCCACGCATTGCTCTTTGCAAAAGACTGATTGATAACCATATCGATTTCCGTCGCGCCGTTTTTTATCGCGTCCTTTGTTTCAAAAACCTTTACTTTGGTGGTGTTTTCTCCCAAAGGGAAGCCGATGACCGTGCAGACCTTTACTTTACTGCCCGCAAGCTCCTTAGCCGCCAACTTGACGTGGCACGGGTTTACGCAAACGGAAGCGAAGCCGTATTGCTTAGCTTCGTTGCAAAGCGCGACTATCTGCGAGGACGTGGCAGGTTTTAACAGCGTGTGATCGATTATTTTTGCAATTTCTTTTTTTGTCATTTTTTCCTCCGAAATTTGTTAGATTGCGTTCGTTGCGTACTGCAACGTAACCAAGCGAGTTTTCCGTGATTTTCCGAAATACTTGCGCTATCTTTTATTTTAGCATATTTAACGTTGTTTTTCAATAGGTATCGTTCAAATAGCTCGAAATAACATTTGTTCGGACTTCATTTTTTGTGACGTTTGCCCAATTTAACGGTAAGCACGTCCTCTTCTATTTCAAATTCGCGTTTGCGCGGAGGACGATTTCTTATTGCTTTTACGCAAAGCGAAATTATGTAGACAACGCATACGGCAATACCAACGCCGCAGACAATAACTATCGGCAAAACTGTTTTCATCTCACACCTCTGCGGTATTATACCTTAACGCCGTTGACGAAAAAACGACTTGCGTGTAATAAAATACCTAAAAAAGCAAATACTACCTCCAAAGCGCGAAACGGTCGTAAATGTTTGACGAACCGAAATCTTGTCGCGCGGGAGGGAATATGAAAAAAACGCTGCTTATCCTTTTGACGTTTTTGATACTCGCGCTGTCCGCCGCGCCCATTGCGTTTGCGCAAACGGATTGCGAGGCAAAAATATGCAAAATGGCGACGGAAAACGGTAAGGTTAAAGAGGCAAAATGCGTCGTTTACCAACGTACGGCGATCGTTGCGGTGAAAACGGAAAATTTTACCGCGCAAAGCCAATACAAAGCGTATGTAAACGATTTGACGGAGAAAATCAAAAGTCAATGCGAAGTCGATCACGTTTTCGTAACAAGAAATCCCAAAATAATGAAACAAATAGAGGAACTTTCTCAAACGGACGAAAAAGATCGAGATGAAGCCATACAAAAGCTCATTGAAGAATTGACGCAATTCCGTCCTATCAGACGAATAGATCTACCCAAAATTACGATAGTCGGATAACGACAAAAGAGCGGAGCAAAATCTCCGCTCTTTTATTTGAATTTTTCCGTTTGTCTTTTCTGACGCGCAGTCGGTTTGAGTAGCCTGCTACACTATTGCGTCTTACTCTATTTGCAAGTTTAATGACGAGTTTGATTGCCGTTGCCAAATCACAGTCCCAATATCTTTTCGCAGGAGTCTACAACCAACTTGAAACTCTCTTCTTCAAAGGGAGAGAGCAGACCGCAACATTCCAACAATTCGGTAAAGGGTTTTGTTCCGCCGTAATCGAGGAATTTGATGTATTTTTCAAACGTCGCCTTGTAGTCCTGTTGCGACAACGCCAATAATTGCAAAGCGGTAAATTGCGCAAAACAGTAGTCGATGTAGTAAAACGGGTTGTGGAAAATATGCGCCTGACGCTGCCAACGGCGTCCGTCCTGAAACGCGGGCAAACCCTCGGTGGTCATATGCGGCAAAAATTGCTTTTCCAACTTGTTGTACAACTCGTTACGTTCTGTCGGGGTCATATCGGGGTTGTCGTAACACGTTTGTTGAAAGCAGTCCACTATCGTGCCGTAAGGGATAAAAGTTACCGCGCCGCCTATGTGAGTAAACTTGTACTCGGGCGTTCTGTCGCCGAAAAACAGGTCTATCCAAGGATATGCCAAAAATTCCATCGACATAGAATGGACTTCCGCCGTTTCCATACTTACGCTGCTGAGAAATTCGCTGTCGATAAAGAAACTTTTGTAAAATTCCAACGCGTGACCGAATTCGTGCGTGAGTACGTCCACATCTCCCGCCGATCCGTTCCAATTGGAAAAGATGAACGGAAGTTTGTACGCCGCCAAGCCCTCGCAATAACCGCCCGCCTCTTTGCCCTCGCGCGACATAACGTCGAAGCACTCGCATTCCACCATCATATCGAACAGTTTACCCGTTTCGCTCGACATTTGATTGTACATTGCGGAAGCCTTTGCAAACATCTGTTCGGGCGTGCCTATCGGCTTGGGTTCCACTGCGGTGTACACGCTGTCATCGTAAAAATATTGCTTGCCGAGATCGAGATCCTTTCCCACTTTGGCGCGAATTTTGCTTGCAAGCGGCACCAGATATTTGAGTACGTTGGCTCTGAATTTGGCAATGTCCTCTTTGGTGTAGCAGTTGCGTTGCATTTGCATATATCCCAACTTTGAAAAGCCGTCGAAACCCAACGCTTTGCCCATTTGCGTGCGCACTTTTACAAGTTTGTCGTAGATTTCGTCCAACTCTTCCTTGTTGTCCTCTATCGCCTGTCCCCAAGCCGTATATGCCGCCTTGCGGAGGTTTCTGTCGCTTACGGTGAAATACTTGGAAATTCCGCTCATCGGCAGACGTTCGCCGTTAAAATCGATAACGATACCGCTCATAAGTTTGGAATACTGCGTCGTCAGCTTGTTTTCCTCCACGCGATAGGGAATGAGCCGCGGATCGTTGGCGTCAACTCCCATTTGCAAATTGACAAATACAATACGCGGAAAACGCTTTTCCAACTCGGCGCGAAAGGGCGTGTTCAGATAGCATTTCAGCACTTCCGCGTTGGCGGCGTTGAGTTCGGGACCTATCTCGTCAAGGTAATCTTTTTCCGCAGAGTAAAATTCGTCGCGCGTATTCTGCGTAAAACGGATAAACCCGAGTTGTATGTTGCTGTTCACCTGCAAAACAAACTCTTTGAACCGTTCGTGTATTTCGTAAAATTCATCTACCGATTCGGCATTGTCGAACTGCCTTTTGAAATCGTCGAACGTAGTTAAGATTTGTTCCTTATTCGGACGAGTGTAGACTATCTGAGAAATTTTTACCATTTTATCGCTCCTTGTCGCTTTGTTTTTGATTGCTTTGTTCGCAATTGACTTTTTCCAAAAAATCCGTAACTATTTTCGCATATCCCGCGTTATCAACGTGATAACTGCGAGCATGACCGCCGTGCGGAATCAAATGCAATTCCGAAAGGGGATTGCGCGAGGCTTTGTACATTTCTTCGCTGTGTTCTGCGCGTATCAACTTATCTGACAGACCGTGTATGAAACATATCGGAACATCGCTGTTTTTTACGTCGTCAATGGGGTTGACTACGGCAAAATCGTAGCCGTATTTCCGTTTGGACATACAATTGGAAATATCCACTATCGGGAATGAGGGCAAATGCGTGGCTTGCAGACAAAGCTGTCTGAAATATTTTACTGTGTTTGAAAAAGCGCAATCGGCAATAACCGCGTTTATGTCGTTACGCAAAGACAACTCGCAAAGCACCGTTACCGCGCCCATACTCTCGCCGTGCAACACCAAAAAAGCGTTGCCGAAAACGGTCCTGACGTAGTTAATCACCGAACGCAGATCCTTGCTTTCGTTGAAACCGAGCGTCGTGTGAGTCCCGTCCGACAGCCCGAAATAAGCGTGATCGTAAATGACGACGTTGTAGCCCGCCGCATAAAATATACGCGCATATTTCAACGAATTTATGCGATTCCACGTGTGACCGTGACACAAAACGGCAACTTTGGTTTGTTGCGAAGCCGCGTCGTTGAAGATGATTTCTCCGCGAATTTTTCCCTGTACGCCGTCCACTTCAAAGCTCTGCTTTCGCCATTGCGTATCGTAGTCGTCGTAGTCCATTCCCTCGTATTCCGTTTGAAACTTACGAGCTTCTTCCAAAGTGTGCTTAACGGGGGTCGTTGCGGCTTTAAGCGTACCCTTTGCCACTATTGTCGCCAAAACAAGGTACAGCCCGCACAGTAACAGAATACCGCCCAAAACAATAAGTACTATCCAATACCAAGCCATTTTACTTCTCCGACAAAATTACGCCCGTCTTGCCGCACGTGGCAAGACGGAAAATATCTTCCGCCACTTGCGCCGCGTTGTACAAACGCAAACGTCGTTCCTCGCAAAAGTCCGCTATATCCTTTTGCGACAGGTGCGCGCACATATCCGTTGACACAATGGGCGGACAAACGCAATTTACCTTTATATTTGCGGGAAGCAATTCTTCCGCAAGACTCTTTGTCAGCCCGATAACGGCGTGTTTGCTCATTGAGTAAACGCTTTCGCAAGAGGCACCCTGCAACCCCCAAACGGAAGAAACGTTTACTATTGTTCCGCCGCCCGATTTGGCAAGCAACGGAAACGCTTCGCGGCAACACAAAAACACGCCTTTGGCATTGACGGACATAACGTTATCAAATTCTCGCGAGGTGGTATCCTGCAATTGTTTTGTAAGCGAAACGCCCGCATTGTTTACCAAAACGTCGAGATGTTTTAGGTACTTTGCCGTCCAAGCGAAAAGGGCGCGTACGCTTGCCTCGTCGGAAACGTCCGCTCCGAATATGTGAGCGTCCCCTCCCTCACGGCGAATTTCGTCGCAAATTTTTTCCGCTTCGGCTTTGCTGCGATTGTAGTTGAGCAACACCGTGTAGCCGTTTTGGGCAAACAACCTTGCCGTAGCGGCTCCGATACCTCTGCTTGCTCCCGTTATCAAACACGTTTTCAACAGATCTACTCCGTTATATAAGGATATATATTATGTAATGTATTGTAGCATATACCGACTTTTTTGGCAACAAATCGTCAAATAAATGTACAAGCCGCCTCTTTGTCGTTGACACGTTTTTTTGAAGTGATATAATTGTCAGTGAGGAAAACACAAATGAAAAATATTTCACGAGCTTGGAGTTTTGTTTTGATCGCGCTGATATACGCCGCGGCAACATCTGTCGGCGTTGTGTGCTACATATATCTGCCTTTTGCGTTTTGGCTGAATTTGTTGCTTGCGGACATTGCCGCAACGGTCGTAACCTTTGTTTTCAGTCTGATATTCCGCAACGCAAGCGTCTACGATCCCTATTGGAGCGTGCAACCGTTGGTCATTGTCGTAGGATACGCCGTTGCCCGAAAGGATTTGACGGTAACTCAAATTTTGCCGTTGATTGCAGTGCTGTTGTGGGGAATACGCCTGACAGCGAATTGGGCTTACACGTTTTACGGCTTGGGATTTCAGGATTGGCGATACACAATGCTCTGCGAAAAAACGGGCAAGCTGTACCCCGTTGTAAATTTTGTAGGCATACACCTTGTACCCACCCTTGTGGTATACGGTTGCGTTCTGCCGATAGCCTTTACCTTTGAGGAAGCTCCCGCTTTCAATGCGGGCGCGGCGGTATTTTTTGCATTGTCCGTGGCGGCAACGGTACTGCAAGGCGCGGCGGATATACAAATGCACCGTTACCGTAAAAACCGCAACGGAACGTTTATGCGAAACGGTTTGTGGAAATATTCGCGTCACCCCAACTACTTGGGCGAGATCCTTATGTGGTGGGGCGTAGCTCTTGCGTACGTTTGCGTTATGCCCTCGCGATGGTATCTCATTGCGGGTGCGGTCGCCAATACGCTACTGTTTTTGTGCGTAAGTATTCCGCTTGCGGAGGGCAGGCAATCTCGCAAAGAGGGCTTTGCCGAGTACAAAAAACAAACAAGAATGTTGTTGCCCCTCCCGAAGAAACAAAAGTAAAATCTAATCGCAACTACGAAAAAACGCCCTTTTTTAGGGCGTTTTTGTTATAAATTGCACGTATTTAGGATATTATGTCTAAAATAGTACTATATAAATCAGTCAAAAATATAGTTCTTGCGAAAGTTTTTGTTAAAATCAAGCCAAACTCTCCCATTCGGCTATCGCCTGTTCCAATTGAGCGTTGACGTCGTTAAGGCGGGCAACCGCCGCCGACAGCTTTGTGTAGTCGGAGGCAACGGAGGGCGTTGCAATTTCTTCGTTGAGCCGCTCCGCTTCTTCTTCCAACTCTGTTATGCGTTTTTCCAATTCCCTTATTCTGCGTGCGCGGTTTGTTTCTTCCGCGCGTTGTTTTGCGTTGCGGTAAGTTTTGGCGGAATTGTTTTTCGGCTTCTCGACGAAAGTTTCTTTTGTCTTTTTTTCGATAAAGCTGTCGTAGTTACCCTCGTATACCGAAATGTTACATTCGGACAACTCCGCTATATTGTTGGACAAACTGTTTACAAAGTACCTGTCGTGTGAAACAAACAACAAAGTCCCCGTATATTTTTTCAAAGCGTCTTCGAGTGCTTCGCGCGAGGGCAGATCCAAGTGATTTGTCGGTTCGTCCAACAAAAGCATATTGCAATCTTTTGCCATTATCATTGCAAGCCCGAGCTTTGCGCGTTCGCCGCCGCTTAATTCCGATACGCGCTTGTTTACGTCGTCGGAGCCGAGCGTTACTTGCGCAAGCAAACTTCTGACCTGCGTTTGCGACATTTTCATATTGTCAAACCAAAGTTGATTGAGTACGGTCTGTTCGGAATCGAGATTGAGGTTTTCCTGATCGTAGTAGCCGACCCGCACGTTTTTGCCGAAAACGATTTTACCCGCGTCGCGAGGGTCGCAGGAAGCAATTCTCTTGATCAAAGTAGATTTGCCCGCTCCGTTAAGTCCCAACAACGCCACTTTTTGACCTCTGCGAATTTGCAGGCAACCCTCTTTGAGCAACGTTTTGTCGCCGTATGCCAAATTCAAATTGCGTACTGTCAACGGAAACTCCGACGGCTCGGAGGTATAAGTAAATTCAAAGCGAGGGGGACGCGACTCGGCTACGGGAGCTTCCTCCAATTGCATACGTTCCAACATCTTTTCGCGGGAATGTGCCATATCGGCGGTACTTGCCCGCACTTTGTTTCGCGCGATGTAATCGCGCAATTTGGCTATTTCTCTTTGCTGTTTTTCGTAGGCGGCAAGACGAGCTTTTCGGCGTTCTTCTTTGAGAACTTTGTACTTGGAGTAGTTGCCCTTGTACGCTTCCACTTTCAGCCACTCCACTTCCCATATAGCTGTGCAAAGTTTGTCCAAAAAATATCTGTCGTGAGAAACGATCAAAAGGGCAGACTTTCTGTCCGCAAGGTAATTTTCCAACCAATCGAGAGTTTTGTAGTCGAGATGATTTGTCGGTTCGTCCAATATCATCAACTCGGGTCGTTGCAACAGCAACTTGCAAAGTGCCGCTTTTGTTTTTTCTCCGCCCGACAGCGTGGACACCGTGTGAGAGGAAAATTCCGTCATTCCCATACCGTTAAGTACGGTTTTGACCTTTACCTCGCTGTTGTACGCCTCGGTCACGTCGGCTTCCACAGTAAGTTTGTGATATTTCTCCGCAAGCGCGCGGTACTCTTTGCCGTTGGGATCCAATTCGGACATCTGTTCCGAAACGTTCTTTATTTGTTCTATCAACCCCAACTGATACGAAAAAACCGACATCATTTCGTCAAAAAGAGTGTTTGACGAAAGAAAATCGCAATTTTGACGAAGATAACCGACGGAAAGCCCGTTGCGCATTGTTATTGAGCCGTCGAACAACTTCAAGTCGCCGACGATACAATTAAGCAACGTGCTTTTGCCCGCGCCGTTTGCGCCGACAATGCCGATACAGTCGCCGTCGTTTACTTCGAGATTTACGTCTTTGAAAACGGTTACGTCGGCAAATCTGAATTCCGCCGACTTGATTTGCAATATCATAATTCCTCAAATAGCAAATTTGACGGACAACGCCGTCAAAATGCAACTATTTAACTCTTCAATTCTTTTTCTTTTTTCTGTCGGTATTTGCCGAAGTTTTTGCGTGCAACGGCACCTTGACCTGTTGAAAAATTCGCATCCAAGCGTACAACACAAAGGGAGTGGCGAGTATTTCCACCAACAGCAAAAGTATTTGCTCTCTGCCCAACGGACCGTAGCAGAGAAACGCGTACAAACTCGGGATAGCCAAACAAATGATAACTATTGCCCAAATACCGACGTACATAACCGATTTCCACCACTTGTTAAAGGGCTGACACGCGTAAAACAACGCAAACAGTCCGCCGAACGTGTAGGACAGCGTGACGAGCGTTGCCAATTGGTCGGAGGGAACAAGGGTCGTATTCGTCGTATCCGTGTAATTGAAAGCATAAAGCACCACTGTGGACATAATAAACGTCAACGACGCAGGCAAACAGCGTTTGAGAATGTTGCCGAAAAAGCTGCCCTTTATCAACTTCTCGTTGGGCTGCAACGCCAAAAACATAGTGGGCAGAGCAACTATCACCCAATCCATAAGCATAACGCTTTTGTTCGTCAACGGCGACTGCATCGTTTTGCCGAACCCGAAATGCAATATTACCAACAAAATATTGATAACTATCACATACACCGTTTTCATAAAGTACATCGACGTCGCGCTCTGAATGTTGTTTACCACTCTGCGCCCTTCCGCCACGACCTTTGGCAGGTTGCTGAAACTGTCGTCCATCAACACCAAGTGAGATACCTGACGAGCCGCGTCGCTTCCTCCCGCAAGAGAAATGGAACAATCCGACTCTTTCATAGCAAGTATATCGTTTACGCCGTCGCCCGTCATAGCCACCGTTGCGCCCGCCGCTTTGAGCGCGCGTACCAAGATGGCTTTTTGATCGGGAGATACCCTGCCGAACACCGTATATTTGGTGGCGGCGTCTTTTACTTGTTCTTCGTTCAAACCGTCCAGACTGATAAAACTATCGGCGTTTTCCACTCCGACGCGCAGAGCAATGCTCGATACCGAAGCGGGATTGTCGCCGGAAATAATTTTTATTTTTACGTCGTTTTTGCGGAACCAATCGATTGTATCTTTGGCGTCGGGACGAATGTGATCTTCTATCACTATCAAGGCAATGGGTCGTCTTGTCTGAGGCAAAGCGTCGTTGTAGATAGAACTTGCCGAATGTGCCAACAGCAAAACGCGCAAACCCTCGCGGGCGTACTTGTCCACTAATTCGTCTATGCGTTCGTTAGGCGTTTTGAGTACAAACTCGGGCGCGCCCAACAAATAGGTACCGCCGCTCTTGAAAGTGACCGCGGACAACTTCCTCTCGGAAGAGAACGGAATGACCGTAGCGGCTTCAAGCGCGGGCTTTTTGGGAGTGCCGAAATACTTTTTCAGTGCCTTGCTCGTCATATTGTCCGCTTTGAGCGCGACATTCAAGCTCGACATTATTTCGCGCAAGGTGTTTGCGCTGTTGCCCGAACGCAAATCTATCGCTTCCAACACGCGCATTGTGCCGTCCGTTATCGTTCCCGTCTTGTCCAGACAAAGAGTGTCCACGCGAGCAAGCATTTCTATGCA
>CANQND010000037.1 GCA_947625115.1 uncultured Clostridia bacterium | reverse complement strand
CGCATTTAGTTGCAACGGAAAGGAAGCACGCAAGGTGCTTCCTTTTCCATTGCTTCCTTTTGCTTGTTGCCCTCTGCTTTCGCGTAGTCAGGACAGTTTGAATTACGTAGCGCGTAACTTCGTTACGCTTACCCTGCGCTTCGCTTGGGACAAATCCTGCTACCCTAGCCAAGTCGAAGCAACTCGACTGTTGAGCAGTCCGTCGAAATCATTCGACGGACTTGCTTTTTTCGTCGGTTGCAGGCAACGCGCCAAGCGTTCACAATCGAACGGCAGGTGAAAATTCGGTTGACAATTTTTGCAAAACGTCATATAATAAACATACAATGTGTAGCACAACAGGCGTAAATCCAATTGTGGATTTGCGCCTGTTTTTTGCTGTTAAGAGGTGAAAAATGCAGGAACAAAACAAAATGTCGTGTAAACCCGTAAACAAACTTATTTGGCAAATGGGTCTGCCGATGATCGTTTCAATGATTTTGCAAGCCGTCTACAACATAGTGGACACGGCGTTTGTGATAAATATGGGAGAGGACGGCGCGACAGGCAATCTTGCTTTAACGTTCGCCTTTCCCGTGCAGTTGCTTATCATAGCGATAGGCGTTGGTACGGGCGTAGGGTTAAATACGTTATTGTCCAAGTCGCTCGGAGAAAAAAATTTTGTCAAAGCGGACAAAACCGTCGGCAACGGAATTTTTCTCGGAATTTGCATTTACGCGGTGTTTTTGCTATTCGGGCTGTTCGGTGCGCGCCCGTTCATAGCATTGCAGGCAAACGGCGACGAGAAAGTGATTGAATTCGGAACGCAATATCTTACGATTTGCTGTACTTGCAGTTTCGGCGCAATAGGCTTTACGATTTACGAACGCTTTTTGCAAAGCACGGGCAAAACTTTGCACTCCACAATTGCGCAGATTTCGGGCGCGGTAACAAACGTCGTGTTGGATTGGGCGTTCATTTACCCGTTGAATCGGGGAATTGCAGGCGCGGCGTGGGCAACTGTCATAGGGCAAGTAGTTTCGCTTGCCGTAGCAATGCTGTTCCACTACTGCTTCAACAAAGAGTTGCGCAACTCCTTGAAAGACATTGTTCCGAGCGGCAAAATTATAGGAGAAATTTACCGTATAGGACTGCCCGCCGCATTGATGCAAGGGTTACTTTCGGTAATGATGTTGGGAGTAAACCTTATTCTCGGTTGTTTCGGGCAGAACGCCGCGCAAGCGCAAGGCAGTTTCGGCGTGTACTACAAAATTATGCAATTTGCGATGTTTGCCTGTTTCGGTTTGTCCAACACAATTATATCCGCGCTGTCCTACAACTACGGAATGAAAGACCGCTCTCGTTCACGACAGTGCGTAAAATGGGGCATTGTAAACTCCGTTATCGTCTGCGTTGCCATAACGGCATTGTTCGAGGCTCTTGCAGATCCTTTGGCAAATGTGTTTGGGCTGGCGGGAGGCGAAAGCAACGGCGAAATTATCTCCGTTGTGGCAAAAGCCGTTCGAATAGCGGCGACGGGATACGTCTTTATGGGTTTTACGATAGCCGTACAGGGCGTATTGCAAGCTCTCGGATACGCGTTTTTACCGTTGCTTTTGTCCGCGTTGAGGCTTGCGGTATTCGTGTTCCCCACTGTGTGGCTGTTTTCCTACTCGAAAGACCCGACGGGGACGTTTTGGTGGACTTTTCCCTTGGCGGAAGTTCTCACGGCAGTTGTTTCCGCGCTGTTGCTGAAATGTTGCGCGCTGAAAAAATTGTCCTTACTGCAACAAACGCCGCAAACCGAATAACGCGCTCGAATTTGCCGTATGCGCATTTCCGTTTGACTTTGCGCGGCTGATAAGATATAATTTTTGCAGAGCGTACACAAAGGAGAAAACTATGCAAAATTTACTTGCCGCGGAAGTAATAGCTCAAAGAGTGTTCAACACCGCCTATATCTATCTGGATACGGCGTTCATCGTCGGGTTGTGCGTTTTGCTTGCCGTAAAACGCAAATGGCTCACGTTGCTGTTCGGGCTGGCGGGCGGAGTGCTGTATATGATAGTGGACTACGGCATATTTCATCTTGCGTTGCGCACGCGCAGCATAGAGGGCGGCAACCTGTTTTGGGTGTTGCTGTGGATGAGTATGAGTTACGGCATAACAAACTTTGTGTGGATATGGTTGTGGTTCTCTCGCGACAAACAGGCTTGGTGCTGGACGTTGATGATACTTGTGTGGTGGATCTGCGCCCCGATGTTGTCCGAAGCGGTCGGAGCAAATGCTCCGTTGATAAAGATACAGCGCACCACCGGCTCTTACCACGGATATATGGCTTTGATAATGATTGCGGGGTACTTTTTCGCCATTGTGTGGAACCTGTTTACGCAGGACAAAACAAAGCGTTTTCCGTTGCTGTTTTTGTTCGCCGTGGGCGTAAGTGTGCAATTGGGGTGGGAATTTTCGCTCCTGCTCGGCAACATAAGAAGCGCGGCGATAACGGACGCGTGGGACAAATTGCGTACCCTTGCCGTCAACAGCCTTGTGGAAACAAACCTCGGCGCGGTGCCTATCTACTGCATTTACGTCGCAATATCCGCGCGACTGAACGAAAATTTATCCAAGCGCGACAAGGTGAGCTTTACAAGCAGAATGGCGGAACTCAACGCCGCCCCTCTGTGGGAAAGATAACGCTTACATAACTAAAAAACACTTGCCGTTTTGCTACGGCACAAGAGCGCGGACAACATATCCGCGCCCTTTTTTTGCGGGTGAATGCCCGAACAAAGTAAATAGCCGCCGATAAGCTCGGCGGCTTTACAAAAGAAAGTAAAAAACTTTGTTACGGCTACACGCAACGGGGCGTTGTGCAAAATTTACAAGTTGCGCTTGGCGTGACGATTTACCAAGCTCGGCTAAGTTTCAGCCGCGCTTTTTCTTTATCGCCACTATTGCCACGACTACCGCCGCAGACGCCGCAAGAGCCGACGACAGCCCGATGAGCGACCACTCCAACGCGCCGAGCTTGCCCTTTTTGTCGCTGTTGAGCGGCGGAATAACTTGCTGTTCGCGGAGAATTTCGCCGCAAACGGAACAACGAAGTCCGTCGGTCAAGCCGCTTTCCGTTTCGGTGGGAGCTTTGCCTTGCAAAACCTCTTCGGTGTGACCGAGGTCGTCTATCAATTCGCAACCCTCAACGGCGTTGCAACGCGTACACTTTTTGCCAGCGGTGTGTCCCACCTTGGTGCAGGTGGGCAGTTCTGCCGCCACTTCTTCCGAAAAGTCGTGACCGAGCGGCGCGACGTACGTAACGCCTGCGCCCAACTCGCCGCAACGAACGCAGACGTCGCCAACGCCGTGTCCCGCCGTTGTGCAAGTGGGAGCAAGGGCTTGTTGCCTTTCCATTTTGTGTCCGATGGGTTCGGTGGGAAGAATATTTTCCGAGTAGCCGCACACGGAACACACAACGCCCGCTGTACTGCCGTAGGACAGGCAAGTGGCAGGAATTTCCGCTACCTTTTTCAAAACGTGTCCCGTAGCTTCGGCTCCCGTCACCGTGTCGCGCACGGTTAAACCGTTAAAACCGTAAATTCCGTCGCCAACGTCGTCCTCGCCGTCTTGGAGCAATATGGCGTCGGCAAGCGTTTGTTCGTCTATCAGGCTATCAAAGGAGAAAAATTCGTCCTCGTCGCAGGTCGCATCCTGATGAACGTCGTAGGAAATCGTAACCGTAACCTGCGTTTTGTGATTGCAGGGGGTGTACGTATCCCAATCGGAAAAGGACGAACACGCCAAGTAGAACGTCACCGTTGCCGTGCCGTCCGCGCGGAAGTTTACCGAATAGCCTTTGCCGTCGCCCTCGTCCGTGTCCAACATATAGGAGTGTCCGATGGCGGGTATTTCCTTACCCACTTCCAACGTCTTGTTGCACACATCGCAGTAGTACTCGTAACCGCCGCCGCTCTTGGTGCAGGTGGGCCAATTGCCCAAATAGTGGTACGCGCCGCTGTGACCCGTGGCGGGTATAACGAGGTCGCCGTCTTTGAGCAACGTTTTGCCTGTATTGACGTCGAAATTGCAGTTGCAGACCGTGCAAGTTTGGTAGGCAATACTGCCCTTTTCCTCGCAAGAGGGATTGACTTGTTGGTGAATACTGCCGCCGAACTTGTGGTCGTTGTGCAACGTAAGCACGTGTCCCGCCGTACGCGAGTTGAGTTCCAACTTGAAACCGTAGGTACCCGCGTTGTTGTCGTAGTACACGTAGGGCAGATCGCAGGATATTTCTCCGTCGAACTCTTTGGGCAGAGTTATGGTTTGCAAATCCGTGCAGTTTTCAAACATACGGTACAAGTTGGCGTTGCCGTCCAACGCAAAGTTGCTCATATCCATTTGTTTGAGGTTTGTGCAGTTGCCGAACATTTTGCCGAAACTGAGCGCGTTTTGCGTGGTAAATTGCGACAGATCCAACGTTTCGATGGATTTGCAATCGTAAAACATACTCATCGCTCCGCGCATATAGGTCGTGTCGAAGTTGTCCAAGACAAGTTCGGAAAGTTTTTCGCAGCTTGAAAACAGCGAGCCGCACTCTATCGGGGCGAGTATTTTTCCCGGGTACACAAACGCGATTTTATCGTCTTTTCGATACAAGCGAATGTAGGTGTCTATGCGCACGTACGTGTCGTCGTACCCCTGCGGAGCCTGCGTCAAAAATTTGATGCTTGTGAGCGTTTTGTAGTCCTTTACAAAGGTTTTCCACTCTTTTGTAAACTGCCGCGCCACATCTGTGTCGCCGTAGTCCTCGTTGCCGTTGTCGTCTTTGAGCGCGGGATATTCGTCCGCCGCAACGGGCGTGCCGTACTTCACGTTCAAAAAACTTATGTTAAAAGGTTTGTCGTCCAATACGGTAACGACAACTTTGTGCAACGAAGTTGCCAATTCCTCGCTGTCGAAAACTTGTTTGTTGAACAGCGGTTGGTCGTTGAGGACTATTTTTCCCTTTAATTCTTCGTCCACCGTGACGGAAGCCGTGCCGTACGACGGGTCGGTGTCGGCAAAGATTTCAAAACCGCTCCCCAAAAATTCAAACGCGAATTGCGCACCCTGCTCCGTTGACGACAGCTTGCCGTTTGCGGAGTTTTCGGTGAAACCGCTGTTGTCCGTCATATAGTTGGAGGGTTTTACCGTCTGGTTGAGCTGAGATTCTACGCCCGCGTAGATTTCTTTGAGTACGGTGTGTCCGCCGTTGTTGTCCGTTACGACAAACTTGAAATATCTCAGTTGCGTGCGCGGAAAACTTATTCTTTGACGGGCGGCGTTTACGTTGGAACTCGAACCGTCAAACAGTTTTGTCCAACCGTTCGTATCTGCCACCGCGCCTTGCGCCGCGTTAACGTAGTCGCTTTCCGTGCAGGAGTACAGCGCAAATTTGAGCAACTTGTCGTTGCCGTTGGTGCGGCGTACAAACTCGAAAAAGTTGAAAGTTTGATCCGCCGTCGTGTCTATGACGAACACGTGAGGCAATTCGGCTTTTTTGCCGTTGTACTTGGAGTGGAAAATAGTGCTTTCGTCCCCGTCCACGAGGTTGTCGCCGCCGCTGCCATTTTCGCTCTCGGGCGTTGCCAACACCGTCCAACCGTCGCGGTCGATTTTGTAGTCTATCGTGGCGTTTTTGATACTGTCCACAAAGCGGGGCTGCCAACCTTTGAAGCCGTCCACCGCCGTCAATTCGCTTTCGTCAACGCCCGCGCTGATCAATTGCGACGAGGGCAACGCGACGATATTTTCCGAATCGGGCTGTCGAACGCCCACCGTCAGATGTCCTTTGCCGCCCCAATTGACGAGGTCGCAATCGACGTACACTATCTCGCCCGCAGTCAAAGAGGTTTCTATGTGCGGATAGGCGGTAAAGCTGGTGGTATCGTGAGGAACGGATACCGTGCCGATAAGTTCGCCCTTGTCGTTGCCCTTGTAAAAACGGACTTCGGCTACGTCGTCGGCTTTTACGTAAAACCCGTACGAACCGCTTGCGCCCGCGCGGTATTTGAAGCGCAAATGCAGGTATTCGATATTCTGACGGTTGAACTCCACCCCCGCAGAGGAGGAAGTAAGCGTGTAGTCGTGAGGTTTGCTTTGCGCAAAGTTTTTGGCTTCGGACAAAGTTGGGTTACGTCCGCTCCAATCCGTTTTGGAGCCGAGATCCCACACCTCGCCGTACAGCCCCCTGTACACAAGGCGCATATTGACGTTCAAAGTGACGCGCCTGCCGCCCTTTGTCTTGACGATGATATCAAAACGGTCGTACTCCGTTGCCGTTGCGGGCGGAGTGTAGGTAACTTTTTGAGAAATTTCGTCGTAGTCGGTTTCGCCGTACAGCGCGTCCGTTACGGCAACTATCTCCACCTCTTCGGGAGAGGAAATATTGTCGCCGCTCAAATCGAACACGGTGGGAAATTTGCCGTCCACGTCGTACTTGCGCGCCGTTTCGTGTCCGTCGATACCGTTTGCCCAACGATACGCCACGGGGACAAAATCGGGAAGATTGTTCAAAAATTCCAACTGACTGTCGGTAAACATATCTTCCGTTATGCGGGCAAAGTAGTTGTCGTTTACCCAATCGAGAATGTTTACGCGGTCCACAACGCCTATGCGATACACAAAGTCGGCTCGCTTGTTGGAGCAGTAGGCGGGGTTCATTTTGTAGGTGTAGAACATATCCACAAATTTATCCGAACCGAAGCTGTGCAACAGCGTGGCGTACATCGAAAGTTGGTCGAAGTGCGCGCCGTTACCGTCGTTTATCTGCCCGTAGTCCACGATGTCGCGCATCTGACCCGTTTCCTTGTCCTTGTACTGTTGGGTTATCTTTTGAGAACGCTCCACCGCCGTGTACGGGTGTACGTACTCGCCGTGTTCCACGCTTACTACGCGGCTGTCCATATTGCACAACATAGAGTAGATAAGCAAAATAAGCGTGTTGTTCCACACCTCGCCGTCGCCGTCGCAAAAGCCCCAATTTACGCCGTGCGTTTTGGCTTGGACGTGTCCGAGTTCGTGGAACGTACCCCAATTGCCCTTGGTGGTGAGCGTTTCGTAGTTCATACATATCGGGAACCAATACTCGGGCTGGGCGCAAAAGTTGGAGTTCAACGCCACCGCTTCGCCCGCGGGTACGTGCAGGTCGTAGCACATCGTCATATTGTAGTTGTACTCTCTGCCGTTGAGGGAAATGTCTATCGCAAACACGCTGTGCCAAAAGTACGCCAACTTTTCGATGTCGTCGCAGTTGCGCATATCTTCGGCGGGACCTATCAACTGACCGTTTTCCACGTCTAACGTGGCGATAAGCCCCGGAGCATTGCTAAGCTCCTTTTCAAATTCCTCCACGGTTGTTACGCCCAACACAAAGTGCGGAGTAAGCACGGCTCCCGTTATTTCCATTTCCACCGCGTCCGAAGTGGGTTTTACATACAGCGGTCCGCCGTACATACTGCCTATCTTCACTTCCGTTTCCTTTCCCGTACCCACAATGTTGAAAGTGGTCCCCATACAGGGAACTTTTTGGTTTTGCCATTGCCACTGCCCGTGCAAGCCGTAGTTGAACTTGTCGAAATCGGGCTGTTGCCCTGCCGACTCGGCGCGACGGGCTTCGGCTACGATCTTGTCGTCCCAATAGCCGAGGTAATCTTCCATTTTGCCGAAACCGCCGCCGTTTTCGTTGTAGCCCAAGTAGCCCATCGTGTCCTGATGATGGGTGTACAGCGTAACCGTTTCGCCCGCTTTCAGTCCCTTTATTTTTACCGTTACCTCTTCGCCCGCGACGAGGTACAGCCCCGTAGTCATCGGAGAACGGTAGATAGGGTCGGTCACAATGCGCATAGAAACGGCTTTGGCGTCGTCGGGTATTTTGCCGTAAATATAGTCTGCGGCGGGGTGCTTTTTGAGTTGACCGCCGTTTACTATCTCGTTTACGTGAGTGTTGAAGTAGTACGCCTGCCTGAGCAGCATATACTTGGTAAATTCCGAAAAATATTTCTGTTCGCCAATGTTGCCGTCGTCGTCTTTGGGCGTGCGATCCAAACCTCTCATCGGGTACATAGGGTGATCCTTGTTGCCCGCTTCCAATTGAGGATCGGCGGCGAAATTTATCTTGGCAAGTTGGTGCATAATTTCGCCCGTTTCAAGATCGCGCATTTCGTACACGTCGGACATTACCTCGGCGGGTTGCCGCACGATGTCGTCGCGCAAAATTTCCATTACGGGTTGACGGACGGTGACGCGTCTGCCGCGAATGTCGTCCAGACTGTTGACGGAAAGACCTTCGTCTATTTCTTCGGGACGCACCACGCCCTCGCTCTGTTCGACGGGAGTTTCCGTTTCGGAGGCGGCGAAAGCGGATATATCCGCATTGCAAAGCAACGGAAGAAAATCGCCGAAGCAAAGAGCTAAGGCGAGCAACAGGCAAAACGAAATCTTTACAAACTTGTTCATACTTTCTCCTGCGTTTACAGCTTATGCGCCGCGTCGGGAATAATTTCGACAAAAAGCGGCAAGCCGACCCCATATAGCGTTTTTTGTACTTAATAAATTAGCATAACCGCACACGCAAGTCAATCGGCTGCGAAAAAAAATTTTTGAAAATTTTTGCTTTTTTTAACGGCTTGGCTTCGGGGCATTTTTGCTTGCGAATTCAAAAGTTCTCAACTCGACCCGCAAAGACAAAAATCATCGTTTTTTACATACTTATGTCCGTATTTTATATTTATTTATCTCTTGACTTTGCCGTTGCAAAAGTTTATAATTATCTTTGTATGGCGCGTTTGCGAAAACAACCGCCGACAACAACATTTGATACTATTTTTTGGAGGAAAAAATATGGCAAAGAGAACTATTGACGGTAATACCGCTGCCTCTCACGTTGCGTATGCTTTCAGCGACGTGGCAGCTATCTACCCCATAACTCCGTCCTCTCCTATGGCAGAAGTTGCCGACGAATGGTCGGCGGCAGGCAGAAAAAATCTGTTTGGGCAGACGGTTAAAATTGCGGAAATGCAATCGGAAGCGGGCGCGGCGGGCGCAGTACACGGCAGTCTTGTCGCAGGCGCGCTCACAAGCACATTTACAGCCAGCCAAGGCTTGCTGTTGATGATCCCCAATATGTACAAGATAAGCGGCGAATTGTTGCCCTGCGTGTTCCACGTTTCGGCAAGGGCCCTTGCGGCTCACGCGCTTAACATTTTCGGCGATCACCAAGACGTGATGGCGTGCCGTCAAACGGGTTTTGCGATGCTCGCCAGCAACTCCGTGCAAGAGGCTATGGATCTTGCGCTTGTGGCGCACCTTTCCACTCTCGAAGCCAGAGTGCCGTTTTTGCACTTCTTCGACGGTTTCCGCACCAGCCACGAAGTGAGCAAGATCGACGAAATTTCTTACGAAGATATGGACAAGCTGTTGGATCGCCGCTTTGTGGACGAGTTCCGTGCGCGCGCTCTCAACCCCGAACACCCGCAATTGCAAGGTACGGCGCAAAACGGCGACATCTACTTCCAAAACAGAGAAGCCGCCAACAAGTACTACCTCGCCACCCCCGCCATTGTGGAAAAATATATGAAGAAAGTCAGCCGTCTTACGGGAAGAAGCTATCACCTGTTCGACTACGTGGGCGCAAAGGACGCTACGAGCGTTATCGTCATTATGGGTAGCGGCGCGGAAGCCGTTGAAGAAACCGTCGATTACCTCACCGCTCGCGGAGAAAAAGTCGGCGTACTCAAAGTACACCTTTACCGTCCTTTCTCGGCGGCGCATTTTGTCAAGGCTTTGCCTCGCTCCGTCAAGAACATCGCCGTCCTCGACCGCACAAAGGAACCGGGATCTCTCGGCGAGCCGCTGTACCTCGACGTCGTTGCCGCCCTTGCGGAAATGCACCGCAAAGCCAACGTTATCGGCGGAAGATACGGCTTGGGCAGCAAGGAGTTCACTCCAAGTATGATACTTGCCATTTACCGCAATCTGGAAGGCGAAAGGAAGAACCACTTCACCATCGGCATAAACGACGACGTGACGGGTACTTCTTTGGAAGTTAAGGAAATCATCGACGTCGCCCCCGCGGGAACCACGCGTTGCAAGTTCTGGGGATTGGGCAGCGACGGCACGGTAGGAGCCAACAAAAACAGCATAAAGATCATCGGCGACCACACCGATTTGTACGCTCAGGGCTACTTCGAGTACGACAGCAAAAAGAGCGGCGGCTTGACGATAAGCCACTTGCGTTTCGGCAAAAACCCGATAAAATCCAGCTATCTCATCGATCAGGCGGAGTTCATCGCGTGCCACAATCAAAGCTATGTAACGCGTTACGACGTGCTTGCGGACGCAAAAGAGGGCGGAACGTTCCTGCTCAACTGCGCTTGGAGCGACGAAGAACTCGAACGCGAACTGCCTGCGTTTATGAAAAACGAAATCGCGCGCAAACACCTCAAATTTTACACCATTGACGGTTTGCACATAGCGATAAAAGCGGGCAGCGCGAAATCCACCAATATGGTAATGCAAGCGGCGTTCTTCAAATTGGCGGACATAATTCCCTACGAACAAGCGGAAGAATATATGAAACAAGCCGTGATAAAGAGCTACGGCAAAAAGGGTCAAAAAGTTATCGACGCCAACTTTGCCGCCATCGACGGCGCGGTTGCGGGTTTGCACGAAGTAGCCGTTCCCGCGCATTGGGCAACGACCACGGAGGGCGCGCCCCTGCCCGAAAAGACGGACAACGAGTACTACGAAAACTTTGTGCGCCCCATAACCGAGCAAAAGGGCAACACCCTGCCCGTATCGGCGTTTAACGAAGCGGGCGTTGTACCCACAGGCACCACCAAGTACGAAAAACGCGGCATTGCCGTCAACGTACCCGTTTGGCAGCCCGAAAACTGCATACAGTGCAACCAATGCTCCTTTGTTTGCCCGCACGCTTGTATCCGTCCCGTTTTGATAGACGAAAACGAACCCGTACCCGAGGGATTTGTAACCAAACCCGCCGTGGGCGTAAAAGGTGCCAAATTCCGTATTCAGGTAAGTCCTTTGGACTGCACGGGTTGCGGAAGTTGCGCAAACGTCTGCCCCGCAATGAAAGGCAAAGCTCTCGTGATGACCCCCGCAGAGGAAACTCACGAAGTGGAAAATTGGGAATTCAGTCAAAAAGTGGAACAAGTCAAGAGTCCGCTCAACCCCAACACCGTCAAGGGAAGCCAATTCAAGCAACCTTTGTTCGAGTTCTCGGGAGCGTGCGCGGGCTGCGGCGAAACCCCCTACGTAAAACTCGTAACGCAGTTGTTCGGCGACAGAATGGTTGTGGCTAACGCAACGGGCTGTTCCAGCATTTACGGCGGAAGCGCGCCCACCTGCCCCTACACCACCGACAAAGACGGTCACGGTCCCGCTTGGGCAAACAGCCTGTTCGAGGACAACGCCGAATTCGGTTACGGTATCAATCTCGCTTACAATCAGCGCAGAAACCGCCTTGCGGACAAGATTGCTCTGCTTGAAACAAAATGGAAGAAATGGAAAGACGGAGCCGCCGCTTGCCGCGCTTGGTTGGAGGGCAAAGACGACGCCGCTCAAAGCAAAGTTGCCGCCGAAGAACTTGTCAAACGCCTCGAAGAGTGCAAAGACTGCGGTTGCCGTTGCGACAAACTTGTTGCGGAAATTCTTTCCGAAAAGGACTGCCTCGTCAAAAAATCCATTTGGATCTTCGGCGGAGATGGCTGGGCTTACGACATCGGCTACGGCGGATTGGATCACGTGCTTGCAAGCGGCGAGGACGTAAACGTGCTTGTTTTGGATACCGAAGTGTACTCCAACACGGGCGGACAAGCGTCCAAATCTTCTCCCACGGGCGCAGTTGCCAAGTTTGCCGCCGCAGGTAAACGCGTAAAGAAGAAAGACCTCGGAATGATGGCAATGAGCTACGGCTACGTGTACGTGGCGCAAGTAGGTATGGGCGCAAATCAGGCGCAACTCGTCAAAGCCCTCACCGAAGCGGAGGCTTACCACGGACCCAGCCTTATCATCGCCTACGCCCCCTGCATAAACCACGGCTTGAATATGGGCAAATCGCAAGAAGAAATCAAGCGCGCCGTCGATTGCGGATATTGGCAACTGTATCGCTACAATCCCACGCTCATCGACGAGGGCAAGAACCCGTTCACCTTGGACAGCAAAGAACCTACGGGCAACTACCAAGAATTTATCAAAGGCGAAACCCGCTACGCTTCTCTTGCCAAAACCAAACCCGAAATTGCCGAAACGTTGTTCGCCAAATCCGAAAAGGACGCGATGGAACGCGTTGCCAAGTACAAGAACCTTGCGGAAAAATAATATAGCGCAAG
>CANQND010000036.1 GCA_947625115.1 uncultured Clostridia bacterium | reverse complement strand
GATGACAGGACTTGAACCTGCATGATTTCTCACATGAACCTGAATCATGCGCGTCTGCCAATTTCGCCACATCCGCATATTTTGATTTTAGCCGATTTTGGCTCAAAAATCAAGCATTTTGCATATGTTTTCTGTGTTTTTAACTCAAACGCGGGAAATAGGTCAGAAAAGTTTGTTGCGTGAGTTGAATTTATGTTAAAAATTTATTGCGCCAAGCCGCTGACGTTTGGGCGGGTTTTGTTTTGCAGAGAGCCGCCAAAAGCGTGCGCGCCACGTAGCGTGGGCGTTTTCCTACACTGTTGAAATAAGTAACGTCGCAAAAACGATTTCCCAAAATGCTCCGCTGTCCTTTGCATAATCTGCAATCTGATAATATCGCATTACATATGTTATAATTTACTCATATAGCGAAAAAATAGTTTGATTTTTCAGTTAAAATTTTCAAAATTTGCTTAATTTTTTTCGATATAACATTATTTATTGCGTTACAATTTCTATAACCAATGCATAGGAGGAAATAAAATGAAAGAAAACGTTGGTATGACAGAATTTATTGCACACTGCAAAATCACAAAGAACCTGAGCGACAAAACCATTTGCGCATACAAACAGGACATCGCTGACTACGAGCGGTATGTAGAGGAAAACGGCGGCAATCCGATGACATACGTTAGCTATATGTTTGACACGCACCACAAAGTAAGCACGATAAAGAGGCATTTGGCTACGCTCCACCAATACTTCAAATACATCTACCGCAACGACAAACTCGCCAACCCGATGTTGCAGTACGAATTTCATCTGAAACAGGAAAAGGTTTTGCCCCGCACCATTACCGTGCGAGAAGTAAAAAAATTGCTTACCACCTTGTACAAAATAAGGGACAATGCGGTTACGCCGTTTGCAACTTTTCAGATAACGCGGGATCTGGCTATGATCGATTTGCTGTGTTCAACGGGTATGCGTATCGGCGAAGTTGCCGCAATGACATTGGACGACATCGATTTGCGTTCGCGTATTGTGTTGATACACGGCAAGGGCAAAAAGGAAAGGTTGATATACCTATCCTGCAATGAAACGGTCGCCAACATAAAAAATTGGCTTTCTTTGCGCGGAAGTATGCGTCCCGATCACCCGTTTGTGTTCTTCAACAGGCACAAAGGACCCATTTCGATACACGGCATAGAGGATATATTCAACAAATACAAGCGGCTTGCCGATATCAACATACATGCAACGCCGCACTACTTGCGACATACTTTTGCCACAAATTTGCTTGCAAACGGTTCGGATCTGAGAAGCGTACAGGAGATACTCGGACACAGCAACGTTTCGATAACGGAACGCTACACAGAGGTGACGACCTCTCGCAAAATAAAGGTTCTGAAAAAATTCAATTACAGAAACAATTTACTTAATTAGTTTTACGTCAACAAAAAATCGCACCCCATATACGCAATATGGGGTGCAAAACTTACTTTACGATACAACACTTGATTACAGTTGAACCGTTACGCCGCACGGACAAAATTTCGCGGTCGGGCAAAGACTTTTTGTGAACGGTCAATTCGTCGCCCTCAAAGGACTGCGCCATATAGCACACTTCCACTTCCTTTGCGCAAAGGTTTGTTAGCTGCGCAACGTTGTAGGTGTTGAAGAGAAAACGCATATACTCAACGTTGTTGCAATGTTTGCACAAATCGATATTGGTTGAACGAACTTTTACAGCGTCCGCTTGCGGCAAATCCAAGTCCTCTATTTTGTCAAAACAAATTTCGCAAAGAGATTGCTCCACTTCAAAGTTCTCCCCGATACCCACCGACGAAGTGCGGCGTATGCGCCCTGTGGCAATATCCAACAAACACATTTCGCAAGCGGAATAGGCGACAATGCTACCGTCGGACTTTTTGATTGCCGTATCGAGGACTATTTTCGCCGACGACACCGACGAAACAAAATTTTCCACCGTAACCGTTTCGCCCCAATCGACGGATCCGAAAATCTTTATTTTGTTTTTGGTAAACACCCAAAACGCGTTGTAATCGCGCATAACGGTTACGCCGTCAAGACGGAGCATTCCCATTCCCTCGCTGATAGCGTCCTCAACGACGGAGAACAAGCCCATATAGGACAACTTTGCGTCCGCTCCCACCAGCGAACCGCCGATTATCTGTTGCTTGCGATAAATCATTTGTACACCTCCACCAAAAACGTCGCGGGACGGAAACCGTCGTTGCAACTTACCATTGCGCTGTGAGGATTGCGCATCCATTCGCCGTAAAAATACCCGCCGCCGTTGAGCAACTCCCTTACAAAGGGCAACAGCGTTTGCCACGCAGGTTGGCACATACCCTCAGGGCAAGTGCAATCGCCGACAAGCCAAGTTTGCCCCACTTGCACGCAACAGGGAAACTCCTGCGGCAACTCGTAAGTTTCGATAAGGTCGGGATAGGTTGTTTGTTTAAGTACGGTTATTTTTACTTGCATTTTTTTCAAAGAGATATGCGGTTTGTACCGCAAAAAGTTCATCGCGTTTTCAACTCGTCAATAAATTGTTGCATACGTTCGGTAAGCAAATTTTCTCTCATTTGGAGAAGTTCTTCTTTGCTCACCCAGCGGTAAGCTACCGTTTCGCCCTCTTGAAGAGTTACGCTATCCTTGTCGCAATCGGTTACGCACAAAAACTCTACGTAGTGACATTGCCGCTCCGTTTCGCCGCCGACTTCCGTTATGTTTTGAGCCACAATGCCCGTTTCTTCAAACAATTCCCGCTTGGCGCACTCCAAAGGCGTTTCTCCTTGCAATGCGGAACCGCCCGAAGTGGCTTCCCACATCAACCCGTGGTGTTTGCGCGGATCGCGTTGCATAACAAGATAACTGCCGTCTGCGTGACGAACCAAAACGTCGCACACAAGGTGGAAAGCTCCTTGCGGTATTGGCTCTCCTCGCGTGAGCGTCATTCCCTCAATTTTGTTGAAATTGACGTCGTAAGCGTCCCAAAGTTCCATAGTTATCTCCCAAAATCGGAAAATACCGCAAAAAAGACCTTTTCAATGCGGCAATCGTTAAAAAATTATGCCCTGAGTCAATTTGTTGTCCAATTCCCAAAGAGCGATTTTGTTGCTGTCGAAATGTAGCAGTTCCACCGCTTCTCGGTAATTTGCCCAGCGATACTCGGTGTGTTCGTCAGACAACTTGACGCGTTTGTCGGGCAGTTCGATAGCGAAAGCCCATTCGGGAACCACAAGGGACTGCTTGCCCCACAGTTTTTCCGCAAAAGGAAACAGATAGCTCGGCAAAGTTGCGCGCGTTTCCAACGGTAAACATTTGCAAGAGTAATCTATGCCCGCTTCCTCGAAAGCCTCGCGTTGAGCAGATTGCAAAACGGTTTCGCCCTCTTCGCCGCCGCCGCTTACAAATTGCCAAATACCTATGTCGCGCCGTTTGAATATGCAGTATTCCGTTGTGCCGTTTACCCTTACAAAGGGCAATACCAATACCTGATATTTTGCTCGTGCCATATTTACAACCTTTTGTAGTATTTTTCTATCATCTTAGCCATAGCCTTACGCCGTTCTGTCAAAAACACCTCGTAATCTTTTGCCGACATACGCAATTTCAAATACGCCGCGAACAGGGTCGCCGCCGTTGAGCCGCGCATTTACGATAGAAATTTGATAAAATTCCCTCATAGACGAGTAAATTTTTTGAAGTTCGTTCACTGATATAATGCCTTTTGTTCCTCGACAAAAACTCCAAACCGCCACGTAATCGTGACGGTTTTGTTTACTTTTGCAATAATCTCACTCCGAACGTAGCCGTACGCCGATAAACAATAGGCTTGACAACTACGGCGATGAATCACAATGCCTGCTAAATTAGAACTTTCAGCACTTGTTGTTATGATTATTTGCTCATTTTATGATTCATAACAAATTATGTTGTCCTCTATTTCTTTTATAGTATCTGCTGAAACATTATTCAAATCATACAGAAACGCCTTATTCAAACGAGGATTGAATATTCCGATTTTATTTATACCCTTAAATTCAGGCTTGCCAGAATGTATTCCCATAATGTAATACATCAATAATTGTAATGTATGTTTATTGGTAGGAGGACGCTTTGAAACCTTAAAATCCCACATTGTGTCTTGTGTCAAAAAATCCCCGTCACCACTATTCACTGTTTCTGTATACCCTTTTTCCTCAAATGTGAATCCAACTACTTTGATAGGACCATATTTTTTCCAAAAGGAAATACTTCTTTCCACAAGAATTCTTATATTCATAATCGTATCTTCATTCGGATTTACTTCTTTGGCACTTTTAGCTAAAAGTGCATCATAAAGATTTCTATACCATACATCGAACGTTGAAACCTTGCAGGCGTTAATTATAGAATTGTTGTCTAAACCTTTTATTCCATTTAAGTAATCATCAAACTCTTCTTTAACATTATCGCCTATGTATTCCTTTGCTTTTTCAGCTCCCAAAATCGAAATTTGAAATGCCTCGCGAATATCTTCTCCCATCATAAATCTTGTAAGATAATCGACAACCATACCCATTATCGAGTAATGAACATTTTCCTCTTCATTTAGAATTTTTCCATCAGAAAAATCTATCACCTGCATAGAGGAGGGTCTTAAATAACCACCACGAGGTTGTTTAACTTCTTTAATTCTTGCTGTAACTGAACTCATTTTAATACCTCTCAGCTAATAAATTCAAAACTTTCTGGCAACGAAATAGTTGTACCAAGCAAAATTGCTAAAATCAAACACGCACAAATCTTTTTAATGATTAGTATTACAAAAATTGCGCGTGTTGAAATAATACAATTTTCCTTAGTCCAGCGGACGCATTGTGGGGAACAACAACACATCTCGTATACTTTGATTGTCGGTAAAGAGCATTATCATTCGGTCAATGCCGATACCTACGCCGCCTGTGGGAGGCATACCGTATTCCAAAGCGGTTATGAAATCCTTGTCCATCATTTGCGCTTCGTCGTCGCCTTGCGCTTTTGCCGCAACTTGCGCCGCAAAGCGTTCGTATTGATCGATCGGGTCGTTCAATTCGGAAAAAGCGTTGCCCATTTCCGCGCAGTTAATGAAAAATTCAAACCGTTCGGTAAGGCGCGGGTCGGAGGGTTTCTTTTTGGCGAGGGGACTTACTTCTATCGGGTAATCGTAGATAAACGTGGGCTGAACAAGTTCCTTTTCCACAAAGTTGTCGAAGTACTCGTACAGGGCGTTGCCCCAAGTTTGCTTTCCGACGGGAAGTTCGATACCTACTTTGGCGCATTGCTCCACCGCCTGTTCGGGGGTGAGCGCGTCGAAATCTACGCCCGTGTATTTTTTTACAGCCTCCGTCATAGTGAGTTTTTGCCACCTGTCGAGGTCTATCGTGATATTTCCGTAAGGCAATTTGCGCGTACCCAAAACAACGTCTGCGCAGTAACAGAACATTCCCTGCACCAAGTCCATCATACCGTGGAAATCGGTATACGCCTGATACAGTTCTATCGTTGTGAACTCGGGATTGTGTTTGAGGTCCATTCCCTCGTTGCGGAACTGCCGACCGATTTCGTACACGCGCTCGAAACCGCCGACGATCAGACGTTTCAGGTGCAATTCGGTGGCGATACGCATATACATATCTATATCCAATGTGTTATGGTGCGTTACAAACGGACGCGCGTTTGCGCCCCCTGCAATGGTGTTGAGAATGGGCGTTTCCACTTCGATAAAGCCGCGATCGTCCAAAAATTCGCGTATTGCCTTTATCACCTTGCTACGCACCACGAAAGTACGTTTTACTTCGGGATTGGCTATCAAATCCACGTAACGCTGACGGTAGCGAGTTTCGATGTCCTTTAAGCCGTGAAATTTTTCGGGGAGGGGCAACAACGATTTGCTTAACAGCTTGATACTTGAAAGGCGAACGGAAATTTCGCCCATATGCGTGCGAAAAACTTCTCCCTCGCCGCCGATAATGTCGCCTATATCCCAAGTTTTGAATTCGGCATACGCTTCCTCGCCCACTTCGTCGCGCTTGACATACAGCTGAACGGAGCCGTCGCCGTCCAGAATATGGCAAAAACTTGCTTTACCCATTATGCGACGAGATGTCATTCGCCCCGCCACGGTAACTTTCATCGGAGAGTAGTCCTCGCCCTCTACGGGATCGACATAGCTTTCGAGAATTTGTTTGGAAGAATGGGTTTTGTCAAAACGCGTTATTTCGTAGGGATTTTTTCCGTCGGCGACGAGTTTTGCCAATTTTTCACGGCGAATACGCAGTATTTCATTAAGATCTTGTTCGTTGTTTACGATTTCTTCGCTCATAAATCCGCTTTCCTTAAATTTATCTGCTTACTTTGTACACCTTTATTTGTTTTACCTTGCCGTTGGGCAATTGAACGCTGACCGTCTGTCCGTCCTGCGCATGCAAAAGCGCGCTTCCAACGGGGGATTCGTCGCTTATTCTGCCGTTTTTGAGGTCCGCTTCGGCTGTGCCTACGATTGTGTAGGTCTTTTGCGGTTGCTCAACGCCGTCTACTATTTCGGCGCAGGTCACAGTGGTTTCGTGAATTATTTTGGCAAGTCTTAGTTTCGCCTCTATTTCGGCGATTTCTCCCTCCATTTCCGCCTGAGCTTTACGCGCTGCGTCGTACTCGGCGTTTTCCGAAAGGTCGCCGAAACCGCGAGCCGTTTTTATTTCCTCGGCTATTTCGGCGCGACGTACGGATTTGAGGTAGTCCAAACGGGCTTCCAATTCTTTGCGACCGGATTCTGTAAGTTGTACTTCGGGCATAATTTTACACTCCTTTTACGACACAAACAACCTAAAAGCAATTCGGCTTTCGGGTTGAATACGTCAAATATATTTATTTAAGTTTACAAAGGCAACATCGAGGTCAACTTGTTTTGCAAGAATGACTTGGAATAACCTTTTTTTAGATGAGTTCCTTTCGGATACTCTTCTTGTCCTGTCAATATCAAATCGTTGATACTTGACATATTTGCTATATTATATATTATACATATTTTTTTGTCAAGCGGACGGGGTTTTCTTTTTGTCGCGCTTGCCCGAAAGTCTGCGAGCGATTTTGTAGATGGGCGACGTGCGAAAACGCACCGCATTGAACGGACAAAGCTCCTGACAGCAGTAACAATGGATACACTTCTTTTGATCCACTTTGGCGCGCCCCTTGACAACCGTTATGGCTTTTGCGGGACAATGCGTAGCGCACTTACCGCAACCGCGACAGGTTTTGTCGGGATAAACGCGCTTTACCATATATTTCTTGGCAAGACGGTTTATCCAAGCGGGTTGATCGCCGAAGAAGTCCAGCCTGTCCGTTGCGGGAACGGAAAAATCTTTCAACCGACTTTGTTTCCATTGCTCGAAATCGAAAGAAACGTCGCTCAAATCTTCGCAAAGCAATCCGCGCCTGACGGCAGTTTGCAAAACGGGCATATCGAGAGGATCGCCGAAAAGGGAAACAGCCACCGCGTCCAAAGCGTACGGGTTAGCCGAAGCAAGAATTTGCCCGATAAACTTGGGGTTACCGTTAGTAGGTCCGTTGCCGTCCATACCCCACACGGCGTCGATTACGTTAAGTACGATCTTGGGACGGGCGAACTCGCAAATGTCTACCAACAAATTGCAGAAATCAGGCAACTCGGGGAAACGACTGTGCATTTCCACCTTTACCAAACCGGGAATAAGTCCGAACAAATTTTTCACGGCTCCCGTGTAACCCGTAAAGGAGTGGGTTTTGAGTTTTGTGACGTTGACTACTACGTCCGCGTCGAGAAACGCCGATGTAAATTCGCATTGTTTGAGGACAACTCCGTCAACGTCGGCAACACCCGTGCCGAATTCGCGGTTGAGCGTAGCCGAAGTGCGCTGTTCCACCTCCGTCATTGCGCATTTAGAATAGACGGAAGAAAGCGTAGCCTTGTTGTACAACCCCGCGCAACTGTCGCCTACCGTTACAAAGGGCGTAACGGTCAACAACTTCTTGCACAAAGCGACAACCACTTCCGGGTGCGTTGTTCCGCATTTTTCGGGGGACATTTCTCTCACGAGATTGACTTTAACAAAAACTTTGGCGTTTTTCGGCACCAAAGACTCCACGCCGCCCATATGCGAAATCAGACTGTCTACCGCATTTTGGACGGAATTGGGCTGGTAATCATTGCATTTTTCCGCAAAAACAGATACTATGTTTGTCATATTATTCTACAAATTACGAGAAATTTGAGTGGCTAACGCAAAAAACTCCTCACACGCGGCGGTAACGTTTTGACGGTACTCGTTTTGTCCGCCGACAAGACTGTCCGAAACGCACTTGACAATCAAGCACGGCACGTGATTGAAATTGCACGTAAACAGCACTCCTGCCGATTCCATATCGCAGATTTCCGCACCGAAATCGGAACACAAACGACTTTTGACTTCGGGAGAATCAATAAACTTGTTTCCCGAAGCGCAACGCGCAAGAGGGAAAGTTTTAGCGGACAATGCCTTGTTGAGAAGAAATTTGTTGGCGGCTACTGCCGTGCCGTCAAAGCAAGAGTAACGTCCGACGGGAACGCCGTCTACGCTTGACGTGTCCATCTCGTAGTGAACGACATCTCGCACGTAGACAAAACTCCGCAGGGCAACGTCCTTTGTCAACGCTCCCACCACTCCGAAGTCGAACACGACGTCCACGCGAAAATTTGTTATAAGCAGCTGCGTAGCCGCCGAGGCGGCGATCTCTCCCACGTAGGGAGGACAGCACAGTATCACGTCGTGATCGCCGAGCTTGAATTTATAAAAAGAGAACTCGCCGATCTTTTCGGCGGTAAAGCCATTGTTCAAAAACGAAACGGTTTCCTTTTGCATTGCGGTAAAAATACCTATCGTCATAATATCTCCGTTATCAATGTCGGTTTTACAACCGCACAGGCTTACGTTTACTGACAGTAAAAGCGGCAAGGCGCGTTATTGACTTGCGGTTGTGCGTGAAAGTTTTACGCGACTGCGCCGTCAAAACGTATCTACTTGCTACTTCAAGCGCACATAGCAATTACGGTTTACTTTGTAAAAATAACGCCGTTTTGTTGAGCGCGACCGTTTGCAATCAACCAAAACGCCGAAAATACACCGCGATATAATCAGCCAAGCGACCTCTTTACATAAAATGGAGCGGGTAACGGGAGTCGAACCCGTAACTACTGCTTGGGAAGCAGTCGTTTTGCCGCTAAACTATACCCGCATTTACTTACGATCGTTGTCAGAATTTGAACCTACTACTTCTTTTTGTCGGGAACGGCTTCCAAATCCAACATATCGAAATCTATGTGTTCAACAAAATCGCGTTCCTTAAAACGAGTGTTGTTGAACATAACAAAATGGTTGAAGTTTACGCGCGTCGCAACGGGAGTGGGAATGTCCAACTGTTCGCAAACTCCTTGCAAAACGGCGATAAACTCTTCGAGGTTGTCGGCATGACCGTATTCGTACACCGCGCTACGCGTAATTTTTTCTTCCCTTACAGTTTTTGCCCACACCTTCATAATCACATTATAGCAAAAAAACTATCGTTTGAAAAGTGATTTACGCAAAAAATCGATATTGGCTTTTCTGCAATTTTACGACGGCAAATTTACAATCTGTTGACATTTCAGGTTAAAAGTTATATGCTATAAATCTACAAGGTAAACTTCGACAAAACGACGTGGTACAACACGAGGACGTATCTTTGATGAACGATATGGAAAGCACAGCCTCAATATATCCCGCAAACAAAAATTTTGTGTTTGTAGACGTGGAAACAGCCGATTGGAACAACGATCGAATTTGCGCTATCGGGTTGATCGTCGTGCAAAAGGGAGAACAAACGGGTTACTACACGTTGATAAACCCTCACACGAGGATTACCTTTACGTACATACACGGCATAACAAACAACGACGTGGTATCCGCACCGTCAATAGAAGAATTTTGGCAGGTTATGCAACCGATAATTCCCAAGGAGTTTGTTTTTGTCGCGCACAATTACCGTTTCGACCTTACCGTACTAAAAAAGGACTTGGGACGGTTCGGGATAAAATTTAACCCGACGGAAATACTCGATACGATGTGGGTGGCGCGAGATATTCTGTACCATTTTCGCACTCAACGGGGCGATTTGAAGTTGGACACCCTGTCGCAAGCGTTGGGAGTGCAACTCTACCACCACAACGCGGCAAGCGATATATCCGCCACAAAAGAGGTGCTGGAAAAACTGCTTACTTTGTCGGGACGGAAAATTACTGAATTTATCCGACCGTACCGACCGAACAACATATAAAAAAGCCTTTCGACGGGTTGAGCCGCAGAAAGGCTTTTTGAATTATTCTTTTTCGGAATTGTTTTGACTTTGCGAGCAATCGAACAACGCACATTCGCGGTCGCGCACCATTTGCACTATCTCGCTAAGCCTGCGATCGTCTTTTGCCTGTTCGCCGACGGGCAGTTCGTCAAACGGCACCAACGACGAATGGACGCGTATCAGATTGTTTTTGTACACTTTTACCTTGCCCTCGCCGTTTGTTACCGTGGGAACAACGCGATAGCCCAAACTACGCATAAAGGCGTTCCAACGCATATGTTCGTAGATGGCAAGCGTTTCGCCGTCGGGTTTGACGGACATTTCGTTTACGACGGCTTCGCGGGCTATCAGATAAAGGGCCTGCCCCATCGAAGTTACGTGATTGTACTCCACGTAGTCGTAGAGAACCTTGCTTGCTTCCCATGCGGCGGCGTCGGCGTTGTAAATAACGGACCACTGCATATGACACGCCTCGCCCATAGATTCCAGACGGGTTTGCTGAATGTTTGCCAAACTGTATCTGCTTGCCGTATCTCCGATAAACCGTATACGGTAGTCGTCGCCCTTGTCGCCCACCAAGATGTGTCCTCTGTTGAGATAGCGCGTTTTGTCGCTGCTGTACACGGCGGTAAGGATAAGCGGCACGTCGTTGCCGTACATTTTTCCGAAACTGCGGCGCAATTTCAATGCGGTGTCTATATTGTTGCGGTCTGCGCCCAAAGTAACAAATGCAAGCGTTATGCGTTCCTCAATCGCCTCTATCTGTTGCATAAAGGACGCCGCGTTTACGTCAACGCCGTTGTAAAATTTGATACAGTAGTACGCCTCGCCCTTTATCGGGTCGCTGTCGAAGTCCATTCTCTTATCAACGAGTTCGGGACAGACGGCTCTGAAACGATCCTCCGCGTTGGGCGCGCCGTCAAAAACGTAAGCGTGCAAGCGGTAACCCGGCATTTGAGAAAGCCAACACATTGTTTTGAGCAATTCTCCGCCGTAACGTCCCAAACCGACAATAAGCACGTTGATATGTTTTACTCCGTCGCGCTCGACCGCCGACTGAAACAGGTAGGGAATTGCTTGATTTACGTCCGTTTCGCCATCAAATTCCTTAAATTCGGAGTGCTTTTTCACATAATCGCCGTCGTGCGCATTCAATTGACTGCCGTTTTTGAGCAAAGTGTTCCAAACGAGATTTCGAGCCTCGTCCACACGGCGAACCTTTATTTTGAATGCGGCGGGATAGAGGTCTATCGGTTTTTTGTCCTTTGTTTTTTCGTTTTGAGCGTCGTTGTTTTGATTGTACACGCGTTGAGCGGCAATTTCTCTTTCGTGTAAAATACAGGAATCGATAACTATTCCGCTTTCTTCGCTTATCGCAAACACGTAGATGTAGGTGTTGGAGGAATTGACGTTAGCTTTGGAATTGCAAACTTCTATCATCTGCGTGGCTTTGGTTACGTTTTCGTCCTCGTTTATGCCGATAAAGTACAGTTTGCGCGTGATGTCGCGACGTTTTGTTTTCAAGCTGATTTCCGTTATGTCCCTTTCGAGGCAAATCGCGCCCATTTCTCGCGCCTGTTCCACCAACTCTTCGTTTTCTTCTTCAAATTGAGATGTGACGTTTGCAAAAACCAACGTCCGCTTGATTTTGCGATCCTGCACGCCGCGTTTTTCGGAAATATCGAGGCAGGACTCTATTTCTTCCGCCGTCAACGCGTCCTCGTCGCGGTAGGCATACGTTCTGAGAATATCCTGCGCCAATGCCAAAGAATTTTCGTTAAGCTCCGACATTACATACAGTTTTACGGGGCGGCTGTGTTTGTAACGCCAACTTTCGTACAAGCCCTTTATCAAGGACAGCACAAAAGCTCCCGTCAACAGCGGGGCGATAACATAATACAGGGCAAACACAACCGTGTAAATTCCTTGCAATGCGTTTGCAATGGGCATTCCGCCGATAGTGTCTTTTACAATCTCGAAATCGGCGTCCACCACAAACAATCTGAGAGCGTTGTGCGCGGTAAGGAACGGAATTTTGATATACGTTGCCCAATTGATCGGATCTTCCAAATTGTTGAGATAGATGGGAATAAACATAACCATTGCCGCCACAAATATTCCCAACACCATTCCGAAAAAGGGTGTACGCGCGCCTCTTTTGCGATTATCAAGCAGTACGCCTTTGTTTTTGTATATGATGCGTCTTATCCAATTGACAATGCACAAAACGCTTATCGTCACCGAAACGACAAGGCACACCGAACACAATACCGTTGAAGTCAGTTCGTTCATATAGCTTCTCCTGTTCGTATACATACCTATTATAGCATAGTTACTCTTTTTGTCAAGATAAAGTAAATCGAACGGACGGTGAATTGTCAAACTAAGTGCAACACTTTGAAAGAAATTCATTAAATAAATCTATCGGTTTTCGGTAGTTTAATA